>MHYA01000118.1:3439-14159 GCA_001825675.1 Planctomycetes bacterium GWF2_42_9 | reverse complement strand
TAATTGCTGCAAAAGTTTTTCAACGCAACTATCACGCTTTGAACGCTCTCCAGTTTCCAAATCCATCTGGAGTAGAGAGTAACCGGTGAGTTCGTTTGTTATTTGTTCGATGGCCTGGCGAGGCAAAACTGCCCTTCCAACGCCGGTATGTAGAATAATGCCGGTAGCGTTAATTACTTTTCGATAGAAAGGCTTCATCGCATTTTCAATACGTTTTTTAGCGGCTGAAATAATCGTCTCCCGAATCGCCTCTTCGTTTACATTTTTACTGTCTTTCAAAAGCTGTTCACGAAACTCATTGACTGCATCCCGTACCGCATCCACAATGATAGTTCGCGGCACATTCGTAAATGGCAGAAACTTTAGAAGTTCATCAACTGATGGTATATTCCTTACAAGATTCTTATTATTTTCCCGCATTCTTCACCATATTAAAAAGGCCTCAGAAATTCGCTCTTTGTTTAGTGTACTTGTTAGCCCTTTGAAAATCAAGATTCAAACACAATAACAGCTAAAAACGCTGCCCCCAAGAATCCATAATAAAGTCATTGCGACGATTTATGCTCTTTAAGTCCGTTTTAACGAAGTTTAGTGGCTTCAAACTGTCTTTGCTTGTCGCTTTTTTAAGGTATGCAGGTAACCCAACGCAGATTTATTGCTGTTTTTTTCAAAAAATGTAAAAAAAAATCGTAAGGTTTTCCCATTTTTCGGACTTTGTATGTTACGGATTTTTCTTTTTTATTGTATTGACAGGCCAATAATCGGAGCGGCCACAAACAAAGAAATGTACTTTTCTTTCTTAGTATTCGGTGTATACTTATGTTGATGGTAAATATAGCGATAATCAGGAGTCAAATCATTTCAGGCTATGGCTGAAACAATTCCTGCCGGTGCTCGTGGCGAGTGCCCCCAACTTCCAATGACAATTTCCAATCCGGTTCTAATTTTGAACTTGTGTCATTTGAATTAATATGGAGGCTGCTCTTGTAAAGTCATCATTTTAAAAGATAACTGGGTACCAGCAGGTGAGGCAAACTAATTTCCTCACCTGTTTTTTTTTGAAGGATATTTATGAAAAGTGTTTCAAATGTGGGACTAGACAATGTGCAGACGGTATACAGTGGGCCGGAAGGTGATCTTTGGGAACTTATTATGGGTGAACAAATTCACATCGGCGGTTTTGCTTCATCAAATGCTTTAGCTAAAGAAGCAGGTATAAAAGCGGGAATGAGCGGCGTTGATTTATGCTGCTGCAATGGCGCAGGGATGAGATTTTTGGTACGAATGTTCAATGTAAGAAAAATGTATGGCGTAGATGCCACGCCGAGTGTGGTGCAGGAAGGAATCAAGCGGGTCAAACAAGAAGGTTTGGCAGATAAAATCCATTTTACCCAGGCTGACGTATGCGGCAGCGGATTGGAAAGTAATTCGGCAGATTTTGTTTGGGGCGAAGACGCGTGGTGCTATGTTGTTGATAAAGAAAAACTTATAAGCGAGGCCGCCCGAATCGTAAAACCAGGCGGTATTATCGCTTTTACGGATTGGATCGAGGGAAATTTAGAACTTGCGACGAATGAAGCTGAACGATTTTTAAAATTTATGAAATTCCCAAACATAAATAATATGGACGACTATTGCTGTCTGCTCAAAAAAAATAATTGTGAACTTATTACAGCAAAGAATACGAATCTTTTCGCTCCTTGCGTTGATTTATATTTAAATATGTTAAATATGCAGCTTACTTATGACGCTCTGAAAATTATTAATTTTGATTTCGATCTAATGCAAGCAATGGCCGCGGAAATGGTGTTTATGCAGCATTTGGCTCATAAAGGCAAAATAGCACAGGGAATGTTTATCGCCCGCAAACGCAATTAAGGAAAGAATGTATGGGAAATTGCAATAGCGAAAATTTATGCAGTAATGCCTGGTTTGGCAATATGATTGGTAATTGTCTGCAATATGCAACAATGGCGAAAGCCAAGGGTAAACCGATTGTTGGAATTATGTGCGAATATACGCCGCGAGAGTTGATAATGGCGGCGGATGCGGTTCCGGTTTGTTTATGCGGCGGTTCGGTGAATACCATCACGGCGGCAGAACAGGATTTACCAAAAAATCTTTGCCCTCTTATAAAGTCAACGTATGGTTACAATGTGCTCAAAAAAAATCCATTTTTGGAAATGGCGGACCTACTGGTCGCAGAAACAACCTGCGACGGCAAGAAAAAGATGTATGAACTTTTATCGCAAAACCATCCGATGCATATTTTGGAATTACCGCAAAAACCTGATGATGCCGACGCGTTTGAACATTGGCAAAAAGAGCTATTGAAATTTAAATCCGCTTTGGAACAGCGTTTTAACGTAAAAATAACTGATGACAAAATTCGCAAAGCGGTCGTAGTAATGAATCGTGAACGCAGATTGAGACGTCAGCTAGCAGAATTTATGGAAGCAGAAACTCCGCCTTTAACAGGCCGTCAGCTTTTGGATTTTAAAAGCATTATCAGCGGTATAGATGCCGATTTAAACGCATACGAAAAAATAATAAACACATTGAAATCACAAAAAAATAAATGCGGCGGTACTGAAAAAGTGCGAGTACTTTTGACCGGCGTGCCTTTGGTACACGGAGCCGAACGGGTAATTGATCTTATCGAGCAAAACGGCGGTCTGGTCGTCTGTATGGAAAATTGCACAGGCGTTAAACCAATCTTTGAAGATGTCGATGAGACGATTGACAATCCGATAAAAGCGTTAGCCAAGAAATATTTCAATATTCCGTGTTCTGTGATGACAAGAAATACCCGAAGACTAGAAACTTTGCAGGAACTTATTAAAAAATACCGACCTCAATGCGTTATCGAATTAATTTGGCAGGCGTGTTTGACGTATGATGTTGAATCGCACTTTATCAAACAACTCGTACAGCAGGAATTTAAACTGCCGTATTTGAAAATAGAAACTGATTATTCACCATCCGATTCCGCACGGATTAAAATGCGAATCGAAGCATTATTTGAAACTTTGCGAAAATAATGATTTCGACTGACAAAAACACTGTTATATACTGCGACCCGTTCATTCCGCCGGAATGGATAGCAGCGCACGGTCTGCGGCCGCTGCGAGTCGCGCCGAATATATCCGAGAACGCTGCGATCGGCGTTTGTCCTTATGCACGTGCTTTTACAAATGAAATAAACTTTCAAAAAAATGTCTGTGCCGCTATTTTCGCGACTACCTGCGACCAGATGCGACGATCTTCCGATATCGCAATAAAAAATTCAATTCTTCCGATATTTCTAATGAATGTGCCGACTGTATGGCAAAGAAAATCCGCCACAGAACTTTATGCGGCTGAAATTGAAAGACTTAGCAGATTTCTAACGCAGTTTGATGCTCAAAGGCCGACCAATGCAAAACTTGCCGAGGTAATGATAGACTTTGAAAACAAAAGACAGACGCAACTTGCAAAACAGAAACCAACCGACAAAATACCCCTGGCGATAATAGGCAGTCATTTATTAAAACAGGATCATATCATTTTCGACATTGTTCAAAAATACGGCGGCTGTATCGCGATTGATGCAACTACAGATGGCGGGCGTACATTGCCGGGCAAATTTGATCGTACGCAACTAATTAAAAACCCGGTTAAAGAATTAGTGTCAGCATATTTTGAAACAATACCCGATGTATTTCAAAGGCCTAATGATAGACTTTATGATTGGTTCAAGAAAAAGCTGAACGAAACGTATGTGCGAGGTATTCTTTTTCATCATTATATATGGTGCGATAAATGGCACGCGGAATTCGGAAGAATATGCGATAAGGAATTTACATCGCTGCCAGTTCTCGACATCAGCGCAGGCGACAATGACAAAAATACAAAAAGCTGTCTGACCACTCGAATACAGGCTTTTATGGAGATGCTCGAATGACCCCCAAAGCCTGCAAAATTACTCTCGACCAATGGAATAAGCAATATGAATTGCTTTGCAGCAGCGGCATAAAGCAACCCGATTACGGCGGAACACTTGGCAGACATTTTGAAGACGGCGACACAAGATTGCGAACGCTTCAATTTGACAATTCCGCCGCGGCGCTTAGGCTCTGGAATTTTCTTCTTACAGAAAACGAACGTCTGCATAAAGCCCGCGCAAACGGCAAAAAAATCGTCGGCACAATGAAAGACCTCGGCACGATTCCAGTTATGGTTTATGCTTTACAAAACGCAATCGCGTTTTATCCTGACGGCGCGTGGTGGACGCCCTGCATAATGGAAACTAACGAAGGCTTATTTAAAATCACTGATTCGTTAGGCATTGATGAATCGTTTTGTCCTGTACGGGCGATGCTCGGCGCGTTTTTGAATGAAGAGCATTTTCCTGTTGCTGATATACTTATTTGCAGCACGGGTGCGGTTTGCGATGATTTTTCAGCGATCGCGCAACGTCTTGAAAGTCTTGGTTTTAAAATAAACTGGTGGGAAATGCCGCACAGACGCAAAGCTGATAAGAATCAAGACAGTATAAATTTGCCAGGCGGTTTTTCCACACCTGCGACTCAAATCGAATTCGTAAAATCGGAATTAGAAAATATAAGAAGCCTGCTGGAAACATTAACAGGCGAAAAACTCACAGACCAAAAATTAATAAAAGTAATCGCAAAAGCAAATGTTGTTCGCGGTTTGCTTGCCGAACTTAGACATATTGTTTTCACAGCCCAAATTAATCCATTGCCAGCACTTGAAATGCTCATTGCGGAAATGCTGGCTATTCATTTTTGTTCGGATATTGGTGAAACGATCCTTGTCTTGCAGGATTTATTAAAAGAAGCAAAGTTAAGAATCGCAAATAAAGAAGGCGTATCTAATAAAAACGCAGCAAAAATATTTTGGGTAAATCCTGTCGCTGATTTAAAAGCAATGAACCTTCTGGAAGAATGCGGCGGACGAGTTTGCGGCACAGATTATCTGTTTACCCACGCTCTCGATACAATACCAACCGATATAGCCCCAATGGAAGCATTAGCACAAATGGCTTTGGCTGACGGGATGGCTGGTTCTTCATTTGACCGCGCAGAACGCATTTGCCAGGACATCGAAAAATTCGGCTCTGAAGCTATCATAATTTCGCGTATACCCGGTGCTAGTCATTGCGCGATAGAAGGTACGATCATCGCAGATATTGTCAAACAAAGGCTGCGTATTCCAACGCTTGAAATTGAGATACCAACACTATCCGATGGATTGCAGCAGCCGATAAAGAACAGGATAGAAGCATTAATTGAAGTTGTTTTACAACGGAGGCAAAAATGATTTGTGCCGGCATAGACGCAGGCTCACGAGCAATAAAAATTGCATTGATAGATGCAGATAACTCAACCATAATCGCGACAGATGTAACCGATCAGGGCGTCGCACAAGAGAATCTGGCGAAAAATCTTTTTGAAAATATACTTAAAAAAAATAGTATATCTCGCAAAGAAATTGGAGCCGTCATAGCGACAGGTTATGGTCGAAATGCAATCAGCTTTGCGGATAAAACCATTACTGAAATCACCTGCCACGCGGCGGGCGTAAAACATTTTATTCCAGATGTACGCGCAATAATCGACATCGGCGGTCAGGACAGCAAATTAATTCGCCTTAATGAAAATGGCTGTATTGAGGATTTCGCTATGAACGACCGCTGCGCTGCCGGTACGGGATGTTTTCTTGAAATGGTCTCGAAAAAATTATCACTGACGCTCCATTTGCTTGGAGCCGTGGCGAAGGAAAGCAAAAAACCGGCGTCAATCAGCAGTATGTGTGTTGTTTTTGCCGAAACGGAGATTGTGGGATTAATGGCGGAACAACGATCACCTGCCGATATTGTCTGCGGGGTGCAAAATGCGATCGCTTCGCGAATTTTAAGTATGGCAGGACGAAATATGCCTACGGAAATTATCTTTACAGGCGGCGTAGCAATGATTAATGGGATGGATACTGCTATCCAGAAAACTTTTGAAAGGCCGGTGAAAATATCGCCTCAACCTCAAATGACCGGAGCAATAGGCGCTGCAATACTTGCAATTAAACATTATAAAACAACATCAAACTAAAGGAGCTAATTGTGATCAATCTCGAAAAAAGAAAAATGATTATGGGCCGATCTATGCGGCTCGGACATTGCGTATGCGACCCTAAAAAACCGTGTCCGTGTGATATTTTTAAGAAAAAAAATGTTTGTTTGTGCGCAGGAGAGCGGCTTGAAGATGTGCGAACGAAAAAAGTGCAACTCACAAAACTTGTCGAAAAAGCCGGTTGTGCATCGAAAATTGATCAGAAATTCTTGAAGAGTGTTTTGCGAGGACTTCCATCCTTTGATCATCCAAATGTTCTGGTTGGAGCAGCAGCGGGCGACGACGCGGGCGTGTACAAAATCTCCAAAGATTCTGCTCTCGTCCAAACAGTTGACGTTTTCACACCTTCTGTTGACGATCCGTATATGTTCGGGAAAATTGCCGCCGCCAATTCTGTTAGTGATGTGTATGCTATGGGTGGAATACCAATTACCGCTTTGTCGATTATCGGTTTTCCCTGCAAAGAACTCGAAGACTCAATAATGCGAGACATTCTGCGAGGTGGAATAGACAAAATGACCGAGGCACAAGTTGCGATAATAGGCGGCCACAGCATCAACGATCCGCAAATAAAAGCAGGCTTTGCGGTAACAGGTTTAATTGAGCCAAAGAAAATATTAACAAACGCTAACGCAAAACCCGGCGATGTGCTTATCATCACAAAACCACTGGGTACAGGCATTATAGCCTTTGCCGCGCAAATAGATAAGGCTTCGGCCAAAAGCGTCAAGGCCATTTCGATTTCAATGGCGACACTAAATAAAAAGGCCGCCGAGATAATGAGAGAGTTTGAGATTCACGCCTGCACAGACGTAACTGGCTTTAGCCTGATGGGACACTTAGGTGAAATGGCGGCATTAAGCAAAGTTAACGCCGAGATAATTTTTGACGATATTCCTCTTTTCCCAGGAGTTTTGGAAGCAGTTAATACGGATATTATTCCCGGAGCAGTTGAACGCAACCGCGAATCATCAGGACACAGACTTATAATGGGTAAAGGTGTAACAAGACAAATGGCGGATATTTGTTTCGACGCGCAGACATCCGGCGGATTATTAATCTGCCTGCCAAAGTCAAAGGCCGACAAATTGTTATCCAAACTTCATAAAGCTAAAATAAAAGAAGCTGCCATTATAGGCCAAATAACAGGCAAGGGAACAGGCTAAGTGTTTTTGGAAAAAAAGTGAAATTTCAAAAAATTAGTTTATAATTAATGATGAGCAAAACGGAGGTGATATGTGCCTGGTGGTGCTCCTGGTCTTCAAAACCAGCGCGAGTCGCGAACGCGTCTCGGGTGGGTTCGATTCCCATTCGCCTCCGCCATTTTTAAAATTATGACTAAAGAAAAGAAAATAAACCGGTTTATAACATTTATTCTGCTGTTGGCAGCGGGGGCATTGTTGTATATTGGCTTGTTCCGCACGTTGAAAGTGCAAAATTTACCATTAGAAAAGATGACACAGTATCCCAAAGCATATCAGCCTGTTCTGTATATCTCGGAATCGCAGGCAATATTCGATATTACTTTGGGCGGACTTGTAAAACTGGATTCGGGCGGCATACAGCGTACGTATGATATGAATAATAAGCCTGCTTCCTTATGCCCTACTTGAGTTAAATAAAAAGGTTATGGTGGCCATGACCAAAAAAACTTCATTGATAGAAAAATTAACAGCCAATCGGCTCTGGATACAAACTGCATTTTTAATTATTTGGCTGGATCCAATGGCTCTTCGGCTGCATAGTGTCTGCGGAACAGTTTTTCATTGCTATGCCTGTCCGCTGGCGACATTTGCCTGCCCGGTCGGAATCCTCGTCAACTTCAGTGCCCTGCACTTGTTCCCGTTTATTGCGGTTGGAACACTGGTTCTCGTCGGCGCGATTTTGGGCGGTTTTGTTTGCGGTTATCTTTGCCCATTCGGACTATTGCAGGATTTGGCAGCGAAAATTCCAGTTCGCAAATTTAATTTGCCTCAATGGTTCGGCAGTATCCGATATTTCGTGCTTTTGGCTTTTGTACTTGCAATACCATTTCTGTGGGGCGAGAATCATCCGCTAACATTTTGCAAAATCTGCCCTTCCGGTGCACTTGAAGGAGCTGTACCCAATATGCTCGCACAAGCCGTTAAAGGACAAACCGTTATTTTCCCAAACACGCTTAAAATTACTGTTTTCGGCATTACAATCATCGGAATGGTATTTGTTAATCGTTTCTGGTGCAAACTTTGTCCGCTGGGCGCAATTTTCGGTTTATTTAATAAATTCTCCGTCTTTTTTTTGAAATTAGACCCTGCCGTCTGTACAAATTGCCAGGTATGTCATAAAAGCTGCAAGATAGGTATAAAACCTAATCTTGAATCAAACCACACTAATTGCATCCGCTGTCTTGACTGCACAAAATGCAAACCAAAGGCAATTAGTATCGGCAATATATTTAAAAATCAAAATGCCGATTAGTACTATTTCTGCTTTGCAACGTTTTCATCGATTTCGTCGATCGAAAAACCTTCTGCCTGAACAACTTGCTTGTTATCTGTCAAGATTAGCCAGGGCAATGATTGCACACCCCATCCAGAAAGGATTTTAGGATCGTCCGCAATTTGGCCTTTCATAAAAGGCTGATTTGCATCAACAGCGGAATTTCCTATTTGAATAATTATAATTTTAATTCCTTTTTGTTCCAGCTCGCCGTTTTTATTTGTAAGCTGTTTAAAATAGTGTCGTGAAGGCCGTTGATTCATATTTACAAAGCAAAACAAAACAGCCTTTGCCTTAACATCATTTGCATCAAATTTAACACCGATAGAATTAATATCCGGCAGTGCCTTGCCTTTCAGCGATATAGCTTTTCGCTCAAAATCTCGATTATTATTTCCTTCAGCAGTGATAATTAATTGAATATCCTTATCGCCCGCTTCAGCATTCATATAGCCGTGCAAAAACACATTAGCCTTATTGTATTGCGCGTTGATATTAATTTGACCTTCGACTAATTTATCGATCGTAAATTTTCCATCAGCATCGGTCTTTGCTCTGCGCTGCGATTGCCCCTGCCCATAAACATATACCTGCGCATCGGCTACTGGTTTGTTGTTATCATCCACAACAATACCCGAAACACTCATTGTTGCCAGTTTTAATATCAATGGCTCAATTTCCAATCGACCTTCTACCGCGTCATCACTTTGAACCTGTACATTGCTTTGGCCGTATCCATCAAGTTCGGCTGTAATGCTATATTTTCCGCTTTCCGGAATAGCTTTACATTCATAAATGCCCTGCGCGTTTGTTTTCACAGCACTTTCGCCAGAATGAAGCGATGCTCCGTAATGGGACAACCATATTGTGATTCTTATTTTCGACTCGGCAAGAGGATTGGAATTTGCATCGACGACTTTGCCTGTAAATGTAACGCCATCCTTCATTTTAATATTGAGAGTTTTAGTATCTTCGTTAATATCTACAACAGTTGCGAGATTGCGTTCAATATGGCGAGCTACAAGAACATAAGTAATCTCTTCCTGATTTCCCCATTGCACAGGCGACCAGGCAATTTCAAATTTACCGTTTGCGTCGGATGTCGTCTCCTGCCGATGATTTTCAGGGAATATCCTTAGACTTGCGCCTGCAAGCGGCTTGCCTTCTGGGTCTGTTATAATACCTGAAATTCTCGAAGGCCCTGTAACTTCGATTTCTAACCGCGCGGTTTTGCCGTCTTCCACCATTAACGTACTTCTATCTCGCGGATATGTATATCCTTCTTTATATGCTCCCTGAAATTCATATTCGCCTGGCGCAAGCCGAATCGCTGCAACGCCATTACCGTCCGTTACTCCACCCTGATGACCAGTACTGTCCTTTGCGCGAATATAAACATGCACGCCTTCGACTTTTTTTTGGTCATTATCACGTACAATAACTTCGAGCATTCCGCCCTTGCCGGCTTTGAGAATTATGCCTGCACTAGTCTGGCCCGCAGTCGTCGTAACTTGCAAAGGCTCAACAATCCATTCCGCCGGTTTCTGCGATGGAACTCCCTGCACCGTATATTCCTTCGCTTCAAGCCCATCAAATATAAATGTGCCATCATCTTTTGTAACAATAGGCGAAACGCCGAAAGGTCCGCTGCTGGAACGTCCCGGAACGCATATCAGTTTTACACCGCCCATTGGCTTTTCGCTGCCGCTTTGAACAACTTTGCCTTCGATCTTGGCGCCAACAGGCTGCACAATCTTTATATCCTTACTTTGAACAGTATATTGACCCATAACACGGTTTGGCTGTTCGAGATTGAACGTGCTGGTACTCGCTCGGCCTTCTTTTTTTACCATAAATTCTGCTTTGGCATCTATGGGAATATCATTGAAGGCAAAAACGCCGTTAGCATCGGTCGTTGTTTTAAGAATATCAAACTGTTCTGTGCTAACAAGATATCGCACGCCTTGCTCTGCATTTTCAAGATCACCAATAATCAGCATCGGAATTCGCACTTCAGCGTCCGCAACAGGCTTATTGGCTTCATCGACAACTATACCCTGTAATTTGTAAGGTTTGCCCATTATCAAGTTCGCCGACGTATCTTTTCTTCCATC
>MHYA01000118.1:0-3429 GCA_001825675.1 Planctomycetes bacterium GWF2_42_9 | reverse complement strand
CAGCCGATTGCAAAACCTTCTTTTCGCGCAACCGCCATCGAAAACATATATTTACCTTTTGGACTTTCCACGCTGAACGAAAAACTGCCATCGTCTTTGCAAATCTGCTCGGTCGTATTCACTTCCCCAATATCATTGCCGGTGCTACCAGGCTGCATTCGGTATAATGTTACTTTTGCGCCCACGACAGCATTATTTGCATCATCAACCACCTTGCCTGAAAATGTAATTTTCTTATCTTCGCAATTCGCTGATGATAAAACACCAAACAATACCATTACGCAAAGCACTAACCGCTGCCGGGTAAACATTCCATATCTCCTAAATTTCACAACTGCTTTGTCATTCTGAACAAAGTGAAGAATCTCGTTTATCTTTTGCGTACAAACAACGCCACAAAACCAACCACCAGAACAATACCCAACACCCACGGCCAATTTTGAGGTTTCGCCGGTTTTTCTGATGCCATAAGTGCGGTTTTAATCTCAACTGGATTTGTATCGATTTTAAATGGTCCATCAACTTTGACTATTGCATTAAAAGGACCGCCTATTTTTTTGGGCTCTCGCCACGAGAGCGAACACGTGCCGCCTCAACCATATTCCAGATTGAATGTCTTGTCGTAAGATTTATCTGCATTGGTAATATAGACTTTAGGAGCTGAAACCCTCGAATTATTACGTGAAATCGTAATGCTTTCGCCAAGCCGACCTTCAAGCGTATAGTTTATTTGATGATTTTTCTCATTTTGAAAGATTTCAAGTTTTGAAATAACAGGCTGACCTATCATAAGATTAGGTTCATTAGTTTCTGTTACAATAAATCTTGCTTTTTCGTTAGAACCTCTTGCCTGAAGCTGCCAAACATCAATGCCTTTCTTTTCCTCGATTGACCATTTCAGAATCTGATATTGCCCTGTCGGTATTTTGCACAAACCATTTTCAGGGCGAAAAAGGAAACTACCGTTATTGCCGCCAACCTGCAATTCAACTATTTCTGATGGAACGCGAAATTTGCCGTAATTTACATCGACCGCCGGGGTAAGTTTGATAAATGCGCCGTCTCTGGCTACTTTCAGATTATAAAGTTTATCCGCGATGGTGATATAATTGCCTACAAAAGCAGATTCCCATTTGCCGTCTTTTTTTATTTGAATACGGTCTGCCTTACCTTGATTGATAGACTTCTCATTGAATGTACCATCGCTATCATAATCAATGAGCATACATTGGTATTTTGTTCCGTCGGCTGTGATTTGCCCTTCATACCAGCAGCCGGAAGATACATACACATATTTCTTTTCCTGATAGCCGCTGAAAGATAAATTGAAATGATAAGTTATTGGCCCATCGTTGCTGTCAAACATTACCGCTATTGGCCCAAATTGAGCGTAGCTTTGCTCCCTTGCGTATGCTGCGATTGCGGTTTCATCTTTTAATGATTTATTCCCATTCGAATCAACATACAGAATACCATAAACGCCCTTTTTGTTGTTACGGTCTAAAGCAATCCACAAGTAACCATCTTTAACCATCGGTGTTTTGAATTTTCCGAAAAGCGGCTCATCGCTTTTAAACTCCGGCAATTCAACCCCTTCCGGCTTTTCTGTTGTTATTTGAATATGCTGCGAATGTGTTCCATCGACGAATGATCTGTATTGGCGTGATGAGTGATAGTTTAACCATTGCTCTTGCCCACCGAAAGCATACGAAACCACACCCAAGGCCAAAATAGCCCATACCCCTAAAATCTGCCTTCTGCTCATTTTACAGTTCCTTACCATTCAATTCTCACGCACAAAAAAATGTCTGTATATATAGTCCCAAAAAAGTTAAAAACTTACAACTATTTTTTAAAAATTAGTATTTTCTGAAATATCAGTCTGCGAAAATTCTTCTTTTTTCACGAATTCAGCCAGACGCAAACAAGCCAAAAGCCTTTTCTTGTAAAAATTGGATTTAAACGTCAAAATCAGATATGGCAATATAAGCAAATAAGCTAAAATGGCGAAAATTATGCCATATACCGGCACTACAATCAGGAAAATCAAATATTTTGCATTGAATTGCCCTACAAAAGCAAATGTTACCATCATCGTTATAAACATCATTACATTCGATACGACTGTCATCCACAAGAGCAGCCAAAATGAAAAACTTACGCCGCTGATTGATTTTCGGCAGAAATATCTTGTAATTAGAATGCCAAACAATAATGCAACAGCCCAGATAAATTGAAATATGAGAATCCAAAGATTTTCCTGACCGAAATTAAGTCCGCCGAAAGAAAACATACTTAAAAATCCTATTGCAGCAAGCAGCACAAGAGAAATTATAAACATCCCGGCCGGTTTATAGCTGCTTATTCGCTCGGACAAAAGCCAGAGTATCGCCGCCGCAATCATCAGAGTAGATACCAGCTGCGTAAATGTATTCGCACCCGAACCTGTAAGCTGCGACAACATACCCCAAATAGCTGCGATGGCAATTATCGGTATAATTACCACTAAAGCCCGCAAATTTCGGTTTTCTTTGAGCACAAAACAGGCAAGCAACGCAATCCATAATATCAGGCTTGGGAAATGATAGTAAAGCTTCCAATCATACATCACGGGCACACTTTGTGCCGACCCCAACTTGCCTATATCACTGGATGATATAATTTTGAAATTGCCATAAGATTTGAAAGGTACTCGCCACGAGTACGAACACGTACCGCCTCAACCATATTTGAAACTGCAATTTGCAATTTCCTTTTCCCCTGCGTATATCGTGAACTTAGGTTCTTTATCTAAGGATTCCGACCTATACGATTCTCCGCCAATACCTTGAAGTTTATAATTTAGAACTAATGAATTGCCTTTTCTCGAAACATCTACACCTTGAGTTAATGGTGCACCCATTTTAAGCACTGTCGTTTCGTTTGCTTCGATGTGAATTTCTTTGGATGGAAGATCATATAAATAACATACATACTCGCCATCTAATCTAATTTCAGAGAGAAAATAAGTACCACTTGGTAAATTTATGATTCCATTTGGTTCTTCCAAAACCTTTTTATCATGGCCGTTTAAAACCAATCTTTTAATATATTTACCTTCGATTTTTAAAAAGCCATTCGGTTCTGCGGCTAAAGAAATGTTGGCGAAAAGCAAGCAGCAACCCACAAATATAATCGCAGTCCTTTGAAATATCCTCACAGATTAAACCTTTCATTTTACTTAATAAAAGTATAAATCTGTTTAGATTATATCAGCTTTTTAAATAATAAAAAGTTTTTTTATGACGTGAAAAAAAATTACATATTGGATCAGTAAGATAATCCGTAACCATACTCAAACAGAGGCTTATCTTTAACAACGGAAAGAGGAATTTGCTCCGTAGATTTAGGCCAGGTGAACGAAAGTTTACCTATTGGCTTGTAATCACC
>MHYA01000117.1:1624-4969 GCA_001825675.1 Planctomycetes bacterium GWF2_42_9 | reverse complement strand
CGCTTAAAAAAGAGGAAGTTACTGAAGAAAACATTGCCGCATAATTTTTTTGCAAGGGTGTACTTCACCGTAATGATACCTTGATACGGCCCCGGTTCATAGGATCTTACGTTATCATCGTTTCTGCTTTAGAAAACCTTTCTCACTATCAATCATATTTTGCGTAATAGGCATCTTTGCCGTGTTTACGTAATTAATACTATCCCTCTGCACCG
Source organism: Planctomycetes bacterium GWF2_42_9 (assembly GCA_001825675.1). Taxonomy (GTDB): domain Bacteria; phylum Planctomycetota; class Phycisphaerae; order Sedimentisphaerales; family UBA12454; genus UBA12454. Next base: position 4,754 of record MHYA01000117.1, on the reverse strand, counting down.
GCTTGTGTTTGCCAAGCCGGTGCAGAGGTGTAAAAATCAAAAGCCATTTAGTTGTTGACTAATTTGTACATCTGCATGCCATTGTTGTCAGGTCTGGACACGTACAAGTATGTATCGGTGCCAATTACGATCAATTCAGGAAGGGAATAGCAGCTTGTGCCTTGGCCTGTGGGCGTTACAGGATTGCCAGAATATTTGCTCCAGGTTATCAGATCTGTAGACCGTGCAATACCCGTGCCCCAGATGGACAGTCCGAAGTCCGAACCTACTTTGTCGGTACTTCCCTCATAAGCCATGTAGTTGTAACCGCTTGCTGTAGTAATCACGGTGCTTCTGTCGCCTACAGTGCCTGCTTCCCAGGTGCCCGATACGGTGTTGATGGTGGGATTGCCGCTATATTTGGTCAGAGAAGTAAGAGACGTGCCAGTTGCCTGCCCAACTCTGCAATCCGTGTTGTCGTAGCCATGATACCAGAGGCGCCAGCCATCGGCCCATTTCCGAATCGTAGGAGTGCCGATGTTAATACTTTCCCAGCCGCTTGTGTTATTCTGTAATATGGGATTTGGGTCTGACCGATAAAAATTATACCCGTCTGTGCTTGTAGCCAGGCCGATATCACCCGCCCAGGTACTTGAGTTATATGTGGCTCCTTCGTAGACCATGTACCAAGTTGAGCCATCTTTCCAGACACCGGGGAAACTGGCTATGGAACCGTCCCAATGTTGGTAAGAACTGTTTAGGTAATTGCCTTCGGACACTATCGCACACTGTTCCTTTAGGTACGCCTTGTCGTACCAATACGTCCTTAATTCAATCATATGACCCGCCCGGCCGGAAAAGTTGAAATTCAAATGAAAGGCAGTATATACATAATTTCCGGCAAACTGCCTTCTAGTACAGTTTTTCGATGCTAATTGTGTACCTGTTGTGGCGTCATACACATCGACAGTACATATTGTGTCATTGTTCGCATAATTATTATCAACTTGCATAATAAAGATCGCCTCCTGCTGCCCTGAAGTCACGGATGTACTGTATGGACCGTAACACATATAAGCCTGGTTATCTTGAGCGCAATTCGCAGACCAGCCATCACCATCCGTCCGGCCTATCTGATGCGAAAGCTGTGTCTTTGCATCAAACCACCATTTGGGTTCACCGCCAGGCGCCAAGACAAAACCATCGTCAGTCCAGCTCACGCCGTCTGTTGACCTTGCCCTTCCGACACCAAGCCGCCAGGGGTTGGTGCCTCCGCCGGGCTGATCGTAAAATTTGACATAGTAGCACCAGATTTCGCTTCCGTTCCACTGCATCGAGGTGCCCGCCAGGAACATTGAGGCACCTACTTGGCCGTTGTAGAGTGTGAAATGGGCAGTGCCGGCATAGAGGGCGTCAAGATCAGGGCCGGCCAGGCATACACCTGGTAGCGACAAGACTGCAAGAACACATAAAATATACTTTAAATTTTTCATAAACTTTTTCCCTTTGCTCTAAGAGAATATTTTCTATTTCGGTTCACGATCAAACGAAAAGATTCTTTCCACAGAAGACACGAAGAATGCGGGTGATTATAAAAAAAGGTGAATCGTGCAATCAGTTAAACACGCTAACTTACCAGCTTGGCGAAACAAATGAATTATCGGTATGAGTAACACATAACAAGTTGGCTGAAAACATAACTCGCAAACAGGCGACCACCACAGTAAGTCTATCTCAGATTTTATCGCTGGCTTGCTGTTTCCAACAAAGGCGAATTTCTTGTATAATATCCGCACACTCATTGCAGGCAAAGAAAGCCTCGATCAGAGTGGCAAGACTAAATTATAAAGTGAAAAATGGAGTTGCCAATGCATATGCGCCCAAGTAGAGTTTTGGAAAAGCTGAGGACCGGGCAGGTCGCCAGTTGTGTGAAAATTAATCTTGCCGACCCTCGTATAGTTGAAATTGCTGCCATGTGCGGATTTGACTGCGTATGGCTCGACATGGAACATGTGCCGACGGATTGGCAGACGGTTGAGAATCAAATACGCGCGGCAAAGATATATAATTGCGATACGATGGTGCGTGTCGCTCGCGGTTCATACAGCTCTCATATTCAGCCATTTGAAGCTGATGCTGCCGGTATCATGGTTCCGCATATTATGAGCCTTGAAGATGCTAAAAAAGTTGTCTGGCAAACCAGATTTCATCCGACAGGCCGCAGGGCTGTTGATGGGGGTAATGCCGATGGCGCATATTGCCTAGTGGATTTTAATGAGTATATCGAGACGGCGAACAAAAAAAGATTCGTTGTGGTACAGATCGAAGACCCCGAACCGCTCAATGATCTTGACGAAATTTGCGAACTACCCGGCATCGATATGATCTTCTTTGGTCCCGGCGATTTTAGCCAAGGTATTGGCACACCCGGCAAGTGGGACAATCCCCTCATAGCCGAAACGCGCAAACGCATCGCTGAAGTTGCGAACAAAAAAGGCAAATTCGCCGGTACCGTTGGTGGGACGGGTAATCTGCAGGATCTCATTAACATGGGTTACCAATTTATCAGCGTCGGTGCCGATGTAGTCGGATTATCGACCTATTTTAAACTAATTATGGAAGCATTTGGCAAACAAGGCACAAGCCAAGCCAAAGGCGTGTACAAGAATTAGTATGATGAATTTAAACGATCTGCTCAGCTTAATAGACAAAGTAACCATCATCAACAGCGGTAAAGGCAATACGGACGCCGTGCATGGAGGGACTCACCAACCATTTTTGTGGTCTTGCCAGTCGCAACAAATTCACCGCCCTGGAGGAGCAATTCACTTATTTTTCAGCACTCCACTTATTTGATCAGAATTGGACACCCATTCAAAACGGCCATCCGCCTGTTTGAATTTATATATATGCGGACAGGATCGAGCTTCCATAGCAAAGAATTGTTTTAGCTGTTTTGTCCAATTGAAAATTAAGTTGACATCCAGACCAGATATTTTTCGGGCTCGACGACAACGCATGCGTCACCGATTTTTCCTTCATTGGCAGGGGTCGCGGAATCTTTGGCTTGCGGACTGAAAACATAAAGCGATGCTGGGTCTGCCAGCATACGGTGTGATTGAATCCCTCGTCGCCAATTTTAAAAAAATAT
>MHYA01000117.1:0-1605 GCA_001825675.1 Planctomycetes bacterium GWF2_42_9 | reverse complement strand
TGATGAAAAAATGTGCTGGCCCTTTTACATCAATATAGTCCAGCCCCATTGCCATGATTTCAGGTCCAAAAGAGAGCCGCTGGCTTTACAGCTTTTGAAACTTTGAATATGGCACCATACTATGTCATGATGCAAACAAGGAGGATATTTAAAACAAAATCTACGACTGACAGCCCACTCAGAGTCCACTCACAGTCGACTCAACTTTTACGCTTTTTTTACGCTTTCGGGCGTTTTTGGAAAGAGATCTTGGCGAGACTGAAATGGAAGTCATTGAACCGTAAGGGTTTAAAAAAAGCGGGCGATCGGATTCGAACCGACGACGTCCAGCTTGGGAAAAGCTCTGTCTCTGTGTAAGTGCTTGAAAATGCATTACTTACAACCGCTTTTTCAATGAAAACACCAGAAGTCGCCTTAAGGTCGGCTGGCAGTCCACTCAGAGACGCCTCACAGTCGCCTCAAGGTTTACGCTTTTTTTACGCTGTGGTCGATGCCATTAGGCCCATTTTAAACCTAATCTTACCCCTTACCCGTCCCCAAGCCCCTCTCCAAAGAGCGAAGTGCCATCCTGAACCAGCCTGGATGATGCTGTATTCAGAACAAATGGGTGGCTGGCATGCCTTAGAACCGGGAACCACCGTCCCTCATGGCTTTTTGCGGTTGCAAAGGTTGTTAAGGTGGTAAAGTTTTCAAAAGTTTTTGGCTATACGGCTTCTAGCAGTTCAGGTGTTTTAGGGAAAGTTTTTAGAACTCAACCAACCTTTCCAACCTTAACAACCCAAGATATTGAAAACTCATTAGGTCTATGAGTTGTACACAACTGGATGGACCTCATACTTTATTGTTGCTTTTTTCTGCCGTAAATGGCATAATGTTATCGACAATTGAATAATATGAAAGTTCACTGAACTTTGTAGCGTTCTACTCAAAACCGGCAAATTTTGAAACTCAAGGATGCATATAAGTCGGTGCTCGTTTGGCCTTCATTGGCAAAACGGGCACTGCTTGCGTGCCTTGAGTGGGCCTTGCCGGGCCTTGAGTAGGTACGATGTAGCGGTGCCCTTTTTTATTGCGCCGCTCTCGGAAAAAGGAAAATTAAAACAGCGTGTTGCTGGTCAATACCTTTTGGAGGAGCGAAAAATGAAGAATTCAAGGTTAGTTTTAGCGGTAGCAATAGTAACTGCATTTTTTCAAGCGGCTGTATTGGGGCTGGATAAAGATTTTACGGCTGATGGGACGATCAATCCGGGGGAAGTGTGGGATAATGTAACCATAGCCGACACACCGCCTGACTCTACGGTTGTTGGTATGTCAAGCGGGCAAGTGACAAATCTTAATATCGGAACGTACAGCACGCTTAATATCGATTGGGGTTTTATCAGTAATCTGACAGCGGATGACACAAGTTCAGTGAACATCTATGATGCCATAGTTGGCCAGTTTTGCGCGGACGGAAGCAGCAGAATAAATTTATACGGTGGTGATTTTCAGAATGTGTCAATAAATGAAAACAGCAGGTTAAGATTCAATGATGGGTTTATTCAAGATTTGATCATCAATACAAATCGAGCAACATATATCTCTGGCGGACAGATTGATCATCTG
>MHYA01000116.1:7800-18739 GCA_001825675.1 Planctomycetes bacterium GWF2_42_9 | reverse complement strand
TATTTGGTAAATATTGATTGGCAGTACGGCAAAAGTAAAAACGTCATCATCCGCAATAACGGCCGGAAAATTCCTGTAACCGTTCCAGATGGTAAAATGTTGATGATAAAACTATAAATGATATAATTATAATTCTTTTAAAATGGGAAAAATTGAAATGAGAAATATGAAACATTTTCCGGTAATGGAAAATATGACAGTTAAGCAGGTTCGTGAATATCTGCAGGAAAAAAAGTCTGTTATAATACCCATCGGTGTTACAGAACAGCATGGTTATCACCTTCCTTTATCGACAGATGCGCTTATCGCAAAGCACTTGGCGAAAAAAATCGGTGAAAGGGCTGATATTCTTGTCGCGCCGACATTTATACAGTCGTTTTCCGGCGGCGGTTTGCCAGGCACTATAAACATTTCGCCCGCGGTAATGTCGCTTGCCATCAGCGATACGCTTATTTCGCTTGTGTCGCAGGGCTTCCGTAATTTTTATCTTTTCCTTTGCCACGGCGGCAGTGAAAATGCACGTGCATTGAAAGATGCTATTTGTTTGCTTTTAAGGTCGAATCCTGCCTTTGCGAATGTGATGGTTGTTCTATCCGGGTGCTGGGATTTTGGCCGAGGCGTCCTCGATGCAATGACACAAGGTGATTGGCACGCAGGCTGGTTTGAAACTTCGCTTGTGATGGCTCTCGAACCAGACCTTGTCCAGATGGATCAGCTCGAAACAGATGTTGACCCATTACTGAAAATGCAAATAGAACATCCTGATAATTATCAACACGCTGAAAAGATAGTCGATGACAAACTGGTTGTTCCTCGTTTATCGCAGCGGCCCGATATCAAGGTTGGTGTAATGGGCTATCCGCATAAGGCTTCATTGGAAATTGGCAAGCAAGCAGTTGAATCGATTGTATCTGCGGCCGTGAAAAAGTTTACCGAATTGGAATCCAAAGCAGACGGCGTTTATAAGGAAATTGAATTTAAACCTCTGCCATTGATTTTTGATCTTGAAAGTTGAGAAGATATAATGCACGAACGACGCTGGACAATAAGAAAGATTTCAGAGCAATTAAGCATAATAGAGCAGCTTGTTTATAAGCAAATTCATCCAATTGCACCATTTAGGTTTAAAGCGTTGGATAATTGTGAGCAGAAACCGCTCTATGAAAAATCTGTTGATGATTCAAACTGGCAGATTATTCAGCCTGATTCATTTTGGGGATTTTCAAATTGCACTTTTATGTTAAGGACTGCATTTGAAGTGCCAAAGGCCTGGGATAAAAAATCTCCTGTCGCATTATATTTACCTTTAGGTGAAGCAGGTGATTTCAGCCATCCAGAAGCATTGGCATACATCGATGAGCGATCCTTTGCGGCTTGCGACAGGCATCATCAGGAAATATTGCTTTCTCCATCTTTTTGCGATGGCAAATCACATCTTCTCGCGTTACACGGTTGGACAGGTAACGGCGGTTGGAAAATGTTCCAACTTGAAGGAAAAACAAAGAAACTTCTGATGCAGACCTGCTGCGTAGTTCAAATAGATCAATCTGTAAGAGATTTTATCGCGGCTGTACGTGTTGCGGTAGAGTCTGCGGCTACGCTTGATGATAATTCGCCCGCGAAAGGCTTAATTCTTAATGTACTAAATGATGCGTTTAATCAGATCGATACACGTGAGCCGTTTGGTGATGAAATTCGTGAATGTATTTATCGATTGACTCCAATTATTAAAAAAGGAATTGAAAAAGCCGGTTTGCCCCTTGATGTAGATATTATCGCGACCGGGCATTCTCATATCGACGTAGCCTGGCTTTGGACTGTTGGTCAGACCCGTCGAAAGAGCGGACGCACTTTCCATACGGTTCAGCGTCTGATGGAACAATTTGAAAATTATCATTTTACGCAAAGTCAGCCTCAAATTTATGATTATGTTAGGCAGGATTATCCCGAACTGTTTGAAGATATAAAAAAAAGCGTTAAAAAAGGAAATTGGGAAATTCTCGGCGGAATGTGGGTAGAAGCGGATTGCAATGTTACCGGTTCGGAATCGCTCGCTCGTCAGTTCTTGCTTGGGCGAACATTCTTCCGTGAACATTTCGGTATGGATGTTGAATCGCCGATCCTTTGGCTTCCCGATGTTTTTGGGTACTCCGCAAATCTGCCGCAATTAATAAAACTTGCTGGTTTGAAATATTTCTTCACAAGCAAGATAAGCTGCAATCAATATAATCGTCATCCTTACGATACTTTTACCTGGCAGGGCATTGATGGTACGAGAGTTTTGACTCATTTTGCGACAACGCCTTACGATGAATCCGCGAAATTCTCTACATATAATGGAATGGTAACGCCTATGGATGTAATGGGTACATGGACAACTTTCCAGCAAAAGGAATTGCATCAGCAGCTTTTGTTGGCTTATGGTTATGGCGACGGCGGCGGCGGTCCTACCCGCGAAATGCTCGAAAACATTCGTGAACTGAATAATTTCCCGGCAATGCCGCGTTTGCATCAGGGAAGTGCTCACGAATTTTTCCAAAAACTTGAAACTGCCTGCGATAATAATCTGCCTGTATGGAATGGCGAATTGTACCTTGAATTACATCGCGGGACTTACACCACGCAAAGCAGGAGCAAAAGAGAAAATCGTAAAGCCGAATTTTTGATGCACGATACAGAATTCCTCGCGTCATTGGCTTTGATTATTGATAAAAAATATTCTTATCCTGCCGAAGAATTACGAAAAGCATGGGAATTGATATGTCTTAATCAATTCCACGATATTATCCCTGGCAGCAGTATCGGTGAAGTTTATGATGATTCTGCAAAGGATTACCAGACGGTAAAAGAACTTGTTGGTAAATGCCGTTCGGATGCACTGGATGTAATTAAAGGCAAAACTAGTGCCGATGTGGTTATGGTAAATCCAACGAGTTTCAAACGTTCTGATCTTGCATTTGTACCCGCAAAATTTAACGGCAAAGGATTGAAATTTGCCAGTGGAGCCGATGCTCTCATTCAGGAAACAGACAATGGCACGCTTATAGCCGCAAATGGAGCAGAACCTTATAGTGCTGCTTCGCTGATTTTCTGTGATAAATCGAAAACTGAAAATGCTCTCATTGCTAAAGCTAATTTGCTCGAAAACAATTTTGTTCGTGTACGATTCGATAACGCAGGCGATATTATCAGTATTTTTGATAAAGCCAATAACCGTAATGTACTCCCGAAAGATTCTATTGCCAATCAGTTCCAGGCTTTCGAAGACAGACCTTTGCGAAACGTATATTGCGATTTAGGCGACGCCTGGGATATAGACATTTACTACGAAGATAAGATGTGGAAAAGCGAACCAGCCGAATCAATTAAAGTTGTTGAGACAGGCCCGATACGCGCGACGTTGGAAATCCGCCGCAGAATCCTGCAAAGCGAATATGTTCAACGTGTATCTCTGACATATAACAGTCCGCAGATTGATTTCGATACAGAAATTAATTGGAGCCAGAAACATATTCTGCTCAAGGCCGCGTTCCCTGTTGAAATATTGTCTTCAACCGCATCATTTGAAATTCAATGGGGGTATGTTCAAAGACCTACGCATAGAAACACAAGTTGGGATTGGGCAAGATTTGAAGTATGTGCACAAAAATGGATCGATATAAGCGAAGGTGATTACGGCGTAAGTTTGCTAAACGATTGCAAATATGGATATGATGCAAAGGAAAATGTATTGCGAATCAGTTTGTTAAGGGGTACAACTGCGCCTGATACAAATGCCGACCAGGGCAAACATCAATTTAAATACAGCTTATTGCCGCATAAGGGCTGTTTAAATGAAAGTACGATTGCTGCGGCTTATCAACTGAATGATCCTTTAATTGCTGTTGTTTCGGAAAAGACAAGCAGTTCAACGCAGGATAAAACTTTGATGAAGAGTTTTGTTTCTGTAGATTCGTCAAGCGTAATTATCGAAACAATTAAAAAAGCTGAAAATGGCAAAGGTATTATTATCAGGATGTATCAGAGTATGCCCAAACGAGGCACGGTTACTTTGACATCAGCATTTGAAATGGAAAAAGTAAACACGGTAAACTTGATAGAAGACGATCAGCAAACGCTTGAACATACAAATAATCAGGTCAGTGTTTATATGAAACCTTTTGAAATAGTTACGTTGCGGTTAATTCCAAAAGCATAGTTCTGGAACAAAAACTAAATATGGAAAATAACCTCTTTCAAAAAAAATATATGTTAGGTGCGAATTATTGGGCATCTAACGCCGGTTGTTTTATGTGGCAAAACTGGGACCCGCATATTATCGAAGAAGATTTCAAAGTTTTAAAATCTTATGGCGTCGATACTTTGCGTGTATTCCCGCTTTGGGCGGTTTTTCAGCCTATAAAAATTCATTTCGGGCAATACGGCATAGCGCGTGATGTTCGTATGAACGGCAGCGAATTGCCGAAAACTCCCGAAGGACGAGCAGGAGTGGATCCTGTTATGATAGAAAGGTTTGCACAATTCTGCGAAATTGCAAACCGCTATGGAATGAACCTGACTGTTATGCTGCTCGCCGGCTGGATGAGCGGTGAACAATTCAGGCCTGAACCTTTGCAGGAACGAAATGTGTTTACCGATTCGTTTGCACTTGCCTCGGAAATAAAATTTGTAAAATTTTTCGTATCAAGATTCAAAAATGAACATTCGATTATTGCGTGGGGCTTTGGAAATGAAAGCAATGTAATGAGTATGTGCCCCTTACGTGAAGCCGCTTTCGTTTGGTCATCATTAATTTCGGATACTATTCGCAGTCAGGATACTTCTAGGCCTATTATTTCCGGAATGCACGGCCTTACAGTCGAAAGTTCAAAAAATCCCTGGCACATCGCTGATCAGGGCTATGCTTGTGATATTGTAACAACTCATCCTTATCCGCTCTTTACTCCGAATTGCGATATGGATTCTTTAGATAGCTTGCGAAGCAGTTTGCACGCAACAGCCGAATCGTGCCTGTATAGCGATATTTCACGCAAAAAATGCTTTATCGAGGAAATGGGCGATCTTGGACGCGGCGTTGCGAGTGAGTCTATTTCTAAAACTTATTTGAGTAAAGTTCTCTGGTCGTGCTGGTCTCACAATCATATTGGTTGTTTGTGGTGGGCTGCTTTTGATGTTCCATTTACAAATAAATCGCCTTACGACTGGTTCGCGTTTGAAAGTACATTAGGATTGTTTTCAATCGACCGTAAACCTAAACTTATGGCAGAGGCAATGTCTCAATTTTCTGAAATGCTTGCCTCGCTGCCGCAAGAATATAGAAATTTGCCGCCTCACAATAAGCAAGCGGTATGTGTTCTTTCTGGAGATCAGGATCATTGGCCTATTGCGTTTGCTTCGTTTATTCTCGCCAAACAAGCTGGTTTCACGATCCGCTTTATTAGCCCTGAAGATGAAATTCCATCTTGCTCTTTGTATTTGCTGCCTTCTCTAACGGGCATAAGTTCTTTATCGCAGAGCCGCTGGAAAACCTTAACCGAGCAAATTTATAATAATGGCGGTGTATTGTATTTAAGCATTAATGATGCGTTATTGCGAATCTGAATCAAATAGCAGGTATTGAAGTTGTAAGCCGTCAGCAGCGTTGCGGCAGCCTGGAGATGAAATTTAATAATGGTGTAGTATTAAAATTTCCTGATATTAGTAACTCAAAGTATCAGTTGAATATAAAGCCAAACGGTGCTTATGTTGAAGCGGTTGATTCGGATGGCAATCCGGTCTTGACAAAATTCAAATTCGGAAAAGGTACGGTATTCTTTTTAAATGCCGGGCTTGAATCACTTCTTGGGCTTCAATATGGCGCATTCGATGAAAGTTCACCTGACTATGCATCAATTTATAAACTCGTAGGCGGGGAAGTTATTCATAAAAATTGTGTTATCCGCAAAAATGATCTACGTTCAATTCTTTTAACAGAGCATACCTGTAATGATGGCGGAACGCTTGTTGTCGGCGTAAATCATAGCAGTGAATTAATTGAAGGTTCGCTTGAGTATGATAATAAAAAATTTGCAGCCCGCATATTATATGGAAACTGCGTCGATAAAAATGGTTTACTAAATGTTAATCTCGAATCAGGAACTGGTTTGTTAGCTAAATTGATGCCGAGATAACAGCCTCAAAAGTTTTAATTTTCCAAGCAAACACCCCGTTCTGTACAAATTATTTGTAGCTCATTAAATTATGCCTTCATTATACGTTTTAATTCATGGAAAATCAAGCATTTATGATAAATTTTGCCGATGGAAACAACAACGTATCAAACCAGTGCTAGCAAGTGGTTAAATGTACCAATAATCGCAACGATCGCTCGGTTTTTGTGCCGGGAATTAGCACTTCAGAATGAATATCTTCGACAAGAAAATAAAATTCTAAAGTCTAAAATAAAAAAACGGTTAAGTTTTACAGATGACGAACGAAGAACATTGGTTGAAGTGCTTTTGCAATGGGCAGAGATTTGATGTAGCAAGTTGTCAGTATCGTTAAAGATTCTGAAAAGGGAGAAGGACTTGAATGCCGCAATTGCGGATGGCATCATTTCTATACAGATAATACGCGAAAAGGCAAAAATCAGGTAATCCGGTCAAAACGATGCCGAAACTGTGGAAAAAGAGTTAAGACTTGTGAGAGAGTTGTAGGTTAATGGTAAATGTTTTACTTAAAGCTATTAATCTTTGTGCTTATTTCGGTAAACATCTTTTCTGTTATAATTAAAATGTTAAGGAATCAAAAATGTTTATTGAAAAAATCAAATCAGAAGGTCTAGCACACTTGTCTTATTTCATAGGTGACAGTGGCCATGCTGCAATCATCGACCCAAGGAGAGATGCTGACATTTACCTCCAACTAGCAGGAAAAAACAATCTCGAAATAACCCACATTTTTGAGACACACCGCAATGAAGATTACGTAATTGGCTCACAGCAGATACGTCATTCTACAGGCGCCCAAATTTTTCATGGCAGCCAACTTGATTTTGACTACGGTAACGCTGTTAATGAAGGAGACACATTTGAATTTGGCGATGTCATTTTGAAAATCCTATCTACTCCAGGCCATACCTTTGAAAGTATCAGCATAGCTCTATTCGACAAATCATTCAGCACAGAAAATCCTGTTGGCGTCTTTACAGGCGATGCCTTGTTCATCGGTGATGTTGGCAGAACGGATTTCTTTCCAGATCGTGCCGAAGAAGTTGCAGGCTTACTTTATGAAAGCATCCATCAGAAAATTTTATCTCTGGGCGACCAGTGCATAATTTATCCTGCTCACGGTGCTGGTTCTGTTTGCGGCTCAGGCATGGCAAGCCGCGAATTTTCAACCATTGGCTTTGAACGGCTTACAAATCCTGCACTACAAAAAAACAAAGAGCAGTTCATCTGCCACAAAGTTAATGAACACCATTACCAGCCACTATATTTTAGAAAAATGGAATATCTTAATCAAACAGGAAAAGTCGAAATACTTCATCATCTCCCTCAGCCTAAACCCTTCATGCCCGCCAAATTCTCCGAGGCTATAGATTCAGGCTTGCAGGCCATTGATTTGCGAGCACCAGAATCAAGCGCAGGCACATCAGTTCCTGGTTCACTAAATATTCCGTTGGATATGCTCCCGGCTTTTGCCGGCTATTTTTTAACTTATGACAAACCAATCGGACTTGTAGCAGAAGAAGTTGGGCAAGTGCAGGAAGCTGTGACTTATCTTATCAGGTTAGGTTATGACAATATTGCTTGCTATCTAAAAGGGGGGCTGCATAGCTGGGAAACAAGTGGCAGCAACTTCAACAGTATTCCTTCAATTCACGCAAAAGAACTGGCTGAAAAAATCGAAAACAATGAAGATTTTACTTTGCTCGATGTCCGAAGCATTGACGAATTCAACTCAGGCCATCTCCCTGGCGCAAAACATATATACGTAGGCGAACTGCCGAAGTATCTGGATCAAATTGAAAAAGATAAATTAGCTGTCACATTCTGCAACAGTGGAAAACGCGCTGCCATTGCCGCAAGTTATCTGAAATTGCATAATTATCCTGATGTAAGAAACTGCTTTGGTTCAATGATGGCCTGCCAGGCAATAGGTTGTCCCTTGGAATAAATCATGATTAAGCCGAAAATAGTCTGCTTGTTATCATTATTGCTTTCCATTCCCGTATTTGGACAAAATGAAAGTTCGCCTAAAGAATGGTTTCAAATGGTTCGCTGGTCGCCATACATCGTTGGCGTATGCATCGGAATCCTTAGCTGGATTTCATTTCTGTTGAGCGACAAACCAATTGGTGTCTCCGGCGCTTTTGCACAGTCTTATGGCATGATCGAAAAATGGTTCAAAGGGAAAAAAATCGAGGAAACCTCTTATTTCAAAAAATACTCACTCGCCATAGGCTGGGAGTTCATGCTCGTGGTTGGCCTGTTCATCGGTGCATTTTTATCCGCAAAGCTTTCAGGCGATTTTCGCCTTGAATTTGTTCCAGGTTTATGGCAAGCAAAATTCGGCGATAATGCATTTATCCGTTGGCTTATCGCTCTGCTCGGCGGATTCATCATGGGCATGGGAGCAAGATGGGCTGGCGGCTGCACCAGCGGACACGGAATCAGCGGCACACTCCAGCTTGTTGTTAGCAGTTGGGTTGCCGTTATTTGCTTTTTCATAGGAGGCATCGCCGCCGCAATGTTTATCTATTATGGAATTGCTAAATGATGGAAAAGATTCGGCAAAAAAAAGGATTACAGTTAATCATCGGCTTGCTCGTTGGCGTCTGCTTTGGCTTTCTGCTCCAGAAAGGCGGGGTTACCCGCTATGAAATAATCATCAATCAACTGCTTCTCAAGGATTTCACCGTAGTCAAGGTTATGCTCACCGCTATCATCGTCGGTATGATTGGCATTTATCTCATGCAATCTGTAAATCTCGTAAAATTCCATGCAAAGCCAGGCTCTGTCGGCCAAACCGTTATTGGCGGCTTAATCTTCGGTATAGGCTTCGGCATTCTAGGCTATTGCCCTGGCACCGTAACTGGCGCCGCCGCCCAGGGATCACTCGATGCTCTACTTGGCGGTATGCTCGGTCTGCTTCTTGGCTCAGGAGCTTTTATCGCACTATATGACACACTCCAGAAAAATATTTTGCAAAAAGGCTATTTTGGTGAAATTACTTTACCTCAGGTCATAAAAATAAATAAATGGCTATTAATAGCTATCATCACACTTATTTTAATTGCAATTTTGTATTTTCTGGAAAAAGCAGGTTTATGAAATTAATTTAATCTAACTATATTGATATCCGCATATACGATTCCTCCCCAAACAAACTAATATTTTATTTCAGCCAAACATCAATGCGGTTTACTTTTCCAATTCGTATGTTTTCGGCAATAGCTGATTTTGCAATATCACAAACTTTACCATCAAGCTCGTAGTTATTGATCCTCGCAGCGTTTGCGCCAAAAGTATTCTTACCGCTGTGATTGTGATAAATCAGCAACGTATGGCCAAGCAAAGTGCAGACGAATGAATCTGCCGGGATATCTATGATGTCGCCTTTCCAGTTCATCTTTTTCGCTTCTTTTGTGAACCATTCAGCCGGCAAAGTCGGTTCAAGTTTGAAATGAAGTTTGCCATCTTTAAGGTAGAAAGGTTTTTCGCCGATTGTAAGCAGGTTCCAGATGTGAATAAATTCCGCGCTTGACCCTGAAAGTCTGGCTACAAACCCTCGACCTCTTGCGCTTGGGTCGGGACAAATCGAAGGCGCAATGAATGATGAATTCTCAAGTACGCTTCTGCCATACTGTGCCGGATTCATAAAAGGCACAAGCATTGTTTCAATATCAGTGAAAAACTCTTCATAAAGCCCTCCCTTGAGCAGTTCAAGCAAATATTTATATGACATATGAAGCCAGACAGATTCGTTTTCATACCAGCCTCTTGTGAAAGTCCTTGCCCGACCAATTTCTTTTGGGCAATTATCAAGGCATTCATTGAGCTTGTACATATTAAGTTCGGAATCGAACAGCGAAGAATTTTTGACCGCATTATAAATCTTTTTTGCCTTTTGCGAATCGTTAATCAAGCGAAGCAGATGCACCTGGCCTTCGAGGAAAATGGCCAAAGGTATTTGCTTAAATCGTTCAATATTATCAATGGCTACGCCTTTTTTCAGCTCAAGAAGAGTGTACGTCTTATCATTTTGCAATATTGGTTCATTGCGATAATACGTATGGATCAATCCGCTGGTCGAATCGATAGATCGCTGCATTGCCCAGTCTACTTTGCTTATAATGCATTCCAGCAACTCTTCCAATGTTTGTCCGCTTATAGTTTTTTTGCATCCGCTTATATTGAATCGTATTTGTTTGCGATAAACCTCTCTGATTTTCGCTGAATCGTGCCACGAATATTCCGGCTGCTGCAGATGTTCTATAACGGCCTCGATCAAATTGGCGACTTCTTTAGGGAAAACTGTATCGGGGATTTGCTTAATACTGTCGAGCAGCCAGGAAGCAAGTCTGCCCAATTCAATGACTTCACAAGTAGATGAGCCGAATAAGCCCGGAAGTCCGTTTAATGAGTCGTTCCAGCCGGGTCTGCCGGCTTCCATTTCAAGACCTCTGCCGGTATAGTCGAATGATACCGCTTTTATCGCCGCAAGTGCGCACAGTTTTGCGAACATCGTAACAGCCGGCAGTATCGGTTTATTTTTGTCAATCTCGACATCGGTAACAGCGTTCAACTGCAAGGGGCCGATTTTTTTGATGAAATATTTTTCTTTCCTTGGTACGACATACGCACCCTCATCGAACCATTCGATGTTGGCTTTTTCGGTAAGCATTTTCTCGACGTTTTCAGGATATATCGCTTCATAAGCCTGCAGCATATCGACC
>MHYA01000116.1:1189-7765 GCA_001825675.1 Planctomycetes bacterium GWF2_42_9 | reverse complement strand
GTGTGAACCAGCGATTAATTCGCGTTGGCATTTGCTCAAAATATTTTTCAGCCAGTCGAGTCTGTTTTCGATTTTAATATCGTGCAGGTTCAGCCAGTTTAGCAGTTGGCCGGGATGAAAATGGCTTTCGAAAATTCTGTGAAATTCCGCTTTGTCAGCTTCATTATTAGAAGGGCAGAAAATATCGATGTCAGTTCCCTTTGGCAGTTTCCACATATAACCTGTAACGCCAAGCGGATTAAAACCATCGGCCTGCAGAAGATTGATGAAAAATTTTAATTCTTCGTCTTTTATCTGTGGATAAAACCAGACATCGTGCCGTCGATTCTGCAAAATATCCCTGTAATTACCCGCACCGCTCGACAGCGGATGGGCGGCAAGTTGAAAGTAATTGTAATCGCGTTCCAAATCGCCGTGCCTTCGCGAGTATAGATATAATGGAACATCGCCGTTTTCAGCTGGCAACATCAAAGGCACACCGCCTCGAAGAATATTATCGAGGAAATTTTGTCTAACGTAACCATCCAGCAGCGGATTTGCCGAAAGCGAGGCAGCGGGGGATGTTATCTGGTCGATCAAATCGATGCTCTTGTTTTTTTCGTTTAAAATATCCGAAAAATTTTTGAATTCTGAAATATATTTTTCGAGCATTTTTTCGCTTGGAGCAAAACCAAACATCGACACTAGTGTTAGCGACTCGCCAGGCTCTAATACTTTTTGTGCCGGAGACAATGCAGCGGGAAATCTATTTTCCCAAACCTCCGCATCTCTGTCCGGCCATTCAGATTCGATAAATTTATATGGCTTAATCAGCGGATTGCCCTGACCGAAAATCACATCTGGATCAATGAAAGGCTGGATTGGTGCAATATTATTTTGCTCTTTGACCCAAGCGGCGCAGAAATGTCCGTAATCAACGGCGGTAACTTCCGCTTCGTCGTGTGCAAGCACTTTTGAAGAATAAAAAGGAACAGAATTTTTAACTAGCCGAACTGCCGCATACGCTTCGCTCAATCTACGCATCGATTTAAGATTGAAATCCGTCATACCAGCAGGCACAATTAAAGCTAAACCGTCCAGAAGCGAAAGTTCAGCAGGTTCGTTTGAAATATTTTTTACAGTCAAAATCCTGACAAGCGATGCCAGAGGTTTATTTACAGGGCTGAAGTATTCTACATCAAAAGTAAGTCCTAAATCACTATTAATTTCAAGAAGTTGTAAGCAGTTTGACGAAATCCACATATTCCTCTCTGGGCTATGGCCTGATTCCAAGCAGTTTTGAAATGGCTCATAGAACTTGCCATCTATTTTGCAAAACGTGCGGAAGCCCTGAATGCCAACAAGCTGATAAGCCCACGTTGCCGGCAAAAACTCCATAATGGGATGGTCTTTGTCGGCTGTACCCATAGACACAATGGCCTGCGATCTGTTGACATACATACACCAAAGCGGCACACCGTGCGGCCCCGCAACTCCCGGCAAAAAACTTGAAAATGCCGAAGTTTTATCGTAATTGCTGATGCGATACCTGCCGTCAGGTTCGAGATTATAATTTGTGTTTTCGTTTTGTGTCATATATTCAACCAGATTATTTGATTTTTGCCGTTGAGGAGCGAAGAATCAAACGCTCCTGTATGACGAATTTATTTTGCGTATAGTTTTGTTTCTTTTCGATTTTGTCCAGCAGAAGTTCTGCGGATTTTTCACCAAGTGCAAGTGAGCGAATATCGATGAAACTCAACTTTGGGCTTAAAACGCCAGCCGCGAATTCATCGCAAAAGCACAAGAGCGAAAGATGTTCCGGTACTTTGATATTTAATTTATGTGATGCCTGCAAAAGATTCAAACCGCCCATATGACCGTAAGCGACGACAGCGGTAATATCATTTTTCAAAACGTTTTGCTCAAGAAAATCTTCAGGCGATTCGAGCCATTGGTCGAATCCTCCAACTGGCTTTAATCCAAGTTTTGTCATCGTGTCTAAATACGATTGCTGCCTGTCGATAATACTTTTATGTTTGAAAAGGTGGACGGGCGGTGCGTTTGCGTACGCGATTTTGCGATGTCCATTCTCATAAAGATATTCAATCGCAAGTTTCATTCCTCCGAGATCGTCAGGCACAACAGAAACGCCTGAAGGGCCTGCCGGGCCGTTGACAACAACGTAAGGTGTACCGTTCTGTTCAAGTTCGTTGAGCGTTACATCGCTTGTTTTTGCAAGGATTATAACACCATCGATTCTCCACGCAGGCAATTCGCTGACATTTGGCTGATGATTGGACATATCAACTGTAACATCGAACACATGCTCCGAAGATTCCAGTACGCGGATCGCGTTGTTTACGACAGTTTGATAAATATTTCCCAAATCCGAAAGAGCGTGATGTCCGCCGACAATGTGGATCATTCGCGATTTTTGCAGACACAGACTTTGTGCTATCAGGTTCGGCTTGTAGTTCAGTTTCCGTGCCGCTTCGATAACGCGTTTGCGGATATCGTCCTTGACGGAAAAACCATTGCCGATTTTATTGTTCAGTATTCTGCTGACGGTCGATTTGCTGACTCCTGCCATTTCGGCGACATCGCCCAGTGTTGTTACTGCTTTTGCCATACTAATTCCCGGTGCTATCTCACAAGTCTCATTGAGTAAATAATAATTTTTCCATTTCCTTGTCCGCCGGCAACATACAAACCAATCCCTTTCATCGCGTTGGTTGTAAATCTTCGTTGACCGTTCTGGTTGCCCCAGGATGTCCGAGGCTTAATATTCTTAAGTTCAAATCTGCATGTCTCACGGTTGCCGCTGCCTGAATGATTGCCGAACGTAAACGATTCCGCATCGTCGCCGGCAAGTGTATTATATTTCGCTTTGTCGGGCAAGTCTACACCTGCTTCGTCAGCCATTATTTCATAAGTAACATTTTTTGGCACAAACCAGTCGATCTCGATGGCATCGTAGCCGTCAAGATTTGTCGCGTAAACCGGCCCGCTCTTAACAGCGTACTTTTCCGGCCCGAAAATCAGCATTCCGCAACCCCATAATGAACCACTGTTGAAATTAACAATCAGATTTCCGTTTTTAGCATCGAGTCCTTCGAGGGTAATGCTCGCGTCTTCGGCGCAGAAGAGTTCGGGTTGCTGAATCCATTTTCCATTGAGCAAATCTATAAACGGCGGCCTATCGGGATATTGCCCAGGCTCAAAAATCACAGTCGCTTCTTCTGGCAATTTGTCAATCGCCGGTATGTCGGACTTGCTGTGAATCTCAAATACCTTTTTGTTTGTTTCTGCCATCGCATCGAGCAGAACAGTATAAGGCTTGTTATAAATATCAACGACGCCATAGTTGGAATTTTCGCCGTCAAAGCGTCCATCCGGAGACTGGTCTGCAAATTCGAACCAATGTGTGCCAATCACCATTGGATGTGCATACATCGCAACGATATATTGTTTGTAATTTTCTGCTCTTTGTGCTTGTGTTTCAACGACAGTGCCTGCGCCTCTGCTGTTCAGACATCCGCTGGAATTTTCTTTTGCTCGCCAGGAATATTCTGTAATCATCACTGGTTTTTGGCCAAGTATCCAATAACGTGCAAGCAGCCTTTTATTGACATCCGGCTCAACCTGATACTTATTATATGATATAATATCGCAATGCCTGCCGCAGGCCTTTATAACGCCATCAGGCGAATCGCCCGCGAAGCGTGCGCCCAGGATTAATTTGCCGGGAATTAATTTTCTCACAACTTTCGCCGAAACGGAGAAAAATTTTTCAGCGGCGTATTCTGTGAATTCATCTCTGTCTTTAATACTTGCCTTATTGATAGAGCCTCTTAAAGTGTTTGCTGTCAGATTGTCCCAATTTTCAAGCGGAACATTCCACGCCTTACTGAAAGTTTCAGGCGTTTCGTATTTTTTGATCAGGAAATTTTTCGCTTCCTTTCGCGCGGAATCTTGTATAGGCATATCCATAGCAAGTTCGAGCAATGTATAATTTTGTGAAACATCCCACGCGCTTTTGCCGAACCATTTCATTTCATTGTCAAGATAGAAGCCCATAATTGCATTAGGATATTTCTGTTTGGATAATCTGTCCTGAATGTTTGTTTCGACTTCCTTTTCGAAATCAGGTCTTAAACCTTCAAGGCATCTGTCGTCTGCATATCCGGCGACATATAATATAACAGTAGAGTAAAGACCTGAAGAATGTATGCGAGGATCAGACCAAGACCCGATAGTATTAAAGTTATTTTTAAGCAATAGGTCTGTAACGAAGATGTTCCATTTTTCAAAATCTCCACCAAATTCAGTATCAACAGGATGATAATATTTTGTGTTGGGTTTTGCGCCCCAGGCGGCCGGTACTATATTATTAATGCCGATAGAGAGGAATTTATTGCCTGCCGGATCAACGAACCAGAATTTGTCCTGCTGATCTTTTTGGACGGTGAAACCTTTATTTTCGCCAGCGTTCATCAATGCACCTGGGTAGAGCAGAATTGAGACTATAAAAACAAAAATTTTCATAATTTTTCTCCGCAAATAAATTCAGAGACAAAAACTATCAGTTTTGTAATACTTTAGCAACCGATTGCTATTATAAAAAAATAGGTTCTTTTTGTCAAGCGGCTATTGACAATAAATCTATAATTGGTATTTTAGCGATAGGAGTCGACGATGAAAAGAGACAAAAATGACTAATATCGAAAATTTCACCACAGCCGCTGAAGACCGTATTCCTTTCAAAAGCAAAACTGCGTATGCGATTGGTATGCTAGTCAATAATATGCAGGCCGCAGCATTACCTGCTATGGTTGTGGTCCTTAATCTCGGACTCGGTATGAACCCTGCTCTTGTCGGACTTATTGCATTTATTCCGCGAATCATCGATGCGATTACAGACCCAGCAATGGGTTACATATCTGACAACACACGTTCAAGATTTGGACGCCGCAGACCATATATTTTTGCGGGAGCGATTTTATCCGGCCTAATTTTCGCTTTAATGTGGCAGTTATATCCTGGTTATAGCGAAAGATTTTATTTCTTTTTTTTCCTTATCACTTCGTGTCTTTTTTTCTGTGCTTATACTATATATGCTACGCCTTTTATTGCGCTTGGATTCGAAATGACTCCCGATTATCACGAGCGAACGAGATTGCAGGGAGTTGCTAACTGGACAGGGCAAATAGCCTGGATTACTGTTCCATGGTTTTATGCGATAATGTATAGCAAAACACTGTTTACAGGCCCAGTACAGGGTGCGCGAGTTTTGGCGATTGCAGTTGGTCTGTTTATAATAATTGGCGGTATTGTGCCTGCTATTTTTTCGCGAGAGTATTTTGGAACGCTTACCAAAAAGAAAAACAGAAAAAGTTTTATTGAAAATATTGTGGAATTTTTTAAAGGTTTCACGATTACATTTAAATGCCGGCCATTTGTAAAATTGTGTGCAGCGACATTTCTGATTTTTAATGGTTTCCAGCTTGGCTCATCGTTTTCATTATACGTAATGATTTATTATGTATTTAGCGGAGACAATATCAAAGCAGGAGTTTTGCAGGGTGCTTTCGGCACAACGACTTCAATTTGTACGCTTGGCGTTATTCCTCTGGCGGCGTGGATTTCAACAAAAATTGGAAAGAAAAAAGCATTAGTCCTGACGATTTCACTTTCTTTAATAGGATACGCTTTGAAGTGGGTCGGTTACAATCCTAACTATCCTTATTTATTGCTAATCTCCTGTCCGTTTATTTCTTTCGGAATTGGTTCGCTCTTTACATTGGTATGTGCAATGGTTGCGGATGTCTGCGATTATGATGAGCTGCAAACAGGCCAAAGACGTGAAGGAATGTTTGGGGCGATTTACTGGTGGATGGTAAAAATTGGGATGTCTGTCGCTGGTTTGCTTACGGGATTGATGCTTAATGCATCCGATTTCGATGTTGCATTAGGGGCTGCTCAATCAGAAAAAACTCTAATCATTCTACGCATATTCGATGTAGGAACAACGATCATTACATCTGTGATTGCTATTCTGGTAATTCTTACTTTTGATATATCTGAATCAAAAGCTAGGCAAATACGTTTAGAATTGGAAAAACGCAGAGGAAAGCCCAAAATTTAGTGAGAATCAATTAAAGAATACAATATCTTTAATTAAAAAAATTAAAATAATTTTAAAATCTATATTGACAACACGGGAAGTAAAAAGTAGAATGGAAAAATCAGCAAACGGTTGCTAAAGAGATAGCAACAGTGCTAATTTACGACATCGAATGAATTGTTTTACAATTTCATACGAATATCAATCACGAAAGATCGAAACAGCAGCACGATTAAAATACTTTCAAAATGCAATCAGAATGTTGAAAGTATTAATAAGAGAGTAAGAGTGAATGAAACATATTTAAACACTTTTTAATGGAGGACACAAAAAATGAAGAAGGTAATAGTTTTGTTGAGCTTATGTCTGGCAGTTGCAGCGAACGCGAACATCTCTTTGAACAGTCTTGTATCGAATTTTGGTTTTGAAACAGGAGCAGGTACAGATGCCGACAGTTGGACAGAAAACGC
>MHYA01000116.1:0-1176 GCA_001825675.1 Planctomycetes bacterium GWF2_42_9 | reverse complement strand
GCGACTGTGCAACGTTTAGCAGAAGAAGCATTTGATGGAATTTATGCAGAGAAATTTTTTATTAACTATATCGCGGAAACAGGCACAAAAGCTGAAATTCTGCAGCAGACAGCAGTTGGTTCGGTTGTTGCCGGACAGGTTTACGATTTCAGTTTCTTTGCAAAAGGTTATGCAGGCCCTGGCGTTGTAGGGTTTTTCCAGGTTCAATGGCTTGACGGCGACGGCAGCAATGGCGGCGGAGTAAAAGGAGTCGGCCCAATGACTCAGTTCGGAACATCTTTGACTTCAGTTTATCAGGAATTCAGCCAGACTGGTTTAGTTGCTCCAACTGGTGCTGATTGTGCTTATATTTCAATTCGCCTCGAAGGCGGCGCATTCAGTGGTTCAACAGGTTATATGTATGTTGATACAGTTGTTCCCGAACCTGCAACGATGTCATTGCTTGCATTGGGCGGATTACTTTTAAGGAAACGTAAATAATTAACAATAACAGTTCTAAGGCTGCGGGCATAAAAACCCGCAGCTTTAGCTTTTACAAACAAAGGAACGACTATGTTTTCAAAATCAACGAAAGCTTATATCATAACAGCCATTTTGGTTAGTATTACTGCAATCAATCCTATATATGCTGGTGTTGTCTGGTCGGAAGAGTTTGACGGAACTTCGATCGATAAGACTAAATGGACTTATGATACAGGCAGTTGGGGTTTTGGCAACGGCGAACTGCAATATTATACCGCACGCCCTGAAAACGCTTATATCGAAGATGGTAAACTTGTAATTCAGGCACTTCGTGAAAATTACAAAGGTTCAGGAATGTCTTTTAGTTCCGCACGTTTGAAAACCCAAGGCAGATTTGCGTTCAAATATGGAACAATCGAAGCTCGCATAAAAGTACCTGATTTGGCAAATGGTCTTTGGCCTGCGTTTTGGCTGCTAGGTAATAATATCGGTTCGCATACATGGCCCAAGTGCGGCGAAATGGACGTTCTCGAAATGGGAATGAAATCGGCCATCAACGCAGGTCTTACGAACAAACGGCACAGTTCTTATATGCATTGGGATTATATGGATACTTATGCCAACCATGGAATCGCTATTGATGAAACTGTGAATCTAAACGAGGATTATCATCTTTATAAGTTATCCTGGACACCAACAGTCATAAAGGCATAC
>MHYA01000115.1:31278-32457 GCA_001825675.1 Planctomycetes bacterium GWF2_42_9 | reverse complement strand
TTGATCTGCGTTACAGCAAAGGGCTGGCTCCGTTTTTCAGTATAAGCTGCCTGGCCAGCGTTTCGGTGGCGACGGGGACGATCCTGCTGGGCATGGGACAGATATGTGAAGGCATTACAGGCGGTGCGGTAAGCAAAAATTTTACAGTAGCGCTGACCGGAATCGTCGGGCTGCTTTACGGAGCTGTCGGAGGCATGATAGCCGCGGCGCTGACGGATGTTCTCCAGGGAATTTTGATAATCGGGCTTTCGTTCATGCTGATCCCACCGATGTGGAGTGAGGCGGGCGGGCTGGCAGGGCTTCACGAGGTGCTCTCGCCGGATAAATTTTCACTTGCGATGCCTGCCGGAAGCGATCCGTCGACCTCAATAACTCTCTTTGCCATTTTCATGCTGTTCATTAACGGCATGCTGGGCAATCTTGCGGAAGGCTCGGTGCAGACTCTCCAGGCTGCTAAAGACGAAAGGACATTGCAATGGGGCAACCTTTTCGGAGCATTAATGAAGCGTATCTGCACCGTGGGATGGGCACTTGTGGGGCTTTTTGCGCTGGCGATATGGCCCAATATGGAAAACCCTGAAATGGTCTTTGGCAGAGCTTCAAGGGAGTTTTTACCGGTGGGATTTTCGGGACTGATGATCGCGGCTTTTTTCGCGGCGGGCATGAGTACGGTTTCGGCATTGCAGGTGATCGCATCTGCTATCTTTACGCGAAACCTGTACAGGAAATTTATAGTAACTGGTGCATCGGATAAACACTATCTCCTGGTTGCAAGACTCAGTGGTTTGGCACTGGTCATGGCGGGGTTGGGCGTGGCCTATATGTTCACAAATGTAACAAAGTCTGTCGAATTCTGGTGGAAACTGACGGCAATGGTAGGGCCATCGATGATGCTTGGGTTGTTCTTTAAACGCGGCAACAGTTGGGGAGCATGGGCATCGATATTTGTTTCGTTTGCGCTGTGGCTCTGGGCGGATATGGTTTTAAGCGCGAAGACCCCGGATACCGCCTGGCTTTGTGCAATCGTAATGCATCTTCGCGATTGGGCAGGGGTTGTGCCTCATGCTAAATGGGCAACGGTTTGGTATCAAAGCGCCCTTTATATTCCGGCGGGAGTTGTCGCCTATTTCCTGGTCAGTTATCTCACCAGGCCTGAAGACGAAAAGAAACTCGCCAGAT
>MHYA01000115.1:3051-31217 GCA_001825675.1 Planctomycetes bacterium GWF2_42_9 | reverse complement strand
AGACCACCCCGAGGAAATTCTGCCGTATGGCGAATTCGAGAAATACAAGATCGAGCAGGAATCTAAGCCTAAAGCGGCAGTAGAAAATCAAAGAAACTAATCCAAAGCATTAAATTTATTTGACAGGCCTTGTTGGTCGATGTATTATAGATGTTGAAACGATTCAACAGTTCAGAAATAAGTGCCTCTCTATTGTTTTACCGCAGGAGGAAAAGATGAAGCAAACTAAAGGCTTTACGCTTGTAGAACTTCTGGTTGTCATTTCCATTATCGCACTGCTGCTTTCGATCTTGATGCCTTCACTTAACAAGGCGAGAATGTCTGCGCAGCGTGTGGTATGTATGCACAATGTGAAACAGATGCATTTGGCGGCGTTTGCGCAGGCGACTGACGCCAAGGGCAAATTTCCATCGCACAGTACAGTACCCTGGCTGGTCAGAGATGCATTGAGCCTGGACTCTGCAGGCCAGGAAATCGAACAAGTTTATAATGCTTTGAAGCCGTATATCGCTGAAGGCAAACTTTTTCAGTGCGGTGTAATACGCAAGTTCGCAAAAGAATCGCCTAATGACTGGGGAATGTGTGCGGATTCCAAATGGTATACAGCATTCTATGGTGGAGCTAATGATAAAGGCGGCTGGGATTCTGTAAGACCCAATACCAGTCCCAAGCAACTGCCGCGCTTTATAGGTGTTCCTTACGCGTGGTATGCTAATTACCGTTATTACGGCGCATTGCCCAGTACATACCATAACGGTGCCAAACCGTTTGCAACGCAAACAGCTGAAGGTACCTCTACGAGCCCGTTCATTTCGCACTTGTTCATGTGCGATAAAGGGCCGACCAAATTCCGCGATTACGGTCATGGCGGAAGCACTATGAAATGGAATCCTATAATGAGGCCCGATGCTCCGCCCACTTTATTGAAAACACAAGACAATCCGGTGGGCTGGGCTGATGGACATGTTACTTATGTAAAATCTAAGGACATCCGCCTGAGAGTCGTGTATCCTGGAAACCAGGTACAGCTTGCATGGTAGAGGTGCCAACAAGGCATAAGAAAAATTTATATCATTTACGGAAAGTTCTAGATTTAACGTCGTTTATGCGTTATAAAGTTCAAGACTTTAAAGAATACATTGGTTTTGAACTAAAATGGCTATAACAATAAAACTGATTGCTCAAAAAAGCGGATTTTCCGCGAGCACTGTTTCGCACGCAATAAGCGGCCGCAACCCGGGCAAGCGTTCGCTTTCTCCTGAAACGATCAATAAGATCAGGGCGGTAGCGCAGGAAATGGGTTACAGGCCTAACCTTCTGGCTGCCGGGCTGGCTCAAAGTAAGACATACGCGATCGGGGTGCTCGTGGCGCTTTTGCGAGGGGATTTTTATGAACGCATTCTTGAAGCCATAACTGAAGTTGTTTGGCCGGAGTTTTCGCCGCTGCTGGCTGTGCACAACTATGACCTCCAACGTGAGAGACGCGAAATCGACCTTTTTCTCGGCAAGCGGGTCGATGGTGTTATCGCTGCGTGTTCGGGAAGAGAAGAGAACATTGAAGCATATCAATCTATCATTAAGAATTATTCGATGCCGCTGGTTTTTGTTGATCGCGGCTTGAACGGGGTAGATTGCCCGGTTGTTCGCGGCGATCACGAGAAAACCGCATTTCTGGCTGCACATGAACTGCAGAAGCTAGGACACAAGCGCATAATTTATGCAACTGCCGGCGCAAAGCTCGAAAGCACTGAGCTGTTCAAGGACGGGTATCGAAAGGCTATGGGAGAAGCTGGGCTTGAGCCGATCGTACTTCATCCGGATCTGGCGGTATGGAATAAACAAATAAATCGGCAGCTTGCGGCAGATGTTGTTGATCAGGTCAGACGCGGTGACGGGCCTACCGCGGTGGTGTGCCAGGTGGACTGGCTGGCGTATGACGTGCTGGCACAATGCGAACTTCACGGCCTTAAGGTGCCGGATGATGTTTCTGTGATGGGACTGCAGGACTGTGAACCCAGTGCGCTGCCTGCTATTTCGCTAAGTACGATCAGGGTATCATTTGAAGATGTTGGCAGGCAAGCAGCCAGTGTGTTGTTAAAACTGATCAATGGCGAAGATATCGGCCGTCAAACCTTCATGATTGAACCGTCTGTAATTATGCGCGGCACAACACGCGCAATTTAGTAATTACCCGCCTTACGCCATACATCGGCATGCATTGTAAGAAAAAATACCAGTTCAAAATGCGGGACCCTGCCGGTGATGGGCCTGCGTTCAAGTGCAGCGATGAATTTTTCTCTTGGTGTCATGTTAATCCGCAGCAAAAAGGAGTTTGGCTATTTGGTCCAGTTGTGAAAAATCAGGGATAATAATATGCGCCCCGGCTTTGATGAGGCGGGTACGTTTTTCCAGGCTGTAGCCGTAGCGTCGCACTTCGTCGCTTGCGATGCCAAGGGCGATGCCTTCACGCTTGCGTGATTCTCGCATTTCCACCGGGCCGTCGCCGACGACCAGCAGTTCCGAACCGTGCAGATGGTTTTCCCGCATTATGCGCTCGATCACCATCTTCTTGCTGAACGTGCTCGAATCCCCTACGGAGCCGTAAATGCCGCCATCGAAAATGTCGGCGTAACCGAGTACTTTTGCTTCATTGATAACGTCGTCCATATCGGTGCCGCTTGCAAGATATATCCGCACGCCCTTGCCCGCGAGAAATCTAAGGAATTCAAGCGATCCCTTGATCGTGAAATCTCCGAGGCTCAGTTCGCCGCGAGCGAAACGTGCGACGCGGTCGTTGACCATGAGCATGAGCGCATCGTTATATATTTTTTTATAGCCGAACTTATCAAGTATGTTATTCCGCGGTACGCACCCGAATTCCTCGATCATGTCTATCAGGCCCTGCATCTGTTTGATCGTCTCGATGCCGGTTGACTTGTCGATATAATCACGCACTCGCAAGCGGACGCGGTGATACAAGGTTTCGTCAGCTGTTTTGAATTTGTCGCCGAGAATGGCTTCGATCATCACTGGTTCCATTATCGCTTCCCATCCCTGTCGCAGCGTACTGATCGTGCCGTCATGGTCGAATACCGCGTGCTTGATGCGGCCAAGCTGGAGGGCTTCCCTGCGATAGCAAAGCTCAATATCGCTGTGGGCAATATAATTGGCTCTGCGTCTGTCATTTGCAAGTTCCGGCTGGTAAATGTAATCAGGATCGGACGCGATACCCAGTATCTCCTGCGGGCTGGCGGTACCGGTTGTGAACAATTTCTGGGCAGTTACGGCGGCTGCGAAGTTGGCGAAATGTGCAGCCTCAACCGGCTCAGAACCGGCTGCAAGCGTCAGTGCCAGTGCGCTGATCGTCGTGTCGCCGCAGCCGACCGGATCGGTTTTCTTCATCAGCTGAATGCCGGAAATCTCATGGATGCCGCCGGCATCGGAAACGATTATGCCACCCGAACCGCGGGTCACGAATACCGGCCGATTTTCCTTTTCGTAAATTTTGGCTGCATACTCCTTTGTGGATTCAAGCGGTATGATGTCGCGGTAAGTTACATTTGCGCCGCATAATTTTGCCGCTTCGACAGCATTGGTTTTCCTGAGCACATTTGCCAGCTGGGGGCCGTAATGCCGTGAATCAAGCAGGATCTTCTTATTAGAGAATTCCGAGAAAAGCGAGTTGACGCCATCAATAAAGAAATCACTGAGGCTTCCAGGCACCTGTTGCGTAAATATCAGCACATCCACTTTTTCGAGCGTGCGCCGAAGGTGGTTAAGCAGCAGTTCATCAGTCTGTCTCGACCTTTGGTTGAAAAAACCGAAATCGATACGCGGTTGTTCGTTGCCATCCAGGTAGGGTTTGCCGAAGGTGAATGTATTAAAGTCATCCTGCTGGATAACCAGTCCTGTGGTATCGACGTTCAATTCACAGAGCTGGCGGCGGAGTTCTCTGCCGAAAATATCATCTCCAACGACCCCGATGACCGAGATCGATCTCGGCGATAGTGCCGCCAGGTTGGCGACTACATTCGATGCTCCGCCAAGGGAGTAATAGTGCTTTTGCACTGCATTGGCTTTTATGCTGGTCTCGACGGATACTTCGCCCCCGCACGGGTCGAAAATCCAGTATGCATCCAGGCAGAAATCGCCGCACACCGCTACACTTACGCCCTTTATTTTGTTTATGATCTCTTGAAGCTTTTCGATTTTCATAATGGTACTGCTATTTTCTTTCAGAAATTGTTTGTTCGACTAGGTCGCAGATAATATGGTAGGCTAGGATATGTATTTCCTGGCTGGCGCTTGTGACAGTGCTCGCGGCACAAATGCAGACATCCGCCATTTGTTCAAGCGGGCTGTCGGCTTTGCCTGTGAAGGCGAGAACCTTTGCGCCGCGTGTTTTGGCAAGAGCCGCTGCTGCGATAATGTTCGGGCTTGTTCCGCTGGTGGAAAACGCCCAGAGGCAATCGCCTGGTTTTACCAATGCCTCTACCTGCCTTTTGAAAATATCATCATAGCTGTAATCATTGGCTATGCATGTAAGCACGCTGCTATCCGTACTAAGCGAAACAGCCGGAAGGGCGCGTCTTTCCTTGCGGAAACGGCCCACAAACTCACCGGCGATATGCTGGCAATCCGCCGCTGAACCTCCGTTGCCGCATAGATACAGGCTGTGGCCCGAAAGGAAGCATTCGGATACAAGTGTCGCCGCTGCCGATATCTTCTCGACTGCGATCTTTTCGAAGTTGGCCAGAATCTCCTTGTGAAGCGCGATCGAACTTGAGATTACATTTTGCATTTTTTTTCCGATCAAAGTTTTTCAATTATTTTTTTATAGAGCATCACGACAGTCTGCTTTTGATTGCCTTCTATATAGCAGCCTTTGCCGCCAAAAGCCTCCGGGATACGCGTGACAACGCTTTTTTGATCACGGAAATAATACCCCTGGCTGGATTCGTTAACCGATTGCTTCGGGTCGAAGGATCGCAGGTCGAAATCCGCTGTGATGATCCCTTTAGGCCCCGACCCCGCGTTGGCAACCATGGAAACCGCTTTGAGCAGAACTTCGGCACCGGTGATGGCGCTACCGATATTAAGCACAAGGCCGCCGTCTTTGAGCTTGCCTACCTGGCTTGTGTATATCAGGAAGTCTCTGCCGCTGCATCCGCCTTTTGCTTCGCCATCGAAGTTGGCATGCTGATCGATCACATCCGTCCCGATGCTGACATGCACGGTAAAGGGAATGCCCTTGTCCCTGCACGCAGCGATCATACTCACTTCCGGATTCTTGAAAACCATCTTGCTGTCAGCAGGATCCAAGGTGCTCATAACCTCATCCCGGAAAGATTGCTCGCATATCATTTTGCCCAGTGACTCGCCGTAACCGAGCTTATACTTATTGCCAATCGAAAGTGCCGCATTGATGTACTTGAATTCGTAGGCCATCCCGAACTGCCCCTTCTCAAGGGCCTGGGGCACATATTCACTGGTTTCGCCGAAAAGCGCCAGTTCAAAATCGTGAATAGATGTCGCACCGTTTCCAGACACCATATTCAGCAGGCCTCGCCGGATCAAATCCGCTATTAACAATCCAAGTCCGTTTTTTACAAGGTGCGCACCGGTAAACAGAATAACCGGCTTACCAGCCTTGTGCATTTCAACCGTCGCGGCCGCGATAGTATCTATATCCGCAACTGTCTTTTGCGGCAGATCGATATTCATTTGCATCGCCGCTGCCGGCTCAAGAAGGTCTTTTATTTTTACCTTGTTCGTCCTAGAACTTGCGGGATACGTTTGGATCGCCCTGGGATCGAAGATCGGGAATTTACCTTTGTAATCCATAATAATCCTATCTATGCGCAAATAAGTTTAACCTGTGAAGTTTTGCAAAGTTTGGAGATCGCGGGCGTTGTTTTTTCAGTGATCCATGTATCAAATTCACCCAGGCCGCACACGATGCAGCCGGAAGTTTTGATAAATTTTTCACACGCAGCCAGCAATATTCTTTTATCGGCCAATTCTATCGCACGCCTTTTAAGCATGCTTTCTTCCGAAATGGCGCTGCAAACCTTGCCCTGGGGACTAATGCTGTCTACGCTCATAAAGCACGCCTCGAACTGGTAATCGCCAATTTGGTTTTGTGCGGCACTGCCGCTGATAGACTGCGTCACCGGGTGCACCTGTCCGCCGAGAAGAACGTGACGAACCTGGCATTTGGCAAGTGTGGAGGCTATTGTGATATCGTTTGTTACAACAACCAGTTTTGAATTGCGATTGTTAAGCATGCGTGCCAGCGGAAGAGTTGTGGTGCCCGCATCAAGATAAATATAACCTTGCTCCGGAATGTGCTTGATCGCCTCGGAGCATATTTTTTCCTTGGCCGTGGAATTTTCACTCAGCCTTTGATCGACCGGCACCGGTGCGGAGAATTGATTGTCTTTGCGTTTTACGCCGCCGTGGATGCGTTCGACCACCCCAGCGTGATGGAGTTCGTGCAGGCATTTCTGCACTGTAGACCTGCTGATGCCCAGTTTTGTCGCCAGTTCTATACTGGTCCAGTAAGGCTGGAGTCTGACAAGATCAAGAATCTGTTCGAGTTTCTGGTCGTGTAAAAGCATGTACTAAATATAACCAAATCATACTAAATGTCAATAAATATCAATAAACATGCACGATTTTTCATTTGCATAAAACCCGGTACCGGGGTAGTATGTCTTGCATGAATAGTCGAGAACGGATCAATACCATTTTCAATAGAGCCGGTGCCGACAGATGCGGATTATGGCTGGGCAACCCCGATAAGGCTACGGTAGAGATTTATACCAAGGCGCTGGGGCTTAGCGCAAAAGATGAGTTGTTTTCCTATTTTAACGATGATTGCAGGTGGGTTCTCCCTGAGCATAATAACGCTTATAAGCACCCGCAGGGTAAGCCCATGTGGGATCTGTACGAGGGGCGTAAGGCCCTGGCCGAGCGTGGGCTTTTTGCGGATTGCGAGGATCCTGCCGAGGTCGACAAATTCGCTTGGCCAAGTGCCCGCTACCTGGATTTCACTCAAGCCAGAACTGCTGTACTGAAATGCCCCGACAAAGCGGTATTTTCAGGTATGTGGACCTGCTTTTTTCATGCGATGTGTGATTTTTTCGGCATGGAAGAGTATTTCATGAAAATGCACACGAATCCCGACGTCGTCGAGGCAGCTACCGAACATGCCGTAAACTTTTATCTTGAGGCCAATGAAAAATACTTCAATGAAGTGCCCGAATTCGATATTTTCTTCATGGGTAACGATTTCGGCAGCCAGCTTGACCTGCTCGTAAGCCCTGAAATGTTCAAAAAATTTATTTTGCCCGGCTTTATAAAAAATATAAACCTGGCCAAAAAATATGGCAAAAAGGTAATGCTCCATTCTTGTGGATCGATCTCACGGATCATCCCGCTTTTGATAGATGCCGGGGTCGATGCCATTCACCCGATCCAGGCCAAGGCCGCGGGAATGGATGCGGTTTCGCTCGCGAAGCAGTATAAAGGCAAAATCACGTTTGTCGGCGGAGTTGACACGCAGGAACTGCTGGTAAACGCCACGCCCGCCCAGGTTAAGGACGAGGTCAAGCGGCTCAAAGACGTACTTGGGCCTGATCTGGTAATATCACCCAGCCACGAAGCGGTATTGCCCAATGTGCCGCTTGCGAATATCGAGGCGATGGTATTGGGGGCATTGGAGCAATGACAGGCCGCGAGCGATTCCTTGCTGTGCTTGCCAACCAAAAGCCCGACAGGCTGCCGTGCCAGGTGCATAACTGGATGGCTTATTATCTCCAAACATTTCTTGGGTCGATGGATCAGTTTGCCGCTTACGACCATTTCGGCATGGACCCTGTTATTTATATCGCGCCCCAGTTCATTTACGAGCCGATAGATCAGGCGAAATATGTTATAGAAAGGGTGGAACTCCCAGCCGAGCCGGGCCGTGTCAATTGGATGAATATATTACACACCCCAGACGGAGATATTTCCTGCAAGCTCAGCCAGAACGAATTCACATACTGGTACACCGAGCACCTGATCAAAGACGAACGGGACTTCGAGATTTGGAATAAATATGTCCCGCTGCCTGTTGAAATAAACTGGACGCCCGTTCGCCAAGCCAAAGCAAAGATGGGTGACCGCGGCATAGTTCGTTCGGGCTTTTTCGATTTCGGGCAGGGCAGTCCGTGGCAGAGTTTCGGTACAATGTACGGCACTGAAGAATCCATTATGGCCGCCTTGGATAAACCCGACTGGATGAAATACGTTCTAAAATCGCTTCTCGATAAAAAGCTCAGGGTTATCGAACTGGCTCACACAATCGAGCTTGACCTTGTAGAAACCGGCGGCGGGGCGGGTTCGAGCACCGTAATAAGCCCAGCTATGCACAAAGAATTCTGCCTGCCTTACGATAAAATTCAGCACGAAGCATTTCACCAGGCCGGCACAAAATGCGTTTACCATTTATGCGGAGGTCTCATGCCGCTGCTTGAAATAGTTGCCCAGAACGGTACCGACGGTCTTGAAACAATGACGCCTCCGGCTATGGGCGGGGATTGTGACCTGGCCGAGGCTAACAGGCGCATTGGTGATAAGCTGTTTTTCATCGGCGGTTTTGATCAGAATAAGGGTTTCGAGAACGGCAGCCCCGAACTGGTGCGGCAAATGGTATTTGAGCTTTTTCACGCCAGGCCCAACGGAGGTTTTATATGTTCGCCTTCGGACCACTTCTTTTTCGGAAGCCCCGAAAATATAAAAGCATTTGCCCAGGCCGCGTGCGAGTGCGTTTATTCATAAAGCCAAGTATGCTCCTTTTGTCGGGAGCGGTTTGCATACTCATTTCAGGATGTCATAAGATGTGCCAGAAAAGCAGCGATTCGCCGGAACCGAAAATTTATAGCGCCGCAAGGCCCTGCCTTGAAGTCCCCGAACCTGCCGTACTCACTGGTGATGAGCAGAAACGCAAGGAAATCGCCCAGCGTCTGGACACGCACGGATTATTATATTCAGGCAAGGTCGTCGTAGACAAAGACACCAAGATGCTCGAAATGCCCGAATCACTCGCCCATTATTGGGATGGCGATACAACCATAGCCAAAGAACCGCCCACTGTGGAGTTCGGCATTGTGCCGGCTTCGCCCCGTTTTTTTGGCCCATCCCCGCGATCTACCGCCGGAAGCGGCGCGTACTCCCGTGAATGGTCCAACTGGTCCCAGGCGGGATATTATCAGCCCACAGGTAAATTCTATGCAACCGTCGGCGATACCGATCCCTTCGATGGCCATCTTTATGTCGTCGAATATGATCCCAAAACGAAAAATCTAAGGTGCCTGCCGGAACTGCATAAAATGCTGGGCACCCCCGATGGCCAGCTCCGGGACGCTAAAATACACGGCTACCTCGATATCTATGAAGACCAGCTCTGGCTTTGCACATACTGGACGATCTATCCTGAGCCTGCCGAAGCTGATTACGCCACAGGTTACGAGGGCGGCCACATCCTCAGTTTCGACCTGGGCACCGGCGATATGACGGATCACGGCATTCCGGTCAAACGCGTCTCATGGCCTTATCACAGGATTGATACCAAACGCGGCATTCTCTACGGATTAGGGTTTTACGGCGAGTTCATGGCCTGGGATATTAAAAAACGCCAGCTCCTCTACGCAGGCCATCCGCCCCGCGATATGATCTGGTGGTGGCGTGCCATTATGATCGATGAAGTCACCGGAAATGTATATTCGTCATACATTTACGATCCCGATAACGATGTGCACATGGTCAAGTACGACCCGCATACAAACCGATTTACAAAAATGGAAACCAGGATGCCGCATTGTTCGGCAAAGCACCAGGTTATCGACGCTGAAAAACCAAAAGAAGTAGACATGATGCGTGCCAATACGCTCAACCGCGGCCCTGACGGCCTGCTCTGGGGCGTTACCAAACAGGGCGAGATGTGGGCGTTCGACCCTGATACCGAAAAGCTCAAGGCCAAGGGTGTAAACTGGCCTGGCCTGATGCGGTATACTTGTGCAATGGAACGCAGTCCCAGCGGACGCTACATTTATTATTGCCCCGGCGCACATGGCATGGCCTGGACCGAAGGCGCACCGGTAGTGCAGTTTGACACCAAGGCGCTCAAGAAAAAAGTTATCGCTTTCCTGCACCCGTACTATTCACAAAAATACGGCTACATACCTTCGGGCACGTTCTCGATCAAGCTCGATGAAAAAGGTGAAAGCCTGTTCTGCTTGTGGAATGGCGGTTTCCTCGAGGCCCAGAATTCCGATAAACCCGATTTTCACGGCTTTTTCGGAAACTGCGCAATAGCCAATATAAGAATACCTGCAAGTGAACGAGTTGAATGATCGGGCAGATTCGCTGCCGTTCGTAGTTCAGAGCATATAAATAGGGTGTGTAAAAGTCCGCCTCCGCTGAAGCTGTGGCGAGATATTCTTCATTCATCGTTTTTGCTCTGTACGGGGAATGGAGGCGGGGGGATTTGAATCGCAACCTGCTGGAAACAAAAGACTTACAGCAAAATAACGAAACCCATACAGAAACGCAACATAAGCTAACGAACGGCCATTTTGAACAAAGCGACAAAGTACAAAACCTTGCGCACGTCGAACAGGAAAACGACACATTTTTGCGTTCCGATATTGCGCGCAGATTGCGCGCCGATAATGTGCTTTTTGATGTTGTGGAGAAGTGGGACTCATTGGCGGAGCACATAAGAGCGGCGATTAAAACTCTTGTGGAGAAGAGTAAGTGACGAGCGTGTTATTTGTCATGAGCATTAAAAAATGGTTCTCCGCAGAGTTTGATGATGCCAAAGGATTAGCAAAGAAGCCAACCTGATCGACAAAGCCTTTGACCGTTACATCCCGAAAGGCGTATTCCAAAGGCGCAGAATACCCTCATTATGATCAAAACTAACCAAAGCTGTGAATAGACCTTGGTGGTAGCTGTCTTGCATCCTGAACTAATAAGCACCACAAATATAATCGCAATCCAAAAGTGAACTTCACGCCAATCGTGCCGCGAAAACGACCAGAATTGATTGTACGCAGTTTCCCCACCTCTGCCGCCTTGCCATCCATATCCTTGCCCCAGTTGGCATTTTTTTCAGCACGAATCCAGAAACAAACAGGCAAAGGAGTAATAAAACTTGCAGAATCGATTATAAAATAAACCATGTTTCTTTTCATTTTTGTTCTCTTTAAATTTATTGTGATACATGCGATCTGAGGTAGAAAATATGGAACGACCGGCCTGCGATTGTAAAGGGTCGTCATAAGCCGATAAAAGCTTATGCGCCAAGGTGGTATGGGCCACTCAAATCGCGGGTTATTACCCTGTGGCAACAGAGCCGCATACAATGGAAAGGATCCGGTCGTGAAAAACAGTATAACCTATGTAGCCATGGATACACACAAGAAACGTCATGTTATTGCAGCATTTTTTTCTGAAGATGGGGAAATTGTTGAGATGACAGTGGCGAATAATCGCAAGGAAATATCGAATGCGGTTAAAAAGATTCAAAGGCGTTCCACAAATCAAGTGCAATTCTGTTATGAAGCCGGAGTATGTGGGTTTACCTTGCAGCGTTTGATTGAAAGTTTTGGTTGTAAGTGCTCTGTGATAGCCCCTTCATTAATACCATGAAAGCCAGGCGAAAGAATAAAAACAGACAGACGAGATGCCAAAAAGTTGCTTGCTTTATTTGAAGCTGGCCTACTTACAGAAGTATACCCGCCCAATGAAGAACAAGAATCTGCTAGGGAATTAACCAGGTTACGAGAATCAGCAATGATAAATTTGAAAAGGATTCGGCATCAATTCCAAAAATTTCTGACTCGCAACGGGTTCATTTATAGCGAAGGGGTCTGCTGGACCCAGCGACATGTGAATTGGTTAAGTAACCTTAATCTGGGTAGTTCTGCTCTCAATGCAATATGCAATAATTACCTGTTTGAGATGAATCATTGTTTGCAGCGATTAGAGACGTTGGATCATGAGATTGAGATATTAGCGCAAAGTGCTCAATACAAAGAATCAGTTGACTTATTGAGATGTTTTCATGGGATATCCGGCCCGGCTGTCCTTGCGACCTTCAGTCCGCTCGTACCGAGCGGCATTACACAGTTCCTGAGCCTCCTTGTCGAGCATGTCATTGAGCATCTCTTCAACCGTTTTGCGAAC
The DNA here is from genome assembly GCA_001825675.1 of Planctomycetes bacterium GWF2_42_9. Classification (GTDB taxonomy): domain Bacteria; phylum Planctomycetota; class Phycisphaerae; order Sedimentisphaerales; family UBA12454; genus UBA12454. The sequence continues at coordinate 18,980 of MHYA01000115.1, read as the reverse complement.
CAGTGAGCCGAGATGACCTTTTACCTGGGCTTCATTGATCTTGATCACGCCGCTAAAGTCATCCAACTCTTTTGCCGATACATTACTTCCGTCACTGACCATTTTAAGTCCTCCATTAAAGTTTTATTCAACAACAAAACAATCGTCCAAATGGAGGACTTACTATATCGACTTACAAAAAAGCGAAACTTATTGTACGTGATGCGATCTGATGACTAATTGTTAAGGACAAGTTCGATAGCAAAATTAAGACTTATGGGGCTGCCAGCCACATTTGAATCGGTCGGCAACTGCCCCGCGATGCCCAATAACAGCAAACCAAAAAACAAACCATGCAAAACTCCTCAAATAACGCCTGACAGTATGCGTTTGTAAAAAAAACTGCATACAATTGCCGCCGGTTTTGGTTATGGCATTGCGACAGGCCGTGATGGCAGCCTTTATCGCTTTGGCGTAGCTACACGAATCGTAACATTCACCAGCTTGTTTCTGTGGTGTTTCCTTACGGTTAACCACCAGACCGGAACAGAACTTTGCGTATAAGGAGGTAACAAATTATGCGAAGCCAAAGGGATGGCAGACTGCCGACCATAACGGTGAAGGTATTGAGCCCCGAAATTTTCGACATTGCACAGGGTCAAGGCGTTCATTCTCTGGAAACCAGTACCCGCAACCCAACGGTTACATGGATCGCTCACACGACCCACCACCCGGAAATATGGTAGTGTGGCGAGGGTTCAGAAGATTACGGATATTCACCTAGGATTCAATTTGGCTCAAATATTTGCGGGTAATTGAAAGGTTGCTCGGGACCTTACCTCGATGCAATATGCCAAGCAGGGAATATAAGTAAGCCATAACTTCTGTTTCATAGTCGGAAAATTGTAGCGAATCGGATATAGCCTTCAAGAAGTTTGAAATCTATTGCATGTAAGTTGTTGTTCTAGTTGGATTTACATGCTAAGAGTTTTTGCCTAGTACGCGAAAATGTGCAAAGTTATTATAAGATTGTAAAAAGATATTATTCTTGTTGATCCATTCTTAAAATAACAATAGATTATAATCTCCGTTAATCAGGAGCAGTAAAAAAAATCTTCGTCGAAGTCCAATCCAAGGGTAACCGAATTTCTCTATTGAGCTTGGCACTCATTTGGGCTGCCCAGCTAATTTCGGCGATTGCCTGGGAATTTATGAAACTTAGCGGCGATTTAGTCTTGTTCTTGACGCAATCGAGAAAGTGGCCAACACAATTGCCAGTCTGATGCTTTATTACGTCGCCAGTATCAGGGGTGGTGGTATTTTCAGGCCAGGCGAGGTGTTCCATGTTTTCAGAATTGCATTTTTCTTTGTTTAATGGCCAGATCCATTTGCCCTGTGTTTTCGTTTTTGACCAGTACCTTACCTTGTGTGTCCTATCGGTCTGGGAATCAAATACAAAACAGCCTTCTGTTCCAAAAATATTGTGATGGGCATCATAGCCGTTGCCTTGATCTATATTGCCAAAACAAAAACCGGTTGCCCCATTATCGAATTTTATCAAAATGTTGTAAATAGGGTCAGCTTCAAAATTTCTGACCTGTGATTTTAGACTTGTGGCATATACACTTATTGGCTTGGCCTGACTTTCCATTGCATGAACCATAACTGATATCGCGTGGTTTATACCCATTCCTATGGCGTCACCCATTACATTTTTGTCAAGCTTCCAAACTTTGTCTCCTGTTATATTTATCGGATGACGGTAATTGACCTGAATCTGTGTGATTGTGCCGAAAACACCATCATTTATCATCTCCCGCAATCGTTGCTCCATACTATCGAAGTACAGAATGTAATCTACAAAAGTGATGATATGTGAGTTAGCATATTCAAGTTCTATTTCCTTGCAGAAATCTTCAAACTTTGTGGCGGCGGGTTTTTCACAGAATATATGTTTGCCCGCCTGCATTGCAGCTATCGCCTGAGGGGCATGAAAGCTATTAGGGCTTGCCAGCCAAACGGCATCAATATTAGGATTGTTGCAAATTGTTTTGTAATCATCAACAAATAAATTTTCCGCAAGACCAAGATTGTTTAGGACATCTTTGCCTCTTGCAGCATTTTTTTCATGAAGTGCTACAATCTCCGCATCGTTTCTTTCCCTTATTCTCTGCATCTGAACAGAACCCATCCATCCAGCGCCGACAAAACCTATTTTAATTTTATTCATATGTGCATTCCATTAATCAGTTTTTGTAACTTGAATGGGATATTATGGCAAATATCCCCTGGCTGTGAGAGCTTCTGTAACTTTAATCACAGCAATTTCCATGGCAGCATCTCGCATTGATAGGGTGTGATTTTGTGAATATTTGTAGACGTCAATAAACCGTTCTTTCATTCTGTTATTTAATCTTAGTTCGACCTCTTGCAAGGTCATCTGTTCGCGTTGAGTTTCCTGAGTGTATTCCAGGTATGAAACAAAAACGCCGCCTGCATTACATAATATATCAGGAATGACAAAAACCCCCTTTTTGTTAAGTATTGAATCAGCATCAGGGCTTGTCGGAGAATTCGCGCCCTCGGCCACTACTTTGGCCTTAATCTTTTCAGCATTATATTCTGTTATTTGCGATTGACTTGCTGCCGGTATAAGTACATCACAGTCAAGAGTTAATAAATCTGAATTGGAGATTGGCTCACCGTCCTTAAAATCTGAGATTTTACCCGAGATTTTCAGATGCTTGATTAAATTCTCAATATTTAAGCCCAAATCATTGCGAATTCCACCTGTTATATCACTGACTGCAATTACACGCGATCCTAACTGAGCTAATTGTGCTGCAGCGACCGAACCCACATTTCCGAAGCCTTGCACTGCTACACGACAATCTTGCAAATTTATTCCCAGTTTTTCGCATGCCGCTAAGATAGTATAGACAACACCTTTGCCCGTAGCCTCACGTCTGCCAATAATTCCACCTAATAATATAGGTTTCCCTGTTACATAACATCCGCTTGTAATCGATGTGCCATTAGAATAAGAAATACAGTCCCGTATATGCCCCATATCTTCCTCATTCGTTCCCATATCGGGTGCCGGAATATAGACTTCGGGACCAACGTGCCGCTTGACTCCGCGAATGAAGGATCGAAGGATTATTTCCTTGTCAGCTGAGGTTATGTTTGTTGGATCTATACACAATCCTGATTTGCCGCCACCAAATGGTACACCAATCAGTGCGGTTTTCCATGTCATTTCCATCGATAATCCAACGACATCATCTATACACACGTTCGGAGTCATTCTAATGCCACCTTTAGATGGCCCCAAAGCATCATTGTGCAACGAAATGAATGCTTTAATGTGTATTGCTCTTCCTGAACTGAGAGTTGGATTAAGAGTTATCTTAAATTCTTCTTTTGGAGAGGATAACCTTTCAAAAAAGCAATCTTTTAAATTGATTCGTTCGGCAGTCTTTTTAAGATTAAACAGTGCACTTGTGAGTATTTCGGACTGTTGCATTTCTTTCCAATCTTATAATTTAATGATTTCATGCGAGCTGTTATACGCGCCCTCGATGATTTCTTTTTATTTGTCATCACCTGATAATATTAATCAAAATTTAGTTGAAACTTTAACAAAGATACTAGAACCTATCCCCCAACCTCGATTTGGGGGTTAATTTGAGCCGATATATGTTTCATGGATATAACAAACGAACAGTGGCAACGGATTGTAAAGTTCATTCCCAAGCCAAAAGCACAGCCTGGAAAGTCGGGCAGGCCGCCGCAGGAGCCACGAGATGTCCTCAACGGCATTCTTTGGATTCTGCGAACCGGTGCCCAATGGGCGGATTTGCCAGATCGGTATCCGCCGAAAAGCATCTGCCATCGATATTTCCAGCAGTGGAACAGATCGGAGGTCTTTGCCAAGATACTTACGGAGCTTGCACTGGACTTGAAAGAGCGTGGAGGTATAGACATCAGCGAAGGTTTTATCGATGGAACATTTGCTCCCGCCAAAAAAGGGGCGACGGTGTGGGTAAAACCAAAAAGGGCAAGGGAACCCAAATTATGGGCATCACAGACGCTTTCGGTCTTCCTATCGCCATTAGCGCAGCCAGTGCTAGTCCGCATGAAGTAACGCTGGTCGAAAATACTCTTGATGCCTGTTTTCTGGAAAACGTGCCGGAAAAGATAATCGGGGATATGGCATATGATAGCGATCCGCTGGATAATCGCTTGGCCAAGGAACGAGGCATTGAGCTTATTGCTCCCCATAAAACTAACCGAGTCAAATCGATGACTCAAGACGGTCGGGTATTGCGGCGATATAAGAAACGCTGGAAGGTTAAACGGCTCTTCGCATGGCTTCAAAACTTTCGTCGTCTTGTAGTTCGTTATGAATATCATCTTGAGAATTTTCTCGCTATACTCTTTAATCTTTACCATAAAGATTTTCGCCGACAGTATCGTCCAATTAGATCATGTGATATTGTTCATGTACTGCTGATCCTGCCTAACATTAATCGTGTACATATCATTTAGAATATGCGTTCGCAACTTTCTTTAAAGCTGCTGCGATATCTTGGGCTTCCTGTTCTCCATAACTTTCATTTATCAAAATGTTAAAGTGAGAATTAGTTACATTTATAGCATTGGTCAAAATGAAATTAGGATTTCGATCACCGTGATAATCCGAACAGTTCCATGGAAAACCTGTCTTACCGAAAACGGCCTTTTGCTTGAACCATTCTTTTTCGCAATTGATAAATCTGTATGTTGGAATGACGCCCTCAATACCTTCCGCCTCAACGGCCTTGCAGAATAGTTCCTTATCAACCTTAATGCTTTTAGTCTCCAATATAAAACGCAAAAACCAATATACATTATCAGCAGCAGGTACTTGCCATCCCAGGCGGATTTTGTCGCAGCCAGCTAACTCATGATCGACAATTTGCGCGAGCTGCTTACGCTTTCCAATTACATCAGGTAAACGTGTAATCTGGGCGATTCCGATAGCGGCTGCTAGATCATTAGAATTACAATTTATCCCTGCCACGATGTTTCCATTTCGGCCATCTAAATTGAATGGTTTGCCTCTATCTGCAAACCGCTTGCATTGCCAATGGAGATTTTCATATTGTGTATATAGTATTCCTCCCTGACCACCTGTACAGTGATGTTTGCCAAACATCGTTGAAAATGCCCCTATGTGTCCGATTGAACCCACAAATTTGCCTTTGTACTTTGCACCATGGGCCTGAGCACAATCTTCGATAACATACAGATTGTGTTTTTGAGCCAACTTCATAATCGGCTCCATATCAGCTGCCTCTCCGGCAATATGTGCAACTATGATGGCTTTAGTTCTCTCTGTCATTACTTTTTCAATCTGCTCAGCATTTGTATTGTACGATCGCGGATCTGAATCAGCGAAAACGGGAACACAGCCAGCAAAAAGAACCGGCATAACGCCACCCGGGTCCGTGATTGGGGGCACAATGACCTCGGATAAGGCATCAAGTTGCAATCCACCTAAAGCACAAAACAAAGCATTTGTCCCGGAATTAACACCATCAGCAAATCCTCCGCCCATGAAATCAACAAAATGTTTTTCGTATTGTTGTTCATATTTCCCGTTATATCCAAAAGCTATACCGGATGCGATTGCTTCATCTAACACATGAATAACTGCAGTTTTTTCAGCTTCCGTTATCAAACACCTAGCTGGCATGGGAAGCGTGCGAACAGGGGTGTTGCCATCAATCGCAAGTTTGTTTACAAGCATTTACAATCTCCTCTTATAATCCAAGTCCAAGAATCGTACTTATGTTTCGCGACGTTATTTTAGTATAGGCCAACTCACTTATATAATTCTCAAGCTTTGCCTTTTTAAGCCACTCTATATGTTGCATATCATTCTTAACAGAACCATAATCAAGTCCCAGTATTATCCTGTCCTGGAACTCTTCTATGAATTTCCAAGTAAAATCTGGATCTCTTTGTAGGGCAAAAAGTCCACTGCCTGCGGATATGTCACAATGAAGGTTCGGGTATTTACGGAGGAGATTTACAAGCGCGCCGCCTTCTTTCACAGGTCCCTTAGGATAGCCGTTTTTATCTTCGATTCGAAGTGATGAACTAATTTCACTCCAAAATCCAGGGCTGTGTCCGAAGAGCCTGAGATGTGGGAATCTTTTAAGAACGATCTCAAGCAGTTCAAGGCCAGGATAGTCTAAAACTCCATAACCATCATAATCAGGAGTTATGGTGTGAAATGTTATCGGGAAATTAACAATCTGGCATGCTTCTAGTAAATTCAACATACAGGGATCATTCCAGGGTATTCTTGCCACAAGTTCCCCTAATCCCTTTGCTCCTAAGTTTTTGTACTGTTCGAGAATATAAAGAAAATGATCGACTGTGATCAAATCTGGTCTTTGTGGTAACCTTGGATCAATATTGCAATAGGGAATAAATCTTCCTGGAAAACATTCACAGATATAAAGTATTTCTCCGAAACTCTGAACTTCAGCACAGCATTCAGCATTGGAAAGCGGTAAAATCACTGCTTTATCAACCCCCTTGGAATCCATAATTCTGATTTGTTCCTGTGCCGAAAGCCAGGTGGTTTTGGAAAAAGGTGAGGCCAACTTTGGGAATGCAAACACATGTGCATGGCAATCAATAATCATTTGTTTAGCTTTCAATTACTTCAAGATTTCCGGATTTAACAGCCTTTTCCAAGGCTTCTAATATAGCAACGGGCTTAAGTATGTGGTCATGAGATTCTGGCTCCTGTCCTGTTCGGAACATGTCTGTAAAGCGACGAATACCGCTCAAGTATTGTGCTTTGTCCCAAACAAGAGTTTTGTATATAAACTGCTTGGTACCCAGGGCATGGATTCCAAAAGTATGAGTACCTTCGCGGATAAAATTCATAGTTATAATTTTGCCATCGTCATAAATTAGATGTCCTGTTGAGCCATTACAATTCTGAATCATACCGACCTTGGTAACATTATAGCCATATGCCTTCAGTAATAATTCGACCTGATGTACTCCGTAGAAGAAAATGCCACCGTATTGGCTGTTGATATCGCAAGGACCATAAGAACCTCCAGAGAGAATTTGTCCTGCATTGGAGAGAGACTTGCAGAATTGTTTGAAGCTACTCTGATCTGGTATTATACTGAATGATGTTACAGGGGTTTTGTATTTTCTTGCAGTATTCAAAAAGTTCTTTCCTTCAGCAACACGATAGCAAAATGGCTTATCGATGAATGTTGGAATGCGTTCTGTTATAAACGGAATTGCGGGTTTCAGGTGGAATTGTGCGTGCCTATGATCAACCACCAGGGCGTCGATTTTTCCCAACATATCTTTAGTGTCTTTTACAATATTTGGGATACGTCCTGCTTCAGCTGCTTTGGCCGCTGCATCATCATTCTCACCCCACACATAATCAACATAAAAACCCTTGATCAGTTTATCTACATTTATAATTTGAGCTATTGCAGTAGTATGTGAATTCTCAGCCCCGATAATTCCTATTTTTAGAATACGATTATGCATGATGGTAAATCCTTAAAAAAATAAACTTCTACAAAACTTCAAAAAAGTGGCGTCGCGTTATCAGACAGCATTTAATTGTGCTATGCTTCTGGAAAAAAACAGAAAACTGCTTCATGTACATGCTTATAATTTAGAATCGATCTGATTAACTCGGCTGCCGAATAAGCACAGTGCACAAATGATACTGAAAAGCAAATTTGTACTCAGCTAAGATTTCGTGTAAATAGACCAAAAGTATTTTCATAATTACTCAAATTTAAACATGTATATCAAAAATAGGACTTAGACCAGCAAACATGTATATCTTATTAGGAAAAAAACGGAATTGCAAGTGTTTTTCAAAGATACTTTTGTTTTGGAAAAGGAAAACAGCATTGATGGTAAAACGCCATAAGATCTTGCTAATGTTTAGTTTATATTTTATTTTGGTGCCTTAGTATATTTTATTGGGCAATGTAGTAAAGGTTTTTTATAGAAATTTGTTGACTAAGTAGGGTTTTTACGCTAATATACATTTAATACAGTTGAATCTAAATTAGAGGTAAACATATAAATGAATGCTACGCTTCCGCTATATCAGAGGGCAGAGAAACGTCTATATAAGTTGGTCCGTCTGGGAACTCAAAATGGTTTGTCGCGGCTTCCGACCGAATCAGATCTCGCAAATCAGTTAGATATGAGTGTAGGCACTGTCAGAAATGCTATTAAAAGCCTCTGTGACAAAAAAATTGTGGACCGAAAACAGGGGAAAGGCACATTTTTGTCTAAGGAAGTGCTGGATGGGAGAAAAACTGTCGCTTTAATCTGGGGCTTATCCGATCAAGCTGCTTTAACATCGCGATGGCATGGCATGCTACATAGCTTTCTGGAATCCCATTTTTTGTCAAAAGGTTGGAGTACAATAACCTATGAATTATTTCACGGAAATGCAAACTTGGATCTGCGAGCTGCTGAAAGATTAAAGTACGATGCAGAAACTATGAAATTTTCTGTAGCAGTTAAAATAGATCTGCCTCAGATAGGAGAGGCAAAGATCAAAGAAATCGACCTCCAGCAATTTTCGATACCTATCATTTCCATAACCAATCGTACTATCGGTGATGCAGTAATTATGGATTATTATGCCTTGGGTTACGAAGGTGTAAAATATTTATGCAGCAAAAAAGGAATCAGTTCGATTGCATTGATAAATTGTAAGGGAACGGATGGTCATACTGAAACGGAATGTAAACAAGGTTTCGAGAACGCAGTGAATAAGTTTAGTGTTGAATCACATGAGAATTGGAGATTGTCAATTGATGCGTCAGTCGAAATCGCTAGAAAAACATTTAAATCCCTGTGGCAATCAGAAAAGCGTCCTGCTGGTTTGGTGGTTGGTGATGACGTGCTCTTTAGCGGAATCGTATGTGGAATGATTGAATTAGGTATCAAATATCCTGATGATATCCAGCTTGTTTCATTGGGTTTAAAAGGCGTGGACAATTCGCTTAAATATAAGCCTGCAAGACTTGTATTTGATCCTGATTATACAGCCCATATAGTATGTGTGAATATTATTGAGATGATAGAAAATCATAAAAGTACTATGCCGTCCATCAAAATCGTTCCATATTTAGAAGAGCATGTATTTCAAGCTGAATCGAAAATTAATAATCAGTCACTGATAGTTGTTTAAAAATTTGAAAATTGGAGGATTCAATGTGAAAAGAAGGAACCACATTAAATAATAGGTAGCTGCATCATCTTCAATTAACAGTTAGATTATGTGGTCCAGATATTTGCTTCTTATGCCAAACCTTGGGACCATTTAAGAATCAGAGTAAAAAAAGAAAGTGATATTTATATCGCCTATCAAGGGTCGAAAAAATTGTAAGTTGTGAAAATTGAGCAAGTGGTTGGGAACCGTATTGTTCAATTGCGTATGTTGTCGAATTGCCAATTGTTATAGTTTCATAGTAGGAGATGTGGAAATGTTACACACGAGAAGGACAAAAACAGGATTCACTCTGGTAGAACTGCTTGTAGTCATATCAATTATAGCAGTGTTGTTATCTATATTGATGCCATCGCTTCAAAGGGCACGCGGGCAAGCCATGCAGATACGATGTATGGCTTTGATGAAACAGTTTGGTACGGTGATGGAAATATATGCGCAGGCTAATGGTGACCACTTTACGCAGGCTCGATGGTATAATAACGGAAACTTTAATGCTACAAACGCCTGGTATACTAGACTCACTCCTTATTTCGATAATACCAAAGCGGTAGGTGAGAAAATATATAATTTTCAGAGCTTTGAAGAGAAGGAAGCTTATAACCGTGTTTGGCAAAAGATGCAGTGTCCTGCTGAACGGGACAAAAGAGATCCCAGTGGCATTGCTTCAAGCCAGGGGCTCCCCGATGGCAAAGTGGCTTTAACTTACGCCTTTTCAGTGGCATGTCAGCAAGGCCAGTGCCCGATGAACCCTCCTTTGAGCTATGATAATGGCTATGGCTTGGGCGACTGGCGATCGACTCGTACACGCAAAACTTCAGAGGTAAAAAACCCCAGCAGCGTTATGATGTTCTGTGATTCCAGAGATACTGAAGTTATATACCCGCAAGCGTATTACTATTTAAATAATTTCTGGGTTCGTTATGGCGGTATGCAATCCGGGGAATGGACTCTGCCGGTTCGACATCCATCAGGGTTTATGGTCTCATATTGTGATGGACATTGTGCGCCTGTTGCCAAAGAAGTAATACGGCAGGCAAAGCCAGGTAGTAATGTGCAACCAGGGCATTGGACGGATAAACTATGGAGAGCCAACTAAATTAATTAGGATTTATTTTAATTATGAATTTAGATAAATGGAGGACTCGAATGTTAAAAAATGTTGTATGGTATATTCTGATTGTGGCTGTCGTACCTGGGTTAGTTATAGCCAAAGTGTCTATGAAAACTGATTTCCAAAGTTCGAATTTCCCAATTGGACAAATCAGTGCTGCAGGAGATGGTTCTGTAACAGATGTCAATGGTCTGTGGACACGCTATCCTACGAGTGGCGCGGGCGATCCATGGATAACAAGTGATCCGATTGATTCCAATAATAAGTGTCTTAGAATCAGCTATGGGTCAGGTCAGAGAGATGCAGTAGGTAGGTCTAATATTGCACCTATACATACTGGTGAGCCGTTTATTGCTTCTTGGTCTATGTATCTTGTTGGCCAGTCCGGGCAATTAGGTTCGGAGGCGATATATGCAGATAGCATGTCGAAATTGAGTACACTGACCTCGCTTGATCTAAATTATTGCGGGATTGGTTTTTATAACACGACCGTAGGCAGCCTGATGTGGCAAAATGGTCCAAGATCTAGTGCGGCTGGCATTCCTATGGCAATAGCAGGCACTCAGCTTATTGACGACTGCAATAATAAATGGATAGATATCAAAGTCTATGTCAAGACATGGAATGATGGGAGCGGCATAGGATACTATGACACATGGATAAGAAAGCACGGAACCAATAACGGTTCTGATGGGAAATGGTATCGCGGCGATATTGATTTCCCGCTTGCCTCAGAAAATCAAGGTGATGATGTAAATGGATTTCTTATTATACCACGTTCTCCGAGCGGCGGTGATGGTGTAATGTGCTATAATGACAAAATGAGAATAGCAACTGAAGCTATAGATTGCCAGGATCGCATAATTTTGGGACAGAACTATAGCGGTGATCTTAATAGCGATTGTAAAGTTGACATTAACGATATGTGTTTGTTGGCGGCGTCCTGGCTTGGGCGTTCCGATACTCTGACAACGCCAGCATGGGATATCGCACATTGGGACATAAACGATGTAACTGATAAGGCCCCTAAGAGCAGGCCAATGTTAAAGTGGGATGGAATGAGTCCTCAGCTAACTTATTCAGGGGGTATCCTTGAAGTCTATTCTCCCCATAGCAATGATAATCCAAGTTCTTCCGCATACCTAAGGATTCAGGATCCATATTATGTAGCCGGTCCTCCTGAAAAATACGACCCCAATTATTTCAATGTAAAAATTCCGACATTAGTACAGGTGAGATGGAAATTAAGCAGTGATGATCCTACATACGCTGCAATTTTACAGGTAAGGGAAAGGTTGTATGGTACCATTTTGATGTATTTCTGGCCGCACCTGTTTAAACCCGGCACTGGATATGCCGATCCGTGCGGATTCATTACCATGAGTTTTGTACTTTCACCTCTTAATGGCCATTTGAATAATGCAACAATGTACTTTAAAAATAATAGCACTGGAAAATGGGACGAAATCACGACGGTATATACGAGTACTGGATTTTATACCCCGTCTACATTTCCATGTGATGCTTTCTACCTTGGTGATATAGGCTCGGGCGCTTATGGTGACTATTATTTTGATTACATGTATGTTTCACAGAATTCCGTGACAGTACAAAACTTTATGAATTTAACGGCTATTCAGAAAAGAGATTTGGGAAATGACGGTATTGTCGGATTCAGCGTTTTTGCAATAATGGCATCGCAATGGTGTCAAACAGCTAACTTATTGCCTTAGGAATTTTATATCGTACTTGTTGCTGTAGGTTAATTGGTGAATACAGAATTTTTCTAAATAGTTGTGCATGTTTTAAAAAGGATCCGATTTCGTTCTCTATGCAGCGTGTGGCTGCTGAAATTCTAAACGAATACTTTTTTTTGAGAGGAGAGAAAATGATGTACAGAAGAGTTTGTGTTGGTGTATTGTTGTTGGGTGTGCTTAATGCATACCAGGCGAGAGCTGATCTTGTAATCGGTTATGATGGTTTTGAAACTCATACAAATGGCGATCCGGTGGTTACAACTGACTATCCTCTTACACAAGATGAATATTCAAGGCTTACTCCTGATGTAGGTACGGCGTGGATTCGGTATTCCGTGCAACCGAACTCTTCGAGCATAGTTACCAATGCAGTGGCTTATTCCGGTTCACAAAGCTTAAGCCTGAAAAGAACGACCGCTACCGGAGGTTTGTACTGTGGTTTTGGGACGGGTGTTCCCATTAATCCCAACCACCAGTACGTATTCTCGTGTGAATACATGAATGCCAATGACATGTATGCTGCGGATAATCATGCGAACATGCTCTTTTGCGACAGCCTCACTGGTACCACGCAGCGTATGGAAGGCGCCTGGAGCTATTATGCTAACAAAACTGCGGGCGGTCCCGGTAACTTCAGCACCACATATGGTGTAAACACCCAAGACTGTCTTGCTATATATAGAGGAACAGGCAGCGGCTCTGGTACATATAGATACATGAATGGCGTGAATGATAATAGCCATAACATGGAGGGTATAGGTACTGCTGGCAGCGGTATAGGGAGTTTATTAAACCCAGGGGACTGGTACAAGATGGAAATGGTAGTCACCATTGCCGCTCCCGTTGCTGGCCTTTACTCGATGACATATGATACCTACTTTACAAATTTGACTGCAGGTGGTTCACGCACACTGATTCGTGCCAGCACAATTTGCCAAAATAAACTTACTACCGCTTCCCTTGCGAACGGCTGGTATGTCATAACCGGCGCCAATGCTCCAGTTGGCACAAATGCCTGGAGCCAGAGTTATTTTGACAATATCACGATAACTGAGGTACCCGAACCAGCAACTATGTCGATACTTGGACTCGGTGTTCTTGGCTTACTTCGTAAAAGAGAGCACGTTTAGCAATAAATAGTCAATATGCCTTTAATAGGGTTTACGGAAGTGGTGGGGCAGGATTTGATCTCTGCCCCACTTAGATATTCGATCGGCTTTATTTAGTATCTGAATAATTATTTACTCACAAAATATTATGTGAACATCTGTATTCATTCGTTTTGACATTAGGTCACGACTTTTGTTGTTCAGCTTTTTATTCCGGCCATGCCGGGTTATTATATTTCAATATCTGTTTATTAGTATCTTAAAGAAAGCATTAGGTTTTTTATATGTTGGAAAGAATCGGGCCTTGGGATTGTTTTACGATCGGGATATACCTACTGACAGTGATCGGAATAGGATGGTGGTTCTCCCGAAAACAAAATACCAGTGAGGATTTCCTTCTTGGCGGTCGAAAATTGCCTTGGTTTGTAGTAGGCATAAGTTATATGATGGGATTGCTGAGCACCTATTCACTAGTAATGGTGCCCGGGGAAATATTTAATCACGGCTTATCGCTCTTATTGCTTACAGTTTTTTATCCTTTATTTTCTGTCTTGGCGTTCAGTATTTTTATTCGTTTTTATTTCCGATTGCAATCTTTCACGCCGTATGAGTATCTTGAACGTCGATATGATTTCAGAATTCGCCTTTTGGTCAGCGGCATATTCTTTTGGAGTCGACTGCTGTACCTTGGGATGGTGATGTTTGCAGCATCAAAAGTTTTTGAAGGTGCGGCAGGATGGCCGGCTTGGAAGACGATTGTTTTTGTAGGCGCTGTCACCATGACTTATACCATCCTGGGGGGTAGGAAGGCAGTCATTTGGACTGATGTTGTACAATTTGTAATTCTTCTAAGTGGTCTGATTTTCGCTGTCTACATTTGTTTAAAAAATATCGATGGTGGTTTTTTCGAAGTTTTATTTTATTCGTTTAAGCACGGCAGAGGTCCAACACGATACGCCGAGCTTAGTTTTTATAACGTAGATCCTTATATGCGTCTTAGCTTTTGGATTCTGTTGATTGGCGCAATAACCGAGGCAATGACTAATGCCAGTTCCAATCAGACATCTGTTCAAAGCTTGTTGAGTACCAGTTCTTATGAGAACGCCAAAAAGGCAATTTTCACCAATGCGGCATTGAGTTTGCCCTTTATTCTTATGATGTGGCTGATCGGGTTTGCCATGTTCACGTATTATGCACAGCATCCTGATCCTAGAGTTACCTCCGGAGACGTTGCGTTCTATACATTCATCGGGACTCGTTTACCGACACCAATACCCGGACTGCTGATATCAGCACTATTGGCCGCTGCTATGGGTGCTCTGAATGCTGGTTGGAACAGTCTTTCTGCTGTCTGGCTTAAAGAATTCCATCTGAAGTTTTTCAACACAAATCTAAGTGAAAAACGACAAGTTCTGGTATGCAGAGTTGCAGTTACATTAATTGCGATATTTACCATGAGCCTTGCCTTATTAATAACCGTTACTTCCAGAAAATTTAATCAAAGTGTTGTGGAGGCTGCAGCTATATTTTCGGCGCTAAATGTTGTAGCTCTTCCATCATTTTATTTTGCAGTATTCTCAAATCGTATTACCAGTAAAATTATTTGGTTTGTGACCTGCTTTTGCTGGGGCGTGGATATTGGAGCGGTTCGGTGGTACACCGCCAGCCATAGCGGGATGAGCGGCACAATGCCATTGAGCTATATCGGGCTACCAGTTGCGGCATTTATAATCTTATTTATTCTCTCGATCTTTAGCCGATCCCGATGGGGCACTATATCGTCCATCGTTAAGGGAGCATCGCTTCTTTCGCTTGGCTTTTCAACGACTATGTTCATTTGGTATATTTGTGCAAGACATGGCGGTGGCGAGTTGAGCTTCCAATGGATATCATTCCCAGGAGTCATTACATTTTTAATTGTCGGCATAATCTCAATTAAATTCTTTGGTAAAACACCGGCTCCGGAAAAGTATATGGGTCTGACATGGTCCACATTGAATGAGAAGGTCAGAGACGGTTCAGTAGGAGATAAAGACATTGTGCAAGACAAAATCAAGGTCTGATCATTAATTTTGAAAAGTGAACTCTTTTACATGGACGGAAGGCTAAATCTGTCAAAAACGAAAAGTAAAGTTTCTGGCTGGAAAGGCATTATAATAAGGAATCTGTCAAAATGTTTGCAATCGACAAAGGGTTTTGGCTGGCGGTGATGGGAATATTCTTTGTACTGTCTGCGATGGCACAAGGCAAAGAAGATAAAATAGTGGAGTCAAATTCAGTTTCTGTTTCAACTGATTACCTAAAAAATGTGTTGCTGCGACAAAAGGCGGCACATCGGCAGCGTCGCATAATTCAGAATAATGATGGCGAGGATATCCGGACTTTGGTGATGGGATTGGACCCTAATGTACCCTGTACCAAAGAAGATTATCTAAAATTGCGGTGTACCAAAGATAAATACCTGAACTTACGCTGTAGAGGGCTTGAGAGTACACAAGTTGACACAATATCTTATTGCTGGAGCTCTGCGACAAATCAACTTGATCATGGCAATTTCACTGAGGCGGACCTAAACGAAGTGGCGCCATTGTGGCATAATGAAAAAGTTCAGATCGACAGCAAGGCCGCCTGGAATCTTTTATCTGAATCAATGGATATAATGATCGCTTTCGCTC
>MHYA01000115.1:0-3039 GCA_001825675.1 Planctomycetes bacterium GWF2_42_9 | reverse complement strand
AAGAAATATTCTGGTCAATGCGTATGAACGATAATCATGATAGCCACTGGCAGAGGCTATTTTCAAATTGGAAAAAGAATCATCCAGAATGCCTAATGGGCTCAAAAGGAGATTACTTTCCATACGGTGGTGGCGCGTGGTCAGCGATGGACTACAGTTTGTCCGAAGTTAGAGATAAAATATTTTTAATAACCAAGGATATTTGCAGTAAGTACGATATAGATGGGATTGAGTTGGATTTTTTCCGTCATCCGGCCTTTTTCAAGGCCCAGATGTATGGCAGACCGGTTACTCAGGTTGAGTGCGACATCATGACGGATCTATTACGCCGGATACGCCAAATGACCGAATCTGTAGGCGTAAGGCGAAACAAACCTATTTTAATTATGATCCATATTCCTGGTTCAGTTGAATACAACAAGGCGACCGGATTAGATGTACGGCAATGGCTTAAAGAAGATCTGGCAGACATAGTTGTCGGCGGAGGATATTTTATTTTGGAGCCGTGGGAAAATCTGGTTTCACTAGGAAGAGAATATAATGTTCCTGTATACGCTTGCTTAAGTTCGGACAGAGTCAATTTTATCAATAGAGACAGCAAAGAGGCTCATCTGCACGATTTATATAAAGAGGCTGCGAGGGCGTGGAAAGCTGGAGTGGACGGCATTTATACTTTTAACTATTTTTCACCCAGATCAGTTATATGGAATAAAATCGGGAGTTTATCATCTCTGGAAGAGGAAGGTTATTACGATCCGGAATATTTACCCATCCCATTTGGAGCAACGGGATTCGATTTTTTCCTGAAAGGCGGCAGTAATTATTCTTATGCGGTCAAAATAAATGCGAATGTTAATTTTTTCATCGATAGTGTAACCATTGAGATGCAATTTCCAGATGCTCAATATGAAATCTTTTACACTTTGGATGGCACCGAACCAAATATAAAGAGTTCAACATATGGAGGTCCTTTTGCAATAAAGAAATCAACTACTGTTAAAGCTTTAGCTGTAAATAAGCGAGGAATCAGGAGTTGGCCTTCACAAAATAAATTTATAAAGGCTGACCAAATAATTTATCCCAGCGAAAATGAGTTTCCTGTAAAAATATTTGGAAGGCCAGTAGGAAGCGAAATCAAATTGAACTATGAGATTCCCGTTTTTCCGCAGACGGCTCAGGTTGGGTTATATTTAACAATGAACAATGTTCAGGCTCAGAAAGAAGTACAGATATTTATTAATGGTCAAGGTCCTATACTTGCACCAAAGGAGATTGTATCGTATCATCGGTCATTATCAGCTATGTTATCCTTTCCACTCATGTTTTTGAAAACAGGTAAAAACCAGATTAAGGTGGTTTTTGCGGATAATCTGAATGGAAAAACTGGTGGATTTTATATTGAAAAACCGCCTGTTCTGTTGTTGTTTTACTGAAATGAATTAGTAAGAATTTCGTAGTCATGCTGGCTTAACTTAATATTGCAAAAGAAAAATATAAATGCGTGAGTCGTTTTTGGAGCTGTTATCAGAGCTTCTGCAAATATGAGAATATAAAAGGCATTTGACAGGATAAAATATGAAAGAATTGACCAAAGTTCTGGGATCAGCTATTACAGGCCCGCTGAAACAAAAAGCTATTGAAACATTTGAAAAACAGATGCAGGAGTGGGGAATTATAATGCCGCCAGTGGAGCCGCTTGTTATGGATTTTGGGTTGGGTGACTTTTACCATACTGGACTAATTGAATACTGGATTGCGAATGAGATCGAGGCCGGTTATTGCGGTAAGTTCCTGTTTGTTTTTGACAAGCAAACTTGTCCTGCCCATCAGCATACTGAAAAACATGAAACCTTCTACATTGTCAAAGGCTGCGTCCAAATGTTTTACAATGGCAAAACCTTTGAGATGAATGCCGGAGATCTTTTGACCGTGGAAGTTAATAACGTCCACAGTTTCACTGGAATCGGATCAGCCCTTTTGTTAGAAATTTCAAAACCCTGTTTAATACAAGATAACCATTTTATGAATTCCAAAATCAATATTGCTGGAGAACAGCGAACGTTTACGATTGTGGAGTAGTTGTCTGAAGTCCGAACGAAATCAAAATGGCAATTTTGTGTGCATGAATTGTACTCTGTAAGGTTTTGGCCGTGGACTTTTGCACTAAGCGTAATGATAAGATAAGGATAGGATCAAAACGCGTCGGTGTGTCAAAGTTATTAAGGGTAATTAATGATGCGGCCCCATACTGGCGAGCAGGCTTTTAAATTATAACTCGTGGAAGGTGTTTTAATATGTCGAGTGACAATTCAATTCAGATTGTCTCAAATGGAATTCCTAAGGCAATAATAGTTGTTCCGGACGATTATTGTGCTGAGATTAGGCCAAGTGATAGTGAACACATTGGTTATACTGACGCCATCGCCAGAGGGTATACTGACGATCAATCAGACATTTTTCTAATGGATGTTCAAAAAGAAGCCCAGTCTCTTGTTGCATATATTGCCAAATCATCAACTGCTCTTTTAGAGATAAAAACAGATTCTAAAGCAAAAAATGATAATCGGATTCATGTTCATGTTGGATTTACAAATTTTGTTAAACAAAAACAGCTGCAAATAGCAGAATTAGATGATGATGCTTTTATCCTTGACTCAACCGATCCTCGAAACATCATCATAGTCGGCCCCACCTGCTGGGCCATCAAATTTGCGGTATGTGAGTTTCTTGAGCGATATCTGGGAATTCGCTGGCTTTTTCCTGGGCCAGATGGCGAAGATGTGCCCAAGGTAAATACAATAAGCATTGCGCGAGAGAGAATTGAACAGAAGCCTGCTTTCATTTCACGTTTATTTAGCGGCTTTTGCGGTACAACTCCACATGTTTGGGCAAGATTTAATCGAATTCATGGCCGAATCAAATTCCATCACGGACTTGACAGCATTTTTGCACCAGCAAGATACACTAAAACACATCCGTATTTTTTTCCAATCCATGACGGCAAGCGATTCTTGCCTCCAGCAGGTGCTTATAGGGGTT
>MHYA01000114.1:24455-31014 GCA_001825675.1 Planctomycetes bacterium GWF2_42_9 | reverse complement strand
AACAGGCTTTCGCTACACCGGGCAAGATCGATATCGATAAAGTAATGGCCCAACAGGCAAGAAGAATCCTCGACCGCATTGTGGGCTACCAGATCAGTCCGCTGCTCTGGAAAAAAGTCGCACGCGGCCTTTCAGCAGGGCGTGTACAGTCCGTCGCGGTGAAAATGATCGTCGACCGTGAACGTGAGATTCGCGCGTTTGTGCCTGTGGAGTATTGGCTCATACCGGCTGTATTCACAAATCAGATTGCCAAACAGAAAGAATATATTGAAGGTTGGCAGACATTTACCCAGGCCAAAGATGAAAAAGATAAAGGCCCGACAATCGCCCAGCAGCACGAATGGCTTTCAGAACACAGCGCATTCAAAGCTGACCTTGCGACAGTAGACGGCAAATCTTATTCAGCCGACAACGCCGAACTGGCAAAGAAAATTCACGCCGCGTTGAGTAATGCCGATTTTGCGATTACCGATATACAGGTGAAGAGTTCAAGTTCGCGTCCTTCGCCGCCGTTTATTACATCCACCCTTCAGCAGTCTGCGTCGAATCGTCTCGGCTACGCGACAAAACGTACAATGCGAATCGCCCAGCAGTTATATGAAGGTATTGACCTTGGTTCGATGGGCGCTTTGGGTTTGATTACATATATGCGTACCGACAGCACGCACATTTCGCAGGATGCTATTAACGAAGCCAGAAAATATATCGGCAGTAATATTGGCGCAAATTATATTCCTGAAAAAGCCAATATTTACGCTTCCGGCAAAAACGCCCAGCAGGCTCACGAAGCCATCAGGCCGACAGACGTTGATATTGTGCCCGAAGAAATAAAAGATTTGCTCACAGAAGAGCAGTTTAAGTTGTATCAATTGATTTGGCGAAGGTTCATCGCTTCACAGATGGCCGCCGCTCAATGGGATACAACCACGCTCGAAATTTCCGCCAATACATCGGTCGGTAAATGTACATATAAAGCTCAAGGCCGCGTTCTTGTATTCGATGGCTTTACAAAAGTTTGGTACACAGGTTCAGCCGAGCAGCAGCTGCCTTCGTTAAAGCAGGGCGATAAGGTTGCCGCGCTTGATATTAAATCCGAACAGCATTTTACAAAACCGCCTGCCCGATATAATGAAGCCTCGCTTGTAAAGGCTCTCGAAAAAGAAGGCATCGGCAGACCAAGTACGTATGCGTCTATTATCAGCACCATACAGGATCGCGGTTATGTCCAGCAGCTTGAAAGGCAATTCCACCCGACTGATATCGGCGAAGTTGTTACAGATAAATTGAGTGAGTTCTTCCCGAAAATTATGGATATGGCGTTTACACGGTATATGGAAGAGCAGCTCGATAAAATTGAAGAGCAGCATTTGGATTGGCTAAGCGTGCTCAATGAATTTTACGGGCCGTTCAAAAAGGATTTGGAAAACGCCGGCAAAGAAATGAAACACGCAAAGGCTGAAACTACGCCAAGCGAATATACGTGCCCTAAATGCGGCAAACCGCTCGAATACCGGTTCGGAAAAAATGGAAAATTTTTGAGCTGTACCGCTTATCCAGATTGCAAATTCGCAAATCCTGTTGATAAAAACGGCAAAATGCTTGTCGCTGAAGTAACAGAACATAAATGCCCTAAATGCGGCAAAGCAATGGTTAAAAAGTCAGGCAGATTTGGCGTATTCCTCGGATGCAGCGACTATCCGAACTGCAAAACAATTATGAAGGTTGATAAAACCGGTGCGGTACTCCCGCCTTCGCCGCCGCCTGAGCCGACAGGTATTAAATGTTACAAATGCGAAACAGGCGAGCTTGTGGTAAGGCAAAGCAAAAAAGGTCCGTTCCTGGGCTGCAATAAATTCCCGCGATGCAGAACGATCGTCAGCTTCAAGAAAATTGAAGAATTGAAAGATTTGCAGGCAAAAGGCCAGTGGCCGCCGAAGACTCTTGATAAAGCAGATGAAATGCTCGGCCGCGCAAAGAAAACCGCCGCCAAAAAAACTAAAAAAGAATCCGAAGAATAATTAAAAAATCAGGAATCCATTGTTTAGCCCTGCCGTCACCACGGCAGGGTAGTATAGAGTGTTTTGGTCACGCGTCCATTTTGTCATCCTGAGCGTAAGCGAAGGATTTCGTTTCAGCGATCTATTCCAACATCTTCAATTACAAAACAATCATTCGGATCGTTGTTGTAATTTTTCAGAACCGGCGAATATGTCTCCACGATGATTCTGTCTTCGGCAGGCACAAACTTCATCAATCGAAGCCAGCCATTACCGCCGTTTTCCTTCATTTGATAATTGGCAAGTATCTGCGTTACTTTGGTATTGCCGTCTGAATAACTGGTAAGCCTGCCGTTGCCGTCGCCGACAACGTGGCCGCTAAGAACCAGGAAAATGTTGTTGTGCTTGCGAACGAATTTTTCCCACATATCCTCGCCGTCGTTAAGTTCTTTCACGTAATCGTGCGGATTATGATTGTCCCCGGGACTTAGCCTTGTATCGTCATTATTCATATAACCGTGCGTAACTACGATTATATTTCTATCTGCGTATTTTGACGCGATCTGATTTGCCCAATCAAGCACTTCATCGCGCGGCCCGAACTCAAGACACATAACAAGTATTTTTTTACCTTTAGCCTCAAAGAGGTAATATGAATTTTCAGATTTATTATCTAAACTTCCGCCATACCATTTTTTGCCGCCGATTCTTTTTGTTCCGAAATATTTATTAAAATTATCTGAATTTATCGTACGGGTTTTATAATTGAAGCAGTCATGATTACCTATGGCAATACAATAAGGTATTTTAGCCTGATCAAGTATGGATATCGCTTTGTCGGCATTTTGCCATTGGTATTCGACATTCTTGTTTACAACATCGCCTTCATGGATCACGCACAGCAATTTCAATTCGGAAGCATTTTCCGCTATCCAGTTTGTCTGTGCAGAAAAATTGTCGGGGTATTTCTCTGAATAATACTGCGTATCCGGCAAAACAGCGATTGTGAAAGAATCGGACTTTAGAGAAGAATTTTGCTCCCTTGTATTGCAGCCAAACAGGCAGAATGTTGATAGAATAACAAGCAGGTGCAGATAAGATTTTGTTTTCATAATATTCTCTCAAAATAATAAGTTAAAAAAAACGAGCAGTTGCGCCCGGTGAAGAAACGCTAACTGCTCGCAGGAGGAGGAAGAAGAAGATTTCAAATTTTATACTATATAATCGGCAGTTTGTTCGAGCTTTCATTAAAAATTATTGTACAAATTCAAGCCAAAAGGAAACTTTTTCGGTTTTTGGTCGAAAATTGCTGTTAAATAGGGATATTTATGTCTGGACAAACTATTAGTAAGATTGTATCGTATGTAAATATAAGAAGTTATGATATAATTAAATTTTAAAATAAAAGCTGCATCTTGTCGATAATGCAAGTGAGTTTTGGGCTTAAAGTAACATAAATGCTGTTAGTTAGATGAGTTGATGCGATATGACACTCGAAAAAGATACAATGAATTCGGATATAAAGCCAATCGAAACTGTAGAGCCGATCGGCAAAAGAGTCCTAATCCGCAAAGATGAGGACAAAAAGGAAACAAAGGGTGGCATAAAACTGCCAGACAATATCGAGATTCCAACCATTACCGGCAGAGTTGTTGCAGTCTCGGCGGAAGTTGAAAATATGCCCGAAATTCCGCTCAAACAATACGACAAGGTTTTGTTCAATCCCAAAGGCGCAATACCGGTAGATTTTGAAGGCGATAATCGGTTGTTCGTCGTAGAAGTCGAAAATATCGTCGCAGTTTTCAGACGATCTTAAAACCAGCCAGTTCCGCATAAAAAAATTGCCGGCAGTCTGCTTAAAACCGCCGGCAGTCTTCTCACTCCCGAACAAATGTGTTCCCGCTTGGCATTAAGCGAACGGGGACTGATGCTTAATGCAGGGCAACTAAATCTAAAAGCTATCGCTTTAAAACACTCTTTGTCATTCTGAAGAATCTCATTTTCTAAATTCTCAATAATCGTTTGCGAAATATGTAAGTCGTACCTAGACCCAATAGCGTTACCGTAAAAGGCTCTGGGATAGGATCATCTGGATCATCAGGATCGTCTGGGTCATCTGGATAATATGGATCGTCTGGATATTCCGGTGGTTCACTCATCGTGCTGACATTATTCGTATACGAATCGCTTCTTGGATACAGTCTTTCTGGCCCGATACTTATCTGCGGAGAATCTGAAGCAGCAAATGCAAATTCATCTCGTTCAAAAACCGCGATAATAATCTTAGGCCCATCTACCGTTAGCTGCGTTCGATTGGACGTAGGATCCGCGACATCGCCTAGCCAGCTTACAAAATGATAACCGGCCTTAGGCGCAGTGGTAATAGTTATGGTTTCGCTGGCGTTAAAGGAATGAACCCCAACGCCTGGTTTAATTTCGCCCGCACCCGGCGGACTCTCCTGCATCAGCACAGTATAATCGGCCTGTGCCGTAGTTATGCCGAAGCATAACAGCAGGGCAATAATACCCCCAAACATTTTCATTTTTTCACCTTTTAAAAAATAGTCATCTCTTTTTTCTTATAGTTCCCAAAAATATTCATTCGTACTCCATAGATAGAGCATCGCTAACTGCTTAACATCTAAATCTGATGAACGAAAGTAATGCCGCTTTGGTTTCATAAGCGCAGTATCTCTAATTACAGTTTGCTATAGTTTTAATTTCAAATTGCTATAATACCCCAACAGTTTTATTTATAGCCGGTCTGAAGCATCCCCCAATTTATAGATGTTTGTTACCGTCTAAACTTTTTACTTATACATTCACTAATGTATGATGTTATTAAAGCAAATAAAGCAGGAAAAGTCAAGTTTGCCTTGCTTATTTCAACGCAAAAACGGCATTAGTCCGCTAAAAATGAAGGTTTGTGATAAATGCGGCCGTTTTATATGAAATTTTTTTTGTCAAGTTTTTCGGTGAAAAATTTTCAAAAACAATCCTCGCAAGTAGGCAGACCCTGTCATTCTGAACGGATCGCAGCAAAGTGTTGAAGCGGAGCGGAAACCACCGCATTTTCAGGTTTTTTCTTCCTTGAAAGAAAACCGAGGGGGAAGAATCTCGTTTTTTAAAATATTTTTGTGTAATTCAATTAATGCGTACAAATTAAAAGATTAGCTGTATTTTCCTGAATTGTAAATTTTGCCGCCGATGAGGGAATATTTTTTTAACACTGATTTTGCTTCCTCTCGCAAACAATCGCAGCGAACTTCAATATTTCTTTTCTGTAATTCCTCTTTCCAGTTTTTCAGTTTCGCTCCTTCATCGAATCCGATCGCTCTTGCGTCTTCATCTCTTGCGCCGCAGACTAAACGGCTCACCCCAGACCACGGTATCGCACCGTAACACATCGCGCACGGTTCTGTTGTTGTGATAAGTTCGTATTTGGATTTTCCGCCATCGCTTAAATCGAAACGGTTTAAGGTTTTTTGTGCAAGGGCGATTGCGACCATTTCAGCGTGCAGGATCGAGCATTGCGAAGACTCGACGAGATTTACGCCGGGTGCGATAAGAATGCCTTTATCGTCGAAGACGGCAGCACCAAAAGGCCCACCGGTTTTTTCAGTTATATTCAATTCGGATAGTTTGACCGCCAGCCGCATTCTGTCTTCGATGTTTGGCAGGATGATTTCCTCGGCGGAAAGGAAATCGTGAATCCATTTTGGAAGCGAGATGTTTAAATTTGGAATAAACATAAAGAATATTTTTAGTCACAGAGGACACCGAGTTCACAGAGGAAATATGAAAAATAAATCTCTGTGTTCTCTTTGATCTCTGCGGCTATTATGTTTTCATTGAATCAAGTTCGATGAATGCTATCGGGACGAAAATAAAGATTGGCAGCCAAGCCCAAAGTTCGGGCATAACTCTGCCTGCGATCATTATATCCGAAGCGAAAATCTTACTTGTAAAAGTAAGAACATAACACAGGGACGTCAAAGAAAAACTTATAAACACGGCTGATTTGAGTGCTTTCGGATCCCTGCAAACAAGCAGAGGAAGCGAAATCATAAGCATAATAAAGTTTATGATAGGGTCTGTGATGCGGAAGTTTTTCTGTGCATACAGTCTAGCGGTATCTTTGGGGTTTTGTTTGGCAAGTCTCAACAAATCATACGAACTCAATAAATCCATATGCATCGATTGACGGCGGACAGGAATATCTTTCGGCACCAGATCGCTTGGGCAGGATTTAACCGCTTGATAAGGTTTGTCCGTGAGTTTGCGTGAGACCGCAAGGAACATTCCGTTTTTGAGTATCCAGGATTTTGATTTTTCGTCGTAATACGCTGAATCGGCTTTGATTACGCCTGTAACATCCCAAAGCAGCGAGTTTTTGTCTCTATGCTCACGTGTGATTATTGTAGGAGTGCTAATAGTTTCTTCTTTTACATTATATTTGGGAGAGCAGAACAAATTGCCCTGACTGTCGCTTAGAAACCACATATCGTAAGATAATTCTTTAGCTGATGCATCGTGCGAACGGACGAGTTTGTCGGCCATTG
>MHYA01000114.1:11487-24445 GCA_001825675.1 Planctomycetes bacterium GWF2_42_9 | reverse complement strand
AAGTTCCTCATCGATCACGTGTACAATCGAGAAACAAATAGATAAAATCAGAATCGGAGCGATAACGCGTTTGAGACTAACGCCGGATGCCATAATGGCCGTCAGCTCGTTATGCTTTGTCATTTTGCCGAGTGAAAATACCGCGGCTACAACAGTAATCATACCCGCGAAATCACGAAAATATAAAAAGCTGTTTCTGCCATAGAATACGGCAATATCGGTCAACACCTCTAAAGCTGACATATTTGGATTTTCTGTGAACTCGTCGAGATTGACGAACAGGTCAATCATAATGCGAAGGCCCATCAGCACACAGAATGAGATCACATATCCTGTGAGAAAGTTTTTCGCGACATATTTATCTAATATCTTCATAAAACCGCGTGGGCTATAAGCCCACCCTACGAATCAGCTCTTGAGTAATTTCCTGTAAAGCACAATAGAAATAATAGTTAGCAGGGCAAGGCCTGACCACATAAGTATTACGCCCGCATCTGCGCCGACTGACGAATGCTGATTTTTCGTAATGTTTTTACCCATCATAATAAAGATCAGCAGTGCCGCGGCTGGGATAGAACTTATGCCGAAAGCGGTGAGCAGGTGGCCT
This sequence comes from Planctomycetes bacterium GWF2_42_9, assembly GCA_001825675.1. Classification (GTDB taxonomy): domain Bacteria; phylum Planctomycetota; class Phycisphaerae; order Sedimentisphaerales; family UBA12454; genus UBA12454. The sequence continues at coordinate 23,838 of MHYA01000114.1, read as the reverse complement.
CCGCGGAAACGAATGCCAAGCTCTGTACCTATCAAAATCAATGTAATACATCCGATGCCAAAGACAAGACGCGAATGAATTTCCGCTTTGATCTGAAGAAACGTTACATTGATTCTTTTATTCATTTGTTTAACGAGTTCGGTGAGTCTTGCTGAAGGCTTTGTAAGAAATTTATGCGCGTCAGCAGTATCTATAACATTATCACCAAGTTTTGATGATATAGCATCAGGCAGGAAAAGGTCTCTGGCAGAATATCTGGGTTTGATAAACTCAACGCCGCGATCAAGCCAGATAGCGTCCGGGAAAGTTAGCACTAATTTTGTGCTTGGTCTTGTTTCTGTTTCGTTTGAGAGCTGGAGCATAATTTTTTCGCCGTGGAAATTTTTTGTCTGCTCATTGGTGATCTTATCATACTCAAACAGCTCTGCATTGCCAGCAAGAAGAATAACGCCTTTTGGTTCGAGTGAAGTTTTTTGCGCTTTGAAACGAATGACCGTATTTTCGTTATGCAGCTCATAAGTTTGATTCGCATCGAACGCGGCTTCGATATCCTGATTGAGCAGTTCGATCGTTAATTGCTCATAAGCATCGTAGGAAACCTTTGCGATAGGCGGATATGTAATTGGCGAAAGTTTAATTTCGTTAATCTGGTCGATTTTGCGGAACTTGACATTATCCGACATCAGATTTGGAAATTCAGCAAGAACGGAAACAGCTTTGAAATACACGCCGCCGAGTGAGTCAACCTGATAAGCATTTTTTGCGATGACTTTTACTTCGTTTTTCTTTGGTGTGCATTCGAAGTCAATTTTCGCAGCTTCAGCGGTAATGAGTTTTTTTTCTTTTTTCGGATTATCGTCAACGATAACAACGCCGAGCAGACCTGAATTTTTTAAATCTGCCGCATCGGCATAAATTCTGAAACGTCCGCCAGGCATACTGTAATAACCCTGACGCTGAATATTGCGGAAGAGAATTTGTTTTGCGTCGGCTTTAACGGCCATATCCGCACGTTGAACATAGGCGGGTACGACGTGAAAGCTAAGAAGGAGATTTGCGATCGCGATTACGATGGCAAGAATGAGAGCGGGATAAAAAAGCATCGAAGGGCTGATGCCGCTTGATCTGCACGCGTCAAATTCATTATCGGCGGCAAATCTGCCGTAAACAAGTGTAGTCGCGAAAAGGGCGGCGACCGGCAAAACGAACGTCATAGTTACGGGCAAAAAATAGCAGAGCAAATCGAAAACCTGTTTTGGGCCGACGCCATATTCCTGAATTGGGCGCAGAATACTGCCCAGACTCATCACTACACCGAGTGCTATCGATGTGAGAATAAAGATTTTGAGTAATTCACGAAAAATATATCTATGAAGGATGAAAACCATCCGCACCTATCCTATTATATTATTGGTCATAAAATCCATTCTTCCCACAACCACTTAATCCGAAAGTGAGTAATCGGTGCGGGACTACCGGTATATTTTCGCTAAACCAGTTATTTTTGCAACAAAAAACAAAAATTGTTGAAGTGTCCAAATAGGAGTTAAGTATGCTTTTTTACCCCATTTTAGTTTCAGAAGCACAAATATGGTGTGTTAATATGATTCTTCTCTCTAATTCTTGCTATATCTACTTAGCCTATGCCTAATAAAATGGCCTTTTTAACCAGTTCAGCGGCGGTTTTTGTGCCTAATTTATGCATCAGCCGATTTCTATGGTATTCTATCGTTCTTTCGGTACGGTTGATCTTTTGCGATATTTCTTTATTGGTGTTGCCGGAGATTATAAGGTCTAATATCTCCAGCTCTCTTTTGGTTAACTGGTTTTCCTGAAAAGATTTACAGAGAGTGTCCTCCAGCAGTTCATCAAAATAAAAATTTGAATTATCGACCGGCAGGGTGCTTTTTTCCAACAGTAGTTCTTGCGTTCCGCCCATAAATGAGCCTTCCCAATAGGTTATGTTTTACTCTATACCTTAGATATTGTTTATTTTCGCAACGAATTGTTTGAACTTAAGACCGGATTTACCTCATTTTTGCATTTTTATTGGATTCAGGTAGTTTCCGAATTTATATCGCGTTCCTAAAATGCCGAAAATACTAATAAGAATAAGTTTGTAACCAACGCTGCCGCACCAACTTGTGAAATCATTAATTTGGAAGGATTAAAATGTTCAAAGCTAAAACGGTAATGTCCACAAATCTAATCACTGTAAAGAGGCAGACACCTGTTTACGAAGCTATCAGAACACTGGTTGACCATAATGTTACCGGCTTGCCGGTTGTTAATGATGATATGACAGTTGCGGGCATCATCACGGAAAAAGATGTTTTGAAACTGTTGTACGATACCGAAAACAAGTCCGACAAAGTTGAAGATTTTATGACCAAAGGCGTTGTGGCATTCAATGAGGAAGATAATCTTGTCGATATAACCGAATGCCTGATAAAGAATAGTTTCAGAAGGGTGCTTATCACATCCGGCGGAAAGCTGGTTGGCATCATCAGCCGAAAAGATATAATTTCGTATATCTTAAAGATAAGACACCAGGATAAATGAGAACTTAGAATATAGAAAATAGAACTTAGAATTTGCAATTTGTGCAAGCTGATTTTTGCTTTGACTTAAAAAAAACAGCGCAAGGGATTTGCAAATTTGCGCAAGTGGGTCAAAAAATGGGGGTAAAATCGGGACTTTTCCAGAGTTTTTCGAGACTTTTTCATAGAAAAATCGGAAAAATTCCTGTTTTTTTATGGTTTTTCGTGATTTTTGAAAGAGTGCGCCTGCGCGGTTTTAAAAAAGGCTTTGTTTTCAGAAAAGTAATGAGGGGTGATTTTTTGCGGGACAAAATAAAATCTTCAAACTTGCACCAATTTTCGAAAAAAATGCGCGCAAATGAAAAAACGTGCGGGAATTTTGAAAAATGGGTTTTTTGAAATTGCGAGTTTTTTTTTACCACGAAGTTCACGAAGACCACAAAGATTTTTTTAGACGCGGATTACGCTGTTGCTTTTCACCACGAATAAACACGAAACGACACGAAATTATTTAGACACGGATTAACACGGATTGACACGGATTGACACTGTACGTAAACTGTTTGGACGCTGATCTCCGCTTCGCTTCGACGCTGCTTTGCTTTAAGGAGTGTTCTGCGAACACTGTAAAAAAATAAAAACAAACTCTCCCAAAGCGAGCTTTGTCCGAGGTTATTATTTTATTTTTTTTTATCGCTTTGCGATTTTGCCTTAAAGCGACGGACGAAACGGCGTGGGCTAAAGCCCACCCTGCGAACGAATTTCAGATTTGAAATTTGAGATTTCAGACGAGATCCTTCGTTGCGCTTTGCTACACTCAGGATGACAAAAATGGAAGGGCGGCAAAGAATTGATGGCTTATAAAGGTGAGAAGGTTTGAAAGGTGCGAATAGTGATCAAAGGAAAACGAACGAGATTCTTCTCTTCGTCCTTCAAGCAGGACTCTGTTCAGAATGACAAAGGGGATTTGGGCGGCACGATATTCAGACATATCTGACTAATAAGACACATAGGACAAATAAGACTTAGAACTTAGAACATAGTAGACAGAATTTGGAACGCTGCGCGGATTTAATTTAAAAACTAAAAGTGAAAAGTGAAAAGTTGTGGAATCGCTTCGCGACTGATTTTTCATTCTGCTTGGGCTAATCCGCACCTTCGGCGGGTAAAGTCCCACCCTACGAACGAATTTCAGATTTGAAATTTGAGATTTCAGAAGACGAGAAGGATAAGTGAAAAACTAAAAGTGAAAAGTTAAAAGTTGTGGAATCGCTGCGCGACTGATTTAAAAGATTTCTCCGCTGCGTTCTGCTTCGCCAGTGCTACGCAGAACTTCGGTCGAAATGACAATTGGGCATTAATGTCTTTGTGAGGTTTCTGATGTAGAGAGTTTTTGGAGTCGGCCGTTGAGGATTTTCAGGACTTCAGCGTTTCTATCCTGTAAATCTTTAAGCTGTGTGGAAGTATTATCCAGCTTTTCCTGCAAAGAAGCAGCTTCGGTTTTCGATGTGGTCAAATCATTTTGAGCGGTTTTAAGTTCTAACTCGGCCTTGATAATCTCGGCCTTGAGTTTTTCGTTTTCTGCTGTTGACTGCTGCGAAAGCAGGACCTGTGCCTTGGCGGCAGCTAAATATTTGTCGTTAAGATTTTTATTGCTGCTGTATAAATTATAACACATAAATGCTGACCCTAATACCACTATCGTCAGGCATACAGCGACGCATTGCCAGATGAATTTTGCTCTGGTTATATCCGTGATCACATCGATAAGGATGCTGTTGCTGAAATTAACCGTCTTTCCAGATTTTCTGGAAGGGGTCTCCCGCGGCTCGAAAGAATCGAGAATCGCATCGTCAGGCGATAAAACCTGGTTCAATTCATCTATGATAGCCTGGTTCATTTCAGTTTTCATAAGCCATCCCATGCAATAGTCAGGGTTTGTGTAGCACTATACGTGCCTGAATCAGAGGCGTTGGCCGCGCGGTTGCTTGCACGAACATAAAGAGTTACTGATATATCATCATCGCTTGCAACACGCTGAATGTTTAATCCATCGGATAAGAAAGAATCATAAGATGCGTATTCTGACATACTGGTTCCGCCGGATTTGTTTGTGTTCGCGGTTCCGTCACCGTCTAATGTCAGTTTATATTCTGTTACGAGAGTGTCTGTGCCGTTGGTTAGTCTGGCGGTTTCGCTGTTGTCTGCGGTGATAACGGCGTTATTATCTGTTCCGTTAATCAGGAGAGTGATGGAAGCAGATCCTTCTTTGACATCAGATACATTTGAAATATTCTCAAGCGTAATCTGGCTAAAATTATCAGGCTGGAATTGAAATTCATTCAAAGCGCATAAGACATCCGGCAATGTGATTATTGCAAATGTCATTAGAACAATATGTTTGCTTGTTAATTTCATTTATTTTGCTTGTGTATCTACCGCGAGCAGATTGATGGCTTCCTGAAGCATTTGTTTTTCTTCTTCAGGACTCATCTGATTGCTGGCGACTGTATTGGTTGTCTTGTCTTGACTGTTCATCTGGTCATCAAGGATCGTAACAGCCTTGCTTAGAGATTTAACTTCTTCATCTTTTTGTTTTTTCGCTTTTATTTTTTCATTTTTCGCGGCCAAATTCGGTGAACGCAGTTTTTCAGTCTCTTCCAAACCGTTGATCAGTGTGTTGCGGTCGGCGAATGCCATTTGATTATCTTTAATTATCTGCGGGGTAATGAAAATCATTACTTCTTTTTTCTCTGTCGTATCCTGTTTACTTTTGAAAAGACCGCCAACAACGGGCATATCGCCCAGAAGGGGGAATTTGCCGTGATTGGTAGATTCCTGTGTTTCGATGAGGCCGCCGATAACGATAGCGTCGCCTTCTCGTACGCGGACGTGTGTATCAGCTTTTCGTCTGCGTATGATCGGCAGATCGCTTGAAGTTGCCACATCGCCCGCACAGCCTGCGGTGCTGCGTCTTGTGGCTACATCGCTGACTTCTGTTTGAACGTCGATGGTGATAAAACCATCTTCGCCGATGTGCGGAACCATTTCGAGCATAACGCCGGACTTGATGACTTCAAGTTCCGTACGAAGCGAAGTGCCGTAAAGGTCGGTTACGATCGTATAGTATTCATCGAGCGAAATATCAATTTTGGCTTTTTCGCCGTTCAATGTCGCGACTCTTGGTCTTGACCTTATGCTTGCTTTTTTCTCTTCGATCAAAGCGCGAAGCGTGAGGTTGAGCATAGTCAAATCTCTTGCTACGCTTGTATAGCCGGCCAGTCCGCTGAAACCGGCGAACCCTTTTGACATACTGAAATTAGTGTGTGAGCCGAGCATATCCCAATCGAGTTGGAACATATCGCCTGTGCCTTCTCTAAGGTCAACGACGAGCACTTCAAGCATTACCTGTTCCTGCGGCACGTCGAGTTTTTTTATGATATCCAATATATGAGCGGAGATTTCAGGGACTGCGTAAATCAACGCTTCGTTATCTCTTTGGCCGCTTGAAACATATTGCTGTAAAGATTTTGGCAGCGATTCGCGAAGATGTTTTGCTGAAATATAATTAAGATAAATCGGGGCAGGGGTTATAGTTTCTACCGCGCTTGGGCAGGTCGGGTCGCCGCAAACGATCATAAAAAATCTATCGTTTTTCTTTTTAATGTAAAGTCCCTGACCGGAAATAAGATCATTAATGCACTCTTCCAAAGGTTTGCCTTTTGCCGCATCCAACGAAACGAGCGGATCGGGAACGTGCGGGCAGGTCGCGATGATAATTCCGTTCTCAACAGATATATCGCGGAAGACCTGGCTTAAAGGGACATCGACCCAAACATTTTTTACGAGGATTTCTTCTTTAGCGCCGGTATCTGCGGCTAAAGAGAAATTCTGCGCTAATAGTATAAGAGCTATTATCGCGAGCTTGTAAAAATTATGTTTGGTTTTAAATATCATTTAAGCCTTCTAATTTTTGCTAACTACTTTTGCATTTTCATCTATTACGACGCTAATCGGAACGGTATATTGCACAGCCTGTGTTTTGGTCTGGTTTTCGAGTCCCGATTGTTCCATTACAATTTGTACTGTCCAGTTATAAGCACCGGGCAGGGCATCAGCAGGCACTTTGATCATACATTGCAAAGAAGTGCTGCTGTTCGGAGCTAAAGTAAAATCTTCTGATTTGAGCTGTAGCCAATCGTTTTGGCTTTTTGGGATTTTGCAATTTGCAGCTATTGTATTCAAGCCCTGATTTTTGATCTGGAAATTGGCGGACGTTGAACGGCCGGGATTTAATTTTAAATCGACTTTCGCAGGATCAAACGTGAGCTTTGTAATGTTGTTATCATTTCCAACGTTTTTAGCCCATGTGCTTGCCAAATCATCGCTAATCTCTAATTCAGCATCTTTTATAATTTGGCTTCTGCTTTTTTCAGATGAGAAAACCGTGCGAACTTTGTATTGTCCTGCGGGCAGGGGCTGCGACATAAGGCCTGTGAACCATCTGTTATCGCCGGGCAGAACATTGTTTCTGCTGGCGTAGAGAGGTATTGTCGCGATTTTTTTCATTTTGCCATCATATATAAATGCTTTTCCTTTTGCGGGGATAGCAATAAGGCCTTGATTTTGCAGCTTAACTTCTATTTTTAATGATTGCTTTTCATTTATCGTGTAAAGGTCAGAATCTGAAAGCTCTTTTTTTACAGGGCCGACATCAAATGTCGGATTTAAAATTTTTATATCTGAAATATTGCCGCGTTCGGTATGTGTTCTTCGAGCGACACGAATGAACAGGCCTGTAGCTGTTCGCAATTTAACCTGAATGCCTTTATCGTCCTTATTTGATTGTGCGACATAAACCATCGCAGATGCCCAATAATCGCCGTCTGCATCCATAGGCGCTTTAATTGTGCCTTTTATTTCTTTAGATTCGCCTGGTTTTAAGACGACTTGATTTACGTCGAGGGTTATCCATCCTTTTGCAGATCTGTCGTGTTTGTATTCCGAGCCGAACGAAAGTTGACCTCTGTCGGAAACGTTGAAATCGAGAATTTCGATTTTAACTGGTGATGCAATTGTTACCTGGCTTCTTTGATTATTTGCCAGCGTTATGGTGAAGTTTGCGGTTTTGCCGGGTTTGACATCAATGTGATGTGTGAGCGGACTTACAGCGACGCCGGCGCAAAGAGTCTGTTGTAAAATAAAGAACAGAGCGCCTAACGCTACTCCCATTACCTTCCTTACTTGTGCTTTGCTTTCCATAATTTAATCCTTTAAAAAGTAAGCTCCTGTTTTATCAAATGTTAGTTATCGCTGACCCATGTGGCGGTCAGTGTTTGTACTGCTGAATAATCACCAGTATCGGCTACATTGTGCGTATCGTTGGTTGCCTGAACAGATAACGTAACTTCAACTGCACCGTCTGTATTAACGTGTGTTATTGCCAAAGCTGTCGGGGTTAAAAAACTGCTGTGAACTGTCCATGTACTTGCAGCGGCAGCGGTTACAGCAGCGCCGGTAGCACCAGTAGCGACGGCGCCAGCGCCATCAGTTGCAAGTTTATATTTTGTAACTAGCGTATCAACTGTGCCATCTGTATGTGTCAGTTGAGAATCGTCGGTATTATCAGCGCTTATCGCTACATTACTGTTCGTAAATAATGTAAGTGTTGAAGTACCTTCAGGTGCACTGGCCTGGTCTGTAATGTTCGCCAAAGCGATAGCAGGCATAGGTTCTGCAGTGCCTTGCGGGTTTGAACCTTCCCACTCAACTATCGAGTCAACTGTGATAGTGATAGCGCAGGTTGCAGGGTCTGTACCGCCATCATCACCAGTGGAGCTTTGATTACAGCATAACACTGTAACGCAAACAGCCAAAACTAATAATATCCTATTCGTTTCCATCTTTTTATCCTTTACTAAGGTTATACTTATATAAAGCGTACAAACTATTAATACAAAAGCGCAATAAATGCTTTGTGGGTTTATTCGTCAGACTTAAAGCTGGGAGTTATCTCGGAAAGTACCTGATTTGCGTTTTTTCTAGGTGTAAATACGGATTTGGGCATTTCGATGATATGAGTTGTGTTTTATCGGACTCAAAGTACCCGTTTGTTAGAAATTATCTGAATTATCTCAAAAGTATTGATTATGGGACGTAAATTTGATAGAATAACCGGGTATGAGTTTCATTAAATATTTATTATTGGTATTGATTCTTTGCGGTATGACAGCCTTTTCTTTGGCTGCGCCGCCTGTGCCGGCAAATGCTGCGTGCAGAATTACGTGCAGGGTAACGGAAGTTGTGGAATGGTCGGAAGCGTCGTTTCAGGATATTGATTTGGGTGAGTTGAATCCCAGGAATAAACAGGCCAAGGGGCAATCGGCTCTTGTGCTTTATACCAACGGCGATGTGATTATCACTGCTGATAATTCGCAAAACGCGCAGTTGACCAACGGCCAATATCAGATCCAAACGCAATATCAGTTGCAGCTTGATAACGGCGTGCTGCCGACGCAATGGTTTTCGTATGATAGTTTTCTCAAAGACGCGATTGAGATAAAACACGTTGAAAATGATGGGGCGGTGATTGTGATCTTGGCGGTGAAGGCTGAAGTGAAAGATGTTCAGCCCGGCAGCGGCGGTGAATATGCCGCAACGCAAACGCTTACGGTTTGTTGGAAATCGTAGTTTCCTTAGCTGGCGAATTTTCTAACTGCTCAAATTTTGTATAGCTGCGTAATTTTTCCGTAAACTTCTTGATATTAAATAATGAATCATTATCAGTTTCGGTTTGGAGAACGGACGGCTGATCGGGTAATTTGGATTCCAGATCGTTCATCGCGGAATCGCCGAGGATAATTTTCAGATTGTCGATTTGCTTTTCCTGCTGCTTACTCTTGATTTTTTCCTGCGCGATAGTGTTGTCGGCCTCGATTTTGATCCGCATCATTCGCATTCCAAGTTCGGCTTTTATTTTCGCGATTTCAGCTTCGTAAGCGGCGGCTTTTTTCGCGGTCTCGGCTTGTAAAGTTTCGATTGCGTTGATGTAGGCGTTTTCTTTGCCCTGCGTCTTTGCTCTTTCGACTGTGATGGCTTGCTGTGCTTCGGCGGCAAGTTTTGCGATCTTTGCGTCGAATTCGGCTTTCATATTCGCGGCTAGTTCCTGTGCTTCGGCTTTTGTCTTTGCGACGGTTTGTTCGCTGTCGGCTTTGATTTTCACGAACATCTGCTCGTAAGTCTTTGATTTGGCTTCAAACTCGGCTTTTAACGCAGCTTCGGCGATTTGTAATTTTTGCTGCTCGGTTGCGATTGTGTTTTGTGATTCCTGCCCAACGGCTGCAAGCTGCTTTTCAAAATCCTTTTCCTTCCGAAACGCTTCATTTTTCAAATCATTTATAATCTTATCAAATTCGATTTTTTGAGCGGCGATATTTTCCTGTGCGGAGATTTGAACCTGTTCGATTTTGTTCGTCAATTCCTGGATTTTTGCTTTTTCAATGTTTAACTGTTCCTGAAGACGTATTCGCGATTGGGTTTCCAATTCGGCGGTCGTGTCTGCTTTGGTTGTCAGTTGTATTTGCTCTGCGAGTTTATTTTCAAACTCCGCTTTTAATTGTGCGATTTGATTTTCATAAGTCTTTAATTTGATTTCGTTCTCGGTACGCACAATGGCCAGCATTTCCTGCTCTTTAGCCTGCTGCTGTACTATTGCGCGAATTGATTCCGCTTCGATTTCCGCGAGCTTTTGAGTCAGTTCGTCGACTTTTGATTTCTCTTGAGCTAATTTTGCGTTGAGTTGTGTTTTCAATTCAATTTCAACAGCGGTTGCCTGTCTTGCTTTTTCTGTTTCCTGAATTTGGGCAGCAAGCCTTTCCGCTTCCTGTGCTTTTAAACCAGCGATAGTATTCTGTGATTCGGCTTTAACCGTTTCGAGCTGGTGCTTGTAACTGTCGAGCAATTCATTGAATTGTGCTTTATGCGAATCCAGCTTTTCTGCTGATTCTGATTTCAGCTCTTCAATTCTTGCTTTTAATTCTGCGTTATTCGCTCTTTCCTGATTCAACTGGTCGATCGTACGTAATTTTGTCTTTTCCTCTAAACCGGCGATGGCCTCCAGCTTCCCAATCTGCTGGATTTGCTTAGATATAGTTTCATCAGATTGCGATTTTAACTTCTCAATCTCTGCCTGCGATTCGGCTTTTAAGGTATCGATTTCTTCTTTGTAATATACTAAGATTTTTTCGAATTCGTCTCTTTGCTGGGTGAACTTCGCGTCCCAGTTTGCTCTTTCTGTGATCAGGTGTAAATTCAATTCTTCGACGAACCGTTTTTCTTTGTTTAACTGTTCCTGAAGCCGTAATTTTGTGTTGGTTTCGATAGCCGCCAATGCTTCCGCTTTGCCAGTAAGCTGAATTTGCTCGGAAAGTTTAGCATCGGCCTGTGTTTTGAATTCAGTAATATTTTTCAAGGATTCTATTTTTAAATTTTCTATCTGATCCTTGTAATGCTTTACAATTTTTTCAAATTCTGATCGTTGAGATTCAAATTTTTCCTGCGATTCGGATTTGGCCGACTCTATTTTAGCGGTCAGCTCTATATTTTTGGCGAGTTCTGTTTGCAGGCTTTCCTCAAGTTTGGCTTTTGCTTTCGATTCAAAAGCGGCAAAGGTTTGGGCTTTTACTATTAATTCATTCTGCTCTGCTGATTTCTGTTCAGTTTCAGATTGCAAGAGGGCGATTTTGGCGGCTAGTTCTGTATTTTTCGCTAGTTCCTTTTGCAGACTTTCTTCAATTTTGGTTTTAGCTCTTGATTCTGATGCGGCAAATGCCTCGGCTTTAACCGTCAATTCTGCCTGCTCGGCAAGTCTTTCATTCGATTCGAAAACAATCTTTGAAATTGCGTGCTTTGATTCGGTTGCACTTTTAACTAGTGCTTTTTCAGATTCTTCTTTGAGTTTCTGGATTTCTTCTTTATGGCTCTGCGAAATAGATTCGATTTCCGCTTTGAGATTTGAAATTATTTGCTCCGCGTTTGATTTTTCCTGTGCGAGCGTTCTTTGAGCGTCGTCTCTGATTTCAGAAATATGCTGTTCATAAGCCTTTTCTTTTTCGGCAAATTCAGTCAGTAAGTTGTCAACGGCCTGCTGTTTGGCAGTAAGTGCGAGAGTTTTTTCTTTGTTTATTTTCTCCAGCGACTCGGCTTTTAATCTATTTATTTCTTCGATCTTCTCGAAATTCAGTTGTTCAAGTTTTTGTTTTGAGGATTCATTAATTTCCTCAATTTTCTTTGCCAATTCTGCGGCCTTGAGTTTTTCCTTATTCAAAAGTTCCTGGGCTTGTATCCTGTTTTGTTTTTCCAGTTCCGCTGAAATTTCCAGACTTTCCAATCGTTCCTTTAACGCGGTGGTTTCTTCGTAAGACTGGATTTTGATTTTTGTTATGTCATCTTTTGATTCATTCTTAATTGAATCTAATGCTTTTTCGTGTTCATTTCTGATGCTGGCAATTTCGTCTTCGTAATATTTCGAGAGCGTGTGAATTTCGGTTTGCAGGGCGGCAATGGCTTTTTGAGCGATGGAGCGTTCGGCTTCGATTGATTTTTTAGATTCGGCCTGAAGTTCATTGATTTTTTGCTCTAACTCTTTTTCCTTCGTTGCGTACTCTGCGTTTAAATCGTCAATTATCTGCCGGGCTTTTAATTGTTCCAATGTGATAGATTTGTTGCTACCTGCCTCTATTTCAGAAATTCGGGATTGATATTTCTTTTCCTTTTCGGCAAATTCGGATTTTAGAGATTCAATTGCCTGCTG
>MHYA01000114.1:8761-11481 GCA_001825675.1 Planctomycetes bacterium GWF2_42_9 | reverse complement strand
GCTTGCTCCGCAGCAAATGTTTTACTGCTTGTTGTTTGAATTTCTTGTATTTGTTCTTGTAATTTATTTTCTACTTCTGCAAATTTAGATTTTAGAGATTCGAGGGCTTGTTGTGCTTTTGACTGCTCCAAAGCGATTGTTTCGCTGTTTGATGCTTTGATTGCCGATATTTCAGCATTGTATGCGTTTTCTTTTTGCGTCAATTCCGCTTTGATATTTTCGATTTGGTGCTGTGCTTTTGATTGTTCTTTAGCGATCGATTCTTTAGCGGCAGTTTCTATCTCGGCGATTTTTGATGTATAGTTATTTTCCTGCTGTGCTAATTTTGTTTTAAGGCTTTCAATTAATTGTTCAGCACGGGATTGTTCTTTGTTGATTAATTCTTTGGATTTGGAATCAATATCGGAAATTTTAGATAAATAACTGTTTTCTCTTTCCTCGTATTCCGCTTTGATCTGAGCAATTAATTCCTGTGCGTTTGAATTCGCGGCTTCAATCGATTTTTGAGCGTTTGATTCGATTTCTATGATCCTGCTTGCAAGATTCTGTTCTTTCAGCTCATATTCGGCTTTAAGGCTCTCGATCAATTGCTGTGATTCCAAACTTGCGGATAATTTTTCCTTATTAATGCTTTCTTTGGATTCAAACTTTACTCGATTAATTTCAGATGAATATTCTGATTTGAGTTTGGCGATTTCTTCCTTATTTTCCTTGTTGAGCAGGGCAGCGGATTCTTTTGCTTCGCTTTTGATTTTGGCAATCGCCTTTTCGGATTCGTGTTTTAATTTTGCAATCTGGTCTTCGTAAAATTTGGTTTTAAATTCAAGATCGCTTTTTAAAACGGAAATAATCTCATACGATTTCGACTTTTCTTCCAATAATTGTTTTTCCGCCTGCGAAACACGCTGAATATAATTTGATTCTTTTTGAGCGTATTCGTCTTTGACGTTTATAATCGCCTCACGTGCCTCTTCCTGCGCGATTGCTTTTTCTTTATTAATCGCTTCGAATGTTTCCGCTTTTATATTAGCGATCTCATTTACACAATCTGTCTTGAGGTGCAAAATTTTCTTATCGGTTTCGGAGGTGAGCTGGGCGATTTGTTTATTTAAATCGTTGATCTTAAGCGTTTGGCTGTTTATCTGTTCCTGTAAACGTATTTTAGCTTTTGTTTCAGCGGCGGCAATCGCTTCGGCTTTGGCGATTTGAGCCAGTTGCTGCGAATATTTCTCCTGATACTCGGATTTGAGCTGAACAAAAGTTTTGTAAGAATCTGATTTTGTTTTTGAAAGTTCTTCTTCGTATTGGCGAATTTTGGTTTCGCTCTCCGATTTAAGAGCTATAGCCAAATCGGCGGCATCGGATTCAAGTTGAGAAATTCGCAGTTCGTATTTCGTTTCTTTCTCCGCGTATTCTGCTTTTAATGTCTTTATCGCGTCTTTTATTTCATTGCGTGCCAGTTCTTTTTCGCTAGCAATCGCTTCCTGCATTTGCAATTTGATATTGGATAGTTCAGCGATGTGCTCCTGCTGCAACTGCGAAATTTTTTCTTCGGCCTGAACGAGTCGGGATGATAATTGTTCCGCTACTAATTTCTCGCGTTTTAATTGCTCAAGTATCTGCGCTTTGTTTTCTTTTTCAGAATTAGCGACAGCCTCATTTTTCAGCGTTTGTTTTAATTGCGATGATATTTTTGCATCAGCTTCGTTTTTAATCAGCATAATGGCTTCGCGTGATTCGGTTTTGATCTCGGCCAATTCCTCATCGAAGGCTTGTGTTTTTGCGTTAATGTCATTTTTGAGCGATGTTATTATTTCCTGGTATCTTGCTTTTTCCTCGGCTATCGATTTCGCTGATTTTCCTTCAATTTCAATCAACCGCTGACGCAGGTCTTTTTCCTTTTCCTTATATTCAGCTTTAACCTTTTCAATATCCTGCCGAGTTTTACTAATAACGTTTGTCTTCTCTTTTTTTAATTCATTTTCAAAATCAGATTTCAACCTTGCTATTTCGGAAGATGATTCAGATTTGATATTTTCGATTTTCTTCTCGTTTTCGGTGATAATTTTTGAAATTACATCTGTGTATGTCTTGTTTTTCTTCTCGGCGGCAGCGGCTATCTGATTTATGACCTCATTGGATTGATTATTCAAACTGTCATTTGTGGATTGGGATTGTGCTTTAATTATTGCTTTAGCCAATAACTTGCCAACCTTAGGTTTGAACTTCAAAAAGCCCATAGTTTCATTACCTATACGACTTAGACTACCTAAAATAACCCTATTTATAGATGCCAAAAAAAATCGTTAATATTATAATTTTCGGCATTTTATCGGAATAAACTGCAAATTTAATGGAAAGAACTGCGTTTTAACGTCATTTTTGGGCTTTTAACCGTTATTTTCTATTTTTAAGCACTACCAAGTCAAGCGACACCCTTAAAACTACGATAAAAGCGCATAATAAAACTATGAGTACAGCTACAGCAAATATAGAAGTTAAGAATGAAGTCCCATTCGGCCAATGGCTTGTATCCAAAGGGATAATAAACCAGGACGAGTTGACCAATGCGCTTAATCAGCAGAAGAAAACCGGCGGTAAGCTCGGCGAAGTTCTGCTTCAGTTGAAAAAGAAAGAATCGTCGACAATTACCCGTTTTTTGGCCGATTATCTTTCTCTGGAATACAAACCGCTCGATGAAGTCAGCAAGATCGATATGG
>MHYA01000114.1:1670-8755 GCA_001825675.1 Planctomycetes bacterium GWF2_42_9 | reverse complement strand
CGAGAATGCTGCCCGAAGCAATCGCGAAGCGTTTTTGCCTTACGGTTGTCGGAACAGAGAACGGCAAACCCATTGTCGCGATGGCAGACCCGCTTGATGTTGTTGCGGTCGATACGATAACGCAGCGATTAAAAAGCGAAATTAAAATTGTAGTAAGCTCGCAGGATGAGATAAACCGCGCAATAGAAATGATATATCACGGTTCTGATGTTGAGGAGCAGAGCCTTCGCGACCTTGTCGAAACGGAAAACGTTGAGGAAGAGGAGCGAGTTGAATCGCTCAAAGATAATGAGCTTGAACTTGAAAATTCAACTCCCGAAGCGGCAACGCAGGCGCCAGTTATACGTTTTGTCGATTTGCTTTTGAGCCAGGCGGTGAAAAGCAGGGCAAGCGATATTCACATCGAGCCGCAGGAAAATACGATGGACATTCGTATGCGTATCGATGGTGTGCTGCGCGATATGGTTCCGCCCGCGAGGAAAATGCAGGCTGCTGTAATCACGAGAATTAAAATTCTTTCGGATATGGATATTGCGGAGCATCGTCTGCCGCAGGATGGCCGATTCAAAATTAAAACATCAGGCAGAGATATTGATGTGCGAGTTTCGCTGATACCGGTTATTTACGGCGAAAAGATCGTGATGCGTATTTTGGACGCAGGCGCTTTGAGCCATGATATTGCGCAACTGGGTTTTGAGCCGCACCTGCTGGATGAATTTAAAGCGATCCTTGGTCAGCCTCACGGAATTATTGTTATAACAGGGCCTACGGGCAGCGGTAAAAGTACAACGCTTTATTCGGCGCTCAATTATTTGAAGAGTCCAACGGAAAATATTACGACAGTTGAAGACCCTGTTGAATACAGGCTTAAAGGCATAAATCAGATCCAGGTGAAATCGGAAATAGGTCTGGATTTCGCGTCTTGTTTGAGAGCGATTTTGAGACAGGACCCGGATGTAATTCTGGTGGGCGAAATTCGTGATAAAGAAACGGTTGAAATCGCGATCAAGGCCGCTCTTACGGGCCATCTTGTTTTGAGCACGTTCCACACAAACGACGCTCCGAGCGCGATAAGCCGATTGATATATATGGGTATCGAACCTTACCTGCTGATCTCTTCGCTGAATTTGATTATAGCTCAAAGACTTGTACGAAGAATTTGCGAACATTGCAAAGAGCCTATCGAGCTTAGCGAAGAAGTTGTAAAACGCTTAAGAATCGATCCGCAACTGAACAAAGAAGGTAAAATATTTCACGGTAAAGGCTGCACAGCGTGCGGCTGGAGCGGTTATAAGGGAAGGCTTCCAATATTTGAATTTCTGGTCATTGATAATGACATCCGCGAAAAAATTATACGAGGCGGAAACGAAATGGAAATCAGAGCGATGGCACGTCAAAAAGGTTATGGCGGCCTGCTCGAATGCGGCGTAACCAAAATTATGATGGGATTAACAACGGCGGAAGAAGTTTTGAGCGTCGCTTTCGCTGAAAATATAAAAAGTGAATAGCGTAATTAACCTGATGCATTGTTAAACCGATATTGCATTGGGTGGTTTGATACACAACATTAGGGGTGTTGATGCAAGTTTACAGTTATATAGTAAGAAACGCTGCCGGCGATCGCAAGGAAGGGATCAAGCAGGGAGCTTCTTTAAATGAAGTTATAGGGTGGCTCCGTGAACAGGGCTTTATTCCGATAGCGGTTAAAGAACTTACTTCGTCTGTAAAAAAGAAAACCAGCTCAAGTCAAAAAAAGGTAAAGGCCGGCGAATTATCGGCAGTTTACTGGCAGTTGACAACGATGCTTGAAAGCGGCGTACCTGTGGCGACTGCGCTTGGTACGATTGCCGAAGATATTGAAAATCCGAACCTTAGGAAAATAATGAAGGATGTTTTGAGCAAGGTTAATAAAGGCGAACCGTTTTCAACTGGTATTGCAGATTATCCGAAGGTGTTTAATAAAATAACAACCGCGATGATTTTGGCGGGCGAAACAAGCGGTAACCTTCCCGGCGCTTTAAAACGGTTGGCGGAATATTATGACGGCAGGGATAAATTCAGCAAAAAAATCAAGGTCGCTCTTGCGTACCCGATTTTCGTGCTTGTGTTTATTATTGTACTTGTCGTGTTTATGATGAGTTTCATTGTTCCGCGATTCAAAATGATTTTTGACCAGCTTGGCGGTGAATTGCCCGCGTTTACGCGAATGTTTATGAATAGTTACGACATAATTTGTCATAATCTCATTTATGTTCTGCCGGCGTTAATTGCTGTGATTTCCTCGCTGGTTTTTATTTATCGAAGAACGGCGAAGGGACATTATTTTTTCAGTAAAAAATTCCTTGCCATTCCGCTATTTGGAAAATTGATAAAATTTGCTTTTGTCGCGATGTTCTGCAAAACGATGGCTGCTTTGCTTAACGCGGGCGTTTCGGTTTTGGAAGTGTTCCAGATCCTGTCGACTATGAGTCCTAACGATGTTATTAAGCAGGCTGTAACAAATACGAAAGAACGCATCGTTGAAGGTTCGAGCATTTCGTCGAGTATGGTAGCGGCGAATTTCTATCCTACTATGGTTATCAAAATGATACAGGTTGGCGAAGAAAGCGGTTCGCTGCCTTCGATGCTGGAAAGAACAGCCGACTTTTATGAAAGAAAAGTGGACGCGATATTATCGGCAATGCTGGCTTTGTTGGAGCCGATAATGATCGTTACGGTAGGCGGCGTTGTGCTTACAGTTGTTCTCGCTCTTTATCTGCCTATATTTACGATGGGCGGCAACGGATAAAATAAAAATTTTTGCTCTTTGATTTGGCATCGTGGAATTTAATTATTATGTTTTACATTGTTACAAGTAAATATTGTGTCTTGAAAATAATTTTAGTATTTTAAGAATTAGGAGACAAAAAATGAAAAATCGTAAAGGCTTCACTCTGATTGAATTGATGGTCGTTATTTTGATCGTCGGTATTTTGGCCGCAGTGGCAATCCCACTCATGCGGGGCAGAGTCGATTCAGCGAAATGGTCAGAAGGCAAAGCTATTGCCGGGACAGTATCTACAGCACTTCGTGCTTATGCTGCTGAAAAGGGCGGCGCAGGTACATGGTCGAATCCAACATTAGCTAATCTTGGATTTACCACTGGTGATTTAAAAGGTACATATTTTGCTGAAAGCGACTTCACATGGACATCTTCTTATGATGCTGCAGGAAATCCGCCGTTGACTTTCACGATAACTGTTGCAAAACCGGCATCGATAGCGACAGGCTCTAATATGACATTAACCGAAGCCGGGGTCTTTGCAGGCGGGCCTCAATAGTAAGGTAAGAAATTTAATAAGCCTAATTCAGAGGGGCTGTATGGCTCCTCTGAATTTTTTTTATGGTATTAAGGAATTGGAATGCGTATCGGACGGAATTATAAATTATCGAAAGCATTCACGTTAACGGAAATTATGGTGGCTATGGTTGTTATCTGTATAGCTGCCGTTGGCGTTTTGGATTATCAATACAATTCACTCAAGCAAAGCAGATTCGCACAAGTACAACTCTCCGCATCGCGTACCGCACAGCTTTTAATCGAGGATTGGAAAAGTCAGGGCGGTTCTAATTCGTATGACCCCACAAAACTGAACATTGGGTTCACATCTTCAACGGGCACAACGGAATTTCTGGCAGGGGAATCTGTCGGCGGAATTTTAAATAACTCTATATATTCAATAACTATAAACAAGATTCCTTTAAAGATCGTGCTGGCTTACAGCGACGTTGCCACCGATGAAATTTCACAAACAACACTGCGTCAGTTAACCGCGATTGTTAAATGGCGTAAGGGAGAGGCGATGGGCGGCGGCGGACAAAGTTTCTGCACTACTCCTGTTGTCTTATCTACTTACGTAAGACTGGATGGGTAAATCTGTTATGATTTTCGGACGCGGCAAATGTCATTCTGGTTTTACTCTCATCGAATTGGTTATTTCGATGGTTATCTCATCTATTCTGATGTTGATGCTTGGCGTGCTTGTGGCAAGTTCTGCGCGAGGCTGGCAGCAGAATTACAACGCCGCTCACAAAGGAATATTGAAAGACGCGACAAACGTTATTACGACGTTTACAACTATAGGCAGAAAATCAAATTCAACGAATTATAAGATTTATAATTATGTCAGTTCGGTTTTTACGCCTGTCGTTTCCGCAACTCCGGGAGTGGAAACAGTTGTTTCGGGAAACGCAGTCGAATTTAGATATTGGGATGTTCCTCTTGACCAATCGGATTCTCATGACATAATGGATGTTACGGTGTCGGCAACCGCTTATGCTCTTTTTTATCTTCAAGGCAATAAGTTAAAAGTTGATTATGGTCCTTTACCGCCCGGCGGAGTGCCCGCGGCAGGCGGCGCGAAAAATATAACCGGCGTAAAGACGGTAACACTTGCCGATAATGTAACTGTCGGGCCAGGCGGATGCGGGGCATTCAGCCATACCGAACTTAGCGGTAAGGGCAAGGGCAGCGTGAGGATCAATTTGGTTCTTACAGACCCTGCGGATGGTCAGACAATGAGAATCTCTAATTCTGTTCTTTTAAGAAATAAATGGCCGCGTTAATATGAAATTAAATTTAGAAAAATTTGTTGCGAAAAAAAGCGGTTCGGTTCTTGTCATTACAGTTGTTTCTTTAATGATTATGACCGCTTTCGGTATTGGAATGCTTGCGATAGCATATGGGGCAAGGCAGCAGGCGTTGATGCAGAAAAACGAAACTGCCGCGATGCTTGCCGCCGAAGCAGGTTATGAGAAGGCGATTTTCTGGATGAGTCAGCAGCAGGATATGCTCTCGACTTTATACACAGGCTCATCGGATACTGCCGGTGCGATCGCGTTTACAGACGCAAAGTGCGATTATACAATTAACTTTTATTCATTCATAAACGCAAAACCAATTTACAGGATCGTATCAAACGGGCATAGCGGCCAGTTCAACAGGACAATAGATACGCTTGTAATGCAGGCGATTACGGGTTGGGCTATGGGAAAATGCAGAATTCCTGACAGCTCAACGACAACTTCGCCGGTTTATTATATGAGCGGTGAAGTTATCGATATGCCGTTGAATATTAACAAACTTAATGACAGCCCTGATAATATGGATATTTATATTAGCGGCAGCCCGCAATTTTTGCAGCCTGTGTGTATGGGTGAGTCGCAGGGTACAAAATATTCCGCTTCCACGCTTGCTCTATTTGATGGCGGAATTTATTTTAACCAGCCAGACAGCCGCGTAGTCGATGAAGCCACGGTGCAGAGAAAAGTTGACCGCTTTAAAGACAGTACGGCGGCGGCCTATCGATATACGCCGGTCGCTTCAACGACAGTTACAAATCCTTTGCCTGCCGTGCAGCTTGAATTTTTTGTAGATGCGGCAGGCGTGGGCTGTGTCAGGGTTACAAATAATTGCACAGTTAGAGGGTTCAAGCAACCATACAATGATAGAACTCACGATTTTAAAATTAC
Organism: Planctomycetes bacterium GWF2_42_9; assembly: GCA_001825675.1. Classification (GTDB taxonomy): domain Bacteria; phylum Planctomycetota; class Phycisphaerae; order Sedimentisphaerales; family UBA12454; genus UBA12454. The sequence goes on along the minus strand of MHYA01000114.1, from coordinate 3,244 downwards.
GCCCGGCAGCAACGGTTCAAGATATGAAAGATATTTGATCTATGCTCATCATTATAGAAGCACTGCGGAGTTAAGGCCTGTTTATACATTGACGCAGACTTATGTGTCGCAGTCTTTTGGTGGTGTTTCATCTGCTCCAGGCGGACAAATTTTTGTTGATGGCAATGTAATTATCGGCAGCGGCAGCGATTCCGATCTGCCCGGCACAAAAAATGTTATTAAAGGCAAAGTCGCTGTTGTTGCGACCGGAAATATATGGATCGCTAATACGATAACAGTAGATGGTGCGCACGATGCCGACGGCAGACCTTCGGCTGGTAATCCGAATGTTATCGGTTTGATTTCACAAGGCGTTGTAAAGGTCGTTGATCCGGGTATGAGCAGGTATACGAACAGTTATCCAAACTATTATCCCGGCCCGCCGACATCTCCACCTTCAGGTTTAGTTTATGTTCCCGTTGCTAATCGTCAAAGCGGTTCATCAAATACTTATGACCGTCTTTTGCCTCACGAAATGGAAGTCGAAATTGCGGTAACTATAGGCGGCGGCGGATGGGGTGCTGAAAATGTCAATAAAGGTTCTTACGGCGGAAGAAGAGAATTTGTCAGCGGTACACAGGACGAACTTGTCCTTCGAGGCGCTATTACAGAAGCCTGCCGTGGTGTTGTTGGTTCCGGCAGCGACGGCTATTTGAAACATTATTATCTGGACAGCAGGTTACTTGAAGGCGTTTTGCCGGGAGATTTCTGGCTTCAGGGTAAATACATACCAGCGCCCGCTGGTTGGAAAGATTATCGGAACTAAGACAGCAGATCAAAGAGTCCGATAAAAAAATATTTTTTATTGCAACCCCCAAAAAAAAATTAAAACTGGTGATAATACAGCGTTTTTTTTCTGTCGATAAGACGTTATGAACTGGATTAAAGAACATCATCAGAAAGTAAAAGATACGGTTGCAAATTGCCGGAATATTTATAAATCCGCTCTAAAGCAGCAGATTTTCGGTCTAGATATCGGCTCATCCGCGATAAAAATAGTACAACTCCGCAAAAATGAAAACGGTTATTTTGTCGCCGGGGCGGCTATTTCTTTTGTGGAAAATGTCAATTTTTCGAAAGCAATCCGTCAGTGCAGGCAATGGTCGCAGGTTAAAAATAAATTAGCCGTTTGCGGCGTAAGCGGTCAGGAAACCGCGGTTCGCAATTTCAATTTCCCGCCTTTGAATCCCGAAGAAATCGAAGGCGCGGTTCTGCTTGAAGCAAAACAGGTTTGTCCTTTCAATACGGATGACGGCGTTGTCGATTATCAGGTTATTTCAGGAACGGAAAAAGAAATCACAGGTTTCTGGGTTGCAGCTTCGAACAAACTCTTGAAAGAAAAAAGAAATTTCGCGAATGAATCTTCGCTTGATCCCGTGCTGATGGATATCGATGGTTTGGCGCTGATGAATTGTATGCGGTATTGCCGAGGCGACGAGCGGGGCACTTTCGCGATTTTAAACGTTGGCTACGAATATACGACTCTTGCACTTATAGGCGATGATGATTTGCCTTTTGTCCGCGATATAAATTTT
>MHYA01000114.1:0-1664 GCA_001825675.1 Planctomycetes bacterium GWF2_42_9 | reverse complement strand
AAAGCGATAGTTGAACAGATTGCGCTTCAGGGTCAATTTTCAGCTGGCGAGATTGAAAAAGTTTTAAGAGGCGACGACAGCTCGTCTGATATTCAAATGAAGATCAATGATCATCTCGAATCCGGCTGCCATAAATTAATATCAAATATTACAGAAACACTCTATTACGATGCTGTTCACAGAAAATCAGAAATCGTGGATAAAATTTATTTATGCGGCGGTTTCTCGCTTGTTAATGGTTTTGCCAGTTTGCTCAAAAACAAACTTCCATCGGAAACTATCTTGTGGAATCCGTTCGATACGATCCAATGTGATCCTACACTGGGATGTTTTGATTTGTTACGAAAGAATGGTCCTGCGTTCGCGGTTGCGGCAGGCCTTGCGATGAGGCAAATATAATGGCCGGCAGAAGATTGCTTACGATAGATCTGTTGAAAGGGCAGGGCATTCCCACAAGGAGCAACCCTGAAAAAATCGCTTTGATGGCAATGACTGTGATCATTCCGACTTTTATGCTGATGGGAATGTTCGGTTATTACTGGAAAAACAATGTGCTTATCTCGATACAAAAACAAAAAATCGAAAACGTACAAAAGAACATTGTAAAATTGTCAGAGGCGCAATCTTTACTTGATAAAAGCGAAAAAGAGAAAAAGTTCAGAAACGATTGTCTGGCCGAAGTGTCTAAAAGCATAAGCAAGGAATATCAGTGGACGCCGGCGATTGTTGAGATCGTAAAACTTTTGCCAGATTCCGTATTGCTTACCAGTCTGGATATAAAAATAAATAATATGAAAAAAATGATACCGTCGAAGATAGGCGGCTCGGAAGTGGAAGTGCTTATACCTGTAAAGAAAATGCGGATCAGCGTCGCTGAAAGAAGACCCGGCCAAGGCCCCGAAATCAAAAAATTTCAGGACAACCTGCGTTCGTCAGAATTTTTCAGTCCGCTGCTCGATTCGATCAGCGCTTCACAGGGTATGGCATCCAGCAGAGATAAAGATACGGTTTCTTATCAGGTTGAATGCTCGTTTAAACCGTAATTGAAAATATGAAAAAGAAACTTAAAAAACACGTTAAATTTATAAACCTTGTCTGGGTCAGCAGCATTGGTCTTGCTGTTTTTACGTATTTCGTTGCTATCTCGCCGCAGCTTCAAATTAAAAAACAGATCAATTCGCAGCTCGCCGATAAGGAAGAGGTTTTAACGAAATTATCTAAAATCAATAACGAACAAGCGAAAGCGGAAATCAATCAGCAAATTCAGCAGTGGCAGGAAAACGTAAATGAGTTTGTTATCAATGAAGATCAGCTTGCGGGTCTGACATTCGATATCGGCCAGATTGCCAAAGACAACAAAGTCGATGAATTCATAATTGTATCTAATGACAGCGCGATGACCGCCAAAGTCGGCACGTTTGTTTCTGAAAAGCAATTCAAAGTTGATTTCAAAACGGACTTCAATCGTTTTGCCGCTTTTCTCAACGCCATCGAAAGACACCGGCCTGTCATCGTGATTAATTCCTTCTCGATCGATAGTCCAGAATACGATATTAGCACCAATCACGTGAATATGATTATTTCCGTTTACGTTAAGAAGAAACAGGGCAGTTAATATGGGTTTAAAGGAACTTACAGAAAAATTAAAATCGGGCGATTCCGGC
>MHYA01000113.1:1370-19792 GCA_001825675.1 Planctomycetes bacterium GWF2_42_9 | reverse complement strand
CAATCAATTGTTCCTGTGTCTTGTCAGTCATAGAAATCCTTTCATATTAAAAGTTTAACAAATTCTATGACCATTTACACAGTTTATTTCACACCCTCCATTTACTTCGGTACAAATGCCATTTTTTTCGCAAATAACATTATAGAGACATTATCTTTTGCAGCTTTCCTAATTTAGCATCTATTAATTCGCCATTAAACATATACATTCTTGCCTCTAAATTAAACCCAAGCCTTTTATCTTTTTTAAGAATCGCCTTTAAGCAATGTAAATTTTCAATCTCATCTGCGATTATATTTTTTTGAGTATTTGTCATGGGTTCATTTTGCAGGGGTTTTCTATCCTTGTACCATTTGTAAATATTCAGCGTACTTCTAAAACAATGGTACGCCGTAAGAGCATTATATATTTCAATATGTTGACCAATAGCTTTCACATATTTATCACATGCAATTTTCCAGCCGCTAACCAATTTTTCGAGAAGCTGAATTATCTCATCAATGTTAAGCGAGCCAAAGCTCTCTTCAAGATAATCACCATGAGGCTCTCTTGAATCACATGATCCCATGGGCGACCCATCAAACTTAAGTTTTAGATCGTAAGCTGGTGCATAATTTACAGGAGCAAAATAGACAAATTTATTACCATTCATTGGATAATATTTTCCTGCATTATCGAATAGATACCATGCTTCAACAATTTCCTTTGTATTGATGTTAGTTCCGAAATACTTTTCTGCAAGTTTTGTAAGCCAGGCATTTTCGTCCTCGCCATTATATGATTCTACAATTTCTTTAAGAAGGAAAACGTTTAGAGTATCTGTTTCAGCGGCAAAATTCCATGTAAACATGCAGCCCGCAATATTAGATTCGTAAGCATACTTTAATTTTCTAAATATAGATACGATCATTGGCAAATTACATACAGAATTTAGTTCATGAGTTGTATTTAGTTGAGATCTTATAAACATCTCACGATCAGGAGAATGTTTTTCAACTTCAGCTTTATATCTTTCTGATGGGCCGGTGTACATCATGCTATATTCTTCAACTACCAATTTCTTATCCAGAAGCTTTATATGGCCGCCTCTTTCAAAGTCACCCATTAAAGTAATATCTTTCGGCAATTTTCCCACGATATCACTGTAAGGCGGATTGGAATTCATATTCCATGACCAATCCCATACAACAATTTTCGTTTTAGGGTTGCTTGACTTTACACCTTTATGGATCAGATCTATAATTTCACATATAACGTCCGATGATTTTCTCTGACCGCATCTTGGACACTTACATTCTTTTAACCAGAAAGTTTCAGCTGATTCAAAATTTTCCGGTTTAGTCAGTACATGTGCCCAGCAGTTATTAATATGCTCGCTTGCAGTTATTAAAAATATGCCTTGTAGATCGATTTGCGATGCAAGTTCTGCGAAACCATTTTTCAAATAATCCTGTACTTCTTTTGTTGATGAGCAAAGACTGTATTCCGGCGTTCGGTCATAAACTTGTATTTTGCAGCCAGCCAAATTAGGATTATCTTTCCAAAATTGGCTGTTCACATCCAACCCTAATGGCTCTGTAAAAAACATCCAAAGGCCCAGACCATATTTTGCGGCTCGTGCAGACAATTGTTGAAGTTTACTAATATTTGTTTGGGCTTGTGGATAATATTTTTCAAATAAAGCTGTTGGGCAAAGTTCCCTTAACATACCCCTAACCCAAATTCCGGTAAAGCCGGCATCTGCTATGGCTTTTAATCTTTGTTCACTGTGAGTCTCCAAACAGTTTTCAATTTCATAACTCCAATAATCAGCGTCTTTGCTTCTAAAAATCCTATGCTCAAGGAATTTATTCACTATAATTACTCCAAAATTTTAGAAATGAATAATTTTAAATCTTCACAATTATTAAATTGAGCAAAGGTAGTTCTTGATTTAAGCGTAGACCCCTTAAGAATGCCGCTATTGATTTTAGCCGCTCCAATGGTCTCGATTTCAAAAAAACCCTGCTCCTTGTTCCCATTATAGATACTATAATTATCAGCAGCCGAATAAGGGCCATTAGGCTGCGCATTATCCGCAATATTAAAATAAGTGCCTGTGGATTCCTCTACAATTTCTCGGATACATAAAAGATTCTTCGATAAATCGTAGAAACCCACAAATTCTGCATTAGCAGAAACTTTTATCCCTATTTGCCCTGTCTTTTGGCCATCTGTTTTGTAAACAAATCCAGCCTTTTTGTAAGTTATTCTTTCTCCTGGATGTTCATAAAAATCAAAGTTAATTGCCTTTTCAGGATCCTTAACTTTTACAAATGAAAATGTTTCATCAGAAGCATTAAACTGTTCAAGTGTCCAACAGGCAAGCAGACCATCCACGATTTTAGTTTCATCTAAAATATCAATTTTATCTTCAACTGTACATGCAAACGTATTTTTTATATTTTCGTTTGAAACTATTGCAGCTGCATTATCAATTGCTAAAACACGCTGCATTTTCACTTTCATTCTAGTACCTTTACGGTTTTGAAGTGTTGTTATTTTTTCCGCAACGGCAGAACTTTTAGAAATTGATTTTAGCATAAAAGGTTCGTTATTAATGGCAGGCTGTACTAGCCATCGATCGCCATCATAGTTAAATCCAAACATACCACCTTCTGGAGCAGGCCAGAAATTGTTCCCACCATAATTATTAAAAGGCTTGTTAGGCGTGTATACATTCTCAATATCAAGCCTATGCAGTGATTCATTATTAAACTCACAAAATACTCTTGCCCCTAAATCCGGCACAAAGACTATTTTTGCATTAGTATTGTTGTAAGTAAAGGCACTATCTTTTTTAAATTCTACAAGTTTTTGGAAGTTATTCATGATTACAATCTCTAAACAATTTCTATTGCTCTTTTAAAAATTGCCCCTGTATTTTTTAATAGTTGAATTAGAAGATTTAATTGTTCTTGTGCATATTTTCCGCAATTTTTCACTATAAAAGGATCAGGCTTTACCGCTCCTTCACCAAAATGTATTAGTCCCTCAGGCATTTCATAAAATTCCCAGGGATGCAAGTAAAAGCAAAAAATCGCGGGAAGATTCTTCTTCTTATACATTTCTAACATGTTATTAATGTTCACCATCAATGCCGAGGCGCTTTGAGTCCTGAACTTCGGCCATTGATCCCTGTCCCTGCCGCCAATATCAGTACTTTCAATAGTCATATCCGCGAAATTAGGGATTTCTGTTATTTTCATATCGCCCTGGCAGATCCAATTCTCCCTGCTGGGATGATAAGGAGTCAATCTATCCTTGTGGAAAAACATTGGATAAGATGCGTCTGTCTTATATCCCAAATCCTCAAGCGCATTGACTAACGCGGTACTTCCCCACAAACGAGGCGCACGAAAACTCAGCATCTTGCATTGCGCAACATCTTCGACAACTTTAGTGGCAACTTCAACACGATGATAGCATTCTTCGGGTAACACAGACCTAAGTCCCGGAATCGGTATCAATTCATCACCTAAAGTTTCATGATAAAGACTATGGCAGCCGATTTCATGCCCTGCTGCGGAGACCATTTTAACAATCTCTGGATGAGATTGAGCAGCATCACCTGTAAAATAGAAAGTACTTTTGACGTTATTTTTTTCTAATATTTTCAGGATCTCTGGAGTACCATGAACAAGCCCCTCATAAAAAGGCGTCCAACTGCCTATATCTGTCTCCATATCAAAACCAAATATAATTTGTGTATTCATAATATATCAGACTTATAGGCTTGTTAATATTTTATCCATTTTAGGGCTCATCGGCTTGGGGCCTTTTTCTGTGATTTCATACCCGGTCTCGATTCTCGTACCATTCCATTCAGGATGACCAAAGAAACTCACATCTACACAAACCGTCATACCTGGCTTAAGAACATCATCACTATTAGGTCCAAAGAAAGGAGATTCAGCTTCATGTATTCCTATAGTATGGGCAAATGGGCATACAATATATTTCAGTAGATCATGTTTTTTATAGTATTCACGGCCAGGTTTATCAATCTCTCGTCCGCTCTTTCCAATGGCAAGTTGAGACTTCGTCAACTTGAATGCTTCTCCAAGATGCTTCAAACATTCTTTTTGGCTGTCTGTATATTTTCCATTTGCTGCAACTGTATGCCCAAATACGCCTGCATACCCTTTCACTTTTGGGGCAAGTCCAAGCATCACAAGTTCACCATCTTCAAGCTTTTTAGAACTTGCAGTTGGCACAACAGCATTAGCACGTTTGCCGCTGCCGACGATAGCGCTAAAACCAAATCCGCTCGCTCCGAGTTTTCTTGCCGCATATTCACCTGCCGCCGCAATTTCTATTTCGCTAACGCCCGGTTTAACTGTGTTAATCATTGCTTCATAACATTCGTCTGCAAGGCCGAAAGCAGCTTTAATTTGTTCAGTTTCCCATTGACTCTTAACATAGCGTAATTGTACATATTGAGAGGTTATATCAACCAATTCAACATTCGAAAAACCTTCGACGATTTGCTTATAACAATCAGCAGGCATTCTTCCCGCACCAACCAAACCAATGCGTTTGATTCTGCCCATCTTTTCTGAAAGCTCAGTAAATAGTTTCGAGAAATTTATGATTGTGGCATTTGGATATTCCTCATCGGGCACCATAAAGACAGGAAAATTACGCGTTTCTGTTATAGCACTGTCCTGCTTTGCAAAAGGTTCACTTTCTGGCCCGCCAAGAATCATTGGCTCGCCCTTTGCAGGTATTAGAACAGCTCCACTTTCAAATTGCGGGCACCATCCCGTCAAATACCAACCATTTCCAATATTAAATTCATCGTAATAGATTAACGCCACGTCTAATGATTTTTCTTTCATCAATTCTCTAACTTTATTCAACCTGAAATCACGTTCTTCTTTTGCCAGATATCCCATTTTTTATCCTTTATATTTTTATTCTATTAATGATTTTGAAAACTTTCATTTGACTTCAATCGTTTTTAGCAGGATCTTGCGACATATAGAACAGCATAGCGGTTCAGTGTGTGAGCAGCTATTGTTAAATCGTATCCCTTATCATTCTTCGTAACTTTCACAGGTTTTTTTCCCGACCAATCCGGAGAGATCAAATAGCAATCATTGATTTGATCTAACGGTAACCTAATACAAATATCCTCTTCCTGCTCTGGAAATTCTACTGGGACATTTGCAGGTATTTTCTCGCCGACTTTAACCAATGCGCCTCGCAAGTTGACAAAATGAATGATTACGTCCTTATTATCTTCTCGAGAAAAAGCTTTTATCAATAAACCGCCAGGTGCCTTTACAAGATTTAAAGAAGATTCATTCACTCTTATCGATTCAACTGCATCCATCATCAGTGTTTTTTGGAATCTCTTATCTTTGTCTATGATCTGGGTTGTAACAGGAACTTCCATTGTTCTGGTTTCTTCAAAATTATTGAAATTCTCATAAACAATGTGACCAGGCTTATAAGAAAAATATATCCATTTCCCACAACAGTAATTTCCGAATTTGATATTATGTTCATTAGGATTAATTTTCTCGCACGTTTGGTTTATGCAAATTCCTAATCTTCCCAAACGGCTGGATATTGATTTTTGCATACCAGTTTCATCACAGCTGGCTGTTTTGTCAGTGATAATCAAAGCACCGCCATTTGATACATATTCAACAACCGCTTCAAAAGCTGCATCACTCATACAAACGACATTAGGCAAAATTATCAATGCAAATTTTTGAAGATATGATAATTTTAGTTGATCTTCTAAAATAACTGCATATTGTACATATTCACTTGCAAGCGTTTCGCACCAACCTGCCCATTCTGTGATATAGCTGCTTTCCCAATCTTCCAATTGATTTTTATGTGCCAAATCTCTTGTCGATGCGGAAAGCAAAATTCCTACATTCGCCAATGGCTGAATCGGCCCCGTTAATTCATTCTTATGTTCTTCTTGCCAACCAAATAATTCTTCATATAAATGCAAATCTTTAGGATTATTCAATAGCTGCTCTGATCGCTTAAGCGCACCTCCGCCTGAAGTCGCCCAAATACGTATCCCATGGGCCACCCTCATGGCCCAACTAAGAAATGCTTCATCTGATGAAGCATAGGTAACTGAATTAGTTGGTGTACCGTAATAATTACTTAGCCCATTGTATGCCATATAACAGGTTGACAGCCTGCGCCAGCTATATAAAATTGAAGTTGAGGTACTGTTTAGCTCTGTAAATAATAAATTTACGCCTCGCATTCGTTCTTCATTGCAATCGCCAAACCATGGTACTACTGCTGGACATTCCGCCTGATTCTTGCAGCCTAATAATATAGGGTGAGGATGTGCTTTGCTAATACTTGCATTCAAATCTTGATAGAAATCCCCTACCGATGCAGCTCTGAATCGAATCCATGCCCTAAAAGCTGGATTGTCAAGATGCCCCCAAAAATAATCCGCATCTCCAGCAGGTAATGTTAATCCCGTTTTCTTATGGAATTTTGAGCGACAATACTGGCAAGAACAATTATGCCATCCGCTGCGAAAATAGACCTCGTCGGTCATAAGACCATCTATACCAGTTTCTTTGAAGTACTTTTCACAAAGGTTAAAATATTTATGCCGAAAATCTGGATTATTAATGCACCATAAATACCAGCCACTGCCAGCCCAATCATCTTTCCATTCAACAAACGCGTATTCTCCTGTTCGTGCATCAATATTAAGCCAATCTCGAGATGAAGCTGGAATTTTCTCAAGCCACGGACTTGCAAATGTTGTGGTGGTATGATGAATAACCTTGATTCCTGCATCATGACATATCTTTGTTGCATTTTTAATTGCTTCGATCACCTGGTCGGTTTTACCCTCATGCTCAAATCGTATTAAGTTGCGAAGACCTTCTACCAATACTGTATTGATATTTGCCTTCTTTAACAAATCTACAGATCGCAATAATTCAGATTTATCAAGCACCTTTGAAAAACTAGATTCCATGCACGATTCTTTTTCAGTTCCCGGTCCCATAGCTTTAAGCCACCAATGAGTCCATCGTGAATTCCAGACCCATTCATTTCCTTGGGCAAAATTCATCTTATTTTCCACCATGCATTCACTTTTCAATCTATATAGATAAACATAAAACTGTTAAAATCCCATGTGCGAGAAAGCAATTTTAAACCAGCATTCACCGTAGGCATTAATAGTGCACATCGTAAAAAAGTTTTTTTTAAAGCCAAAAGTTCTTATAATACAAAATAGTTTACTCGTATAAACATGCAAGTCAACTAAAAAGATATTTGGCAAACAAAAAAGGCATAACCATATCATTAACAAGTATTTATATATCTGTTGTTTTTTTTGACTTTCTTTTCATCTAAATACACACTTATATCAATATTAATGTTAAATTGCTGTTTGCTATGTCTAAATCCCAAACTCACATGGCCAGCTTGTAATGCATATGATTACAGACTCATCTCATCCGCGCCTGCTTCATGCCAAAAATCTACAGAATCTGTCGACTCTTCTATTTTAATGAATCTACCGATGTGTGTAACATGATCCGGCACACATTGGACATCATTAGCAGAGTCTCCTGCCCTGTCATGCAAATGGCGTATTTTTATATGGATTTTCTGTATCAGGGTATTCCCATCTCTCCTCCGGACACTTTTCCTCCTTACTATGAACTTTCGCCAAAATATTACATTTACACTTCACACAATACCGCCGCGTCAAAGCTCTATGCGGCTTTAGCGGCAAATCGTTCAATTTTTCCAATGATTCCAAATTCCTTAGGACCTCGATTTTATTTTCATTAAGCCATGCTGCAAATTCAGCATCTTTAAGCCAGGTAACATATTCACAGCTTTCGCAAATAGCTAATCTTTCTTTTGCATATTCGAACTTCATACCTGCCTTACTGGCTGCAAGTTTAGCAAAACCCTCGGCAATGCTTTTAATTTTTTTTATTTTGGCAACTGCGTCTTTTCCGGAAATTATCTTTTTATCGCAACAACTCATCCGCTGCACTCCGCTAAAACCCAATAATCATCCCAATTTTCACCGGTAATTGGGCAATTATCAATAGTTGATGTATGATGTATTTCGCATGCATAAATATTCTGGTCTGTGCCTATGACCATATCACCGACATTATATTCATGATCTGGCTGCCAAGTTTGATAAGACTGGATAGCTTTAGATATTTCAACTCGTCCCCAAGTACCCCAGGCAAATTCATTTTCGATTTGGTTCAAAAAATACACCCCTTCTTCAAAAGGTGTCTTGCAAGTTATTTTCTTCCCGAACCTGCGGCCTCTTGCATGCCATGTGAAGCGCACACCAAACTCTCATTTTTTAGCAGTTTTTCCATAAGTCTTTCAACCACAATCAGCAACAATTCTCGATGAATAGCAATTTGTTTTAGGGGAAGCCCCAAAAGTATTGCGTGGGATTGCAACGTTTGCAGGTAGTTTACCGGTTTTAGGAAGCTAAAAACCAGTAGTTTACTTGTGGACAACAGAAGTGAGAATTAGAAAACATATCGGCTGTGCCACCGAATTTTGATGTGATCTGGTGATTATTGCTGAATCATTTTTTACTAAATTGGCCGAAATCGGCTCCGCTAGTACCCTACAAAAAGTCATCCTGCCCTTTTGTAGAACTTTAAAAGCCCGCCAAGACGTTCCCGGCAGACAATCCTACCTTTGCCTTGTGGCGGTGGTTTGATGATTTTGTTATCTAAAGATTGATGTGGGTCTCTCAAAATGATAATGGTCAACGTAATTTTTTATAACATACCTAAGATGATCTTCACCAAAGATAAGCATTCGATCCAGACATTCTGCTTTTATGCTCCTGATGAAGCGTTCAACAAAGGGACTGAAGTTAGGAGCCATTGGCATTGACTTGATTGCTTTAACGCCCCCTGCTCTTAAAATCTCTATGAATGCATCTGTGTAAAGCGGGTCTCTATCACGAATGACATATTTCTTCTTTTTCAGAAATCCCGCAAATGGATCTGCCAGATTCTTAGCAATTTGTTTTAACCAATCGCCATGTGCATGTTCAATAATACCAGCTATCTCTACTTTCCTGGTAGAATAATCAATAGCAACAAAACCATGTATCTTGTCAGACCTTTTATAGTATAAATTTCAGTGTGACAAAAATCAATGGCGCTAAGTGATTTCCAATGGACCTTTATAAACTCGGCCCAAGTGGTTTTCTTTGTTCTACCTGGCTGTGGTTCTAATCCTTCTTTCTTTAATATGTTCGCAATTGTGCTGTGGCTAACTTTGAAGCCAAGATACTTCAATTGCCCTTCAATTCGAGGATAACCCCAGCCGCGATTTTGTTTGGCCAATTTAATTATAAGCTTTCGAAGTTCATCTGATATTTGAGGTCTGCCATATTTACGGCACTTTGAGCCATCATATTTTCTGGCAATAAGCATTCGGTGCCATTTGAGCAAAGTTTCAGGTGAAAATACACCACATATTTCGTCTAAAGCTTTACGGCCAATCTTCTTGGCTAATAGAGCTAATTTCCTTCGCTGCTCGTCTGAAAGAATAATTCGTTTTTTGCCAAGTTTTTCTTTGAGAATCGCGTTCTCTGTTTTCAAATTTTCAATTACATCCTGCTGATGCTGATTAATCCAGCCGGCTAGCATAACTAATAACATTGTCATTGGACGAGTTTTCATAGATGTCCGTTTTTCCTGATAATGTTTTTTTAAAATTCCTTTACCTTACATTTTTCTGATTAAAATCGCTGCTATTTTAAGTCATAGTGCTCTATTGTGCGCAAACTTAACATCAAATAATTATTTGCCTATTACGCGATTATCAACTCTACCGTATATAATCTCCAATACGCACTGATAGAAAAGCTCCTGCCTAAAAAGACAGGAGCTTATTGTCCTTTTTGTTACTAATAAGCACAAACTCTTATATAACTTATTTTACCAAGGAATTGCCTTGAAGCGTTAGCGAAATTTCCTATCCTTACATTTACACTATTTTTTAAACTCGCTGTGGTAGTATCCGCAGCAGTGCCTCTAATCGCTTCATTTACAGCTATCTTGAGTTGGTCCGCATCGGCATCTCTCCAGGCGGTAATTCGTACCCAACTGTCAGTATTAACCTTAACTGAACTCGTTACGCTGGGCTGGTGTCCTGCACCATCACAAATCAGGAATTTGACATAACCATTTTCAACTCTCAGCCACCACTGAGGACCAGTGCCATTGTCTTTGGCTATAATTGCGCCAGAACCAGTTGAACCGCCGCTGCCGTGAGAAGTAGTCTTTATGCAGGTATCAATATAAAATGATTCACCTTCATCAAAATCAAGGACATTATTTGTCGTGGAATCATCTATTGTGATATAGTCACCACCTATAAAAAAAGGCCAATTATCGCTTGTGGCAAACTCCAGCGCTTTATCTGAGTCCGGCCCTGCAACATATTTTATTTGTCCCGTAACCACTCCATTCAGGCCGAAACAAATATTATTAAATATGGTATCCCAGATGTTTGCATAAGAATTAATAGATTCTTCTTCGAATTCATAAGCTGCGACTTCAGACTCCGTCAACCAGCTTTTTCCAAATCTTGAATATACAATTTTTTCAATCTCGCTGGAACTGCCTGTTTCATATAATACTCCCATATCGCCATCCTCAAGGTCAACCATACTTGAATAACCACAATAGGATGTTGAAAGCAGTTTATTCTCCGTCCAGCCATTGCCCTCATCAAAACTGCTGCGAAGCGTAAGGTATTTTCTGGCGATTTTAGTAGCAGGATTAGCAAAAACTAAATGATTAGCGTCGGTAAGCACTAAAAGCGACCCCTGGCACCCTATCACTGGATCGTCATTTCCCTGAAAAGTTGGCTCGGGTAACATCGTATCAAATTTCAATGGTGTGTAAGCATTTAAGCTACTAAAAAAATCTCCGTTAGTCCATGATACTATCCGGTATCTAAGTGACTCATTTGTGTTCGCATCACTGTCGGCATTCCTGATATTAAAATAGATATCACCGCTAACCGTTTCTGCAATTGATACTTCATTAATACCATAATCACCGGTACTAATAAGTCTGCCTTCCGAATGATTCCATATACTGCCATTATCACTATAAAGTAATCTATTTTTCTTCCAGCAGCTGTTTTATACCGATATGGAATTACCAGCCTGCCTATATGAGATCCTCGCTGCAGTTGAATGCCATTACATGGACCGGTATGAATACTTCCATTTGTAGTATCCACATCGCTCGGATATGAAGGAATTTCTATATAGTCAGACCAGTAACCATTAGCACCATTATTATCATTATATTTGTAAGCAATAGTATTAGCATCAACACAGTAGAATACATATACCCGACCGGTATTTTTATTAACAACCGGACAAGGATTGTGCAACCTTGCTGAGCCAAAACTATCAATTAAGATTGTTGAACCCCAACTGGCGCCATTGTTAGTACTACGCTTAACAACTATATCTATATTACCTTTATCACCACAACCATCTACACGACCCTCGGCGACAGCTAAAAGGGTGCCGTTGTTTGTACGCACTATTGAAGGAATCCGATAACAATCGTAATCTTCATCGCCATCAAAAACAGTTACCTCGCCATACAGTTGCGTATAAGCCTCTGCCAGACAAACTGTACAAAACAACAAACACAAACCTACTAATACATTCCGTTTCATTGCTAAAGCCTCCAAAAAAATAGTAAATCTGCTACGCGCAGATATTTTTCACAAACTAAGCGCAGAATCTCCACGGATGCATAGTCAGAAAACTTTTGCACAAAAAACGATGGTGTTATTAGCCGTTGCCGGCTGTTTTTTTATAGTCAACTATGACTTTTTTAGCTTGTTCAAACGATTTTGCTCTAAAGATGAGACTTATCCCTGTCGGATATTTTTTTTGAATTTGACCATTAAGAAGTTCACGCTCCGAAACAGCAATTCGAGTCAATCCAATTTTCCTTTTTGATGCAAACAGATAAACAGATTCGGTGTCGTTAAGCTCCGACTGGCCGAAATCAAAACAATCAATTGAATTAAGAGACATAAACTGCGAAACAATTTTATTTACATTTCCACACGAATGAATGCCGCCGCCAAATGTTTTTAATATCTTCTCATCGAAAGGCGCCACAAGCTGGCTATACATTTCAGGGCTTATCATAATAGAAGTGTCGTTACGAATTAAAATGCCGCCCTTTAAGGCAAATCCATGCTGAAAGCTAAAACCTTTTATCCTGTCGCTTGTAAATTGGCTGAAATACTTTGCAATCTCAATCTGAGCGTCTGTTATTACGGCCATTGCCTTTAAAAACGATTCCTTTTGCGAATACATATCCAGAAAGATTTCGCTGCCGCGCAGAAGTTCCAGATTATCAAACGGCCCCTGCAAATCAGGCAGGACAATGTTAGTCAATTTCGAAAGTCTGGGATAACCTCTCAGAACATCTTTGTAGAATTTATATCTATCCACAGTCTTTGCGAGCAATCCCTTATTAAAATCCATGATTGACGTTTGGATTATCTGTTCATAGCTGATTTTCTCTTCGCGATGTCGTACCCACGGAGGATTATTCTCAACCTGTTCTATATTTGCGCCAAACATTGAGGCAACAAGCACACAGCCAAAATCAGCCCTTATAGTTATCGGCAAATCATCGCCAAGTTCACAGCTTAAATAAATACTACTGTCAAAGGCATTGAGAAACTGATTAAACAGCATTTTTTCTGGATTATCAAATACTTCGCCGTGCGGAAATATCTGAAATTTGGCATCCTCAGTATAAGGATAAGACGCTATTATTGGCAGTCGTTCTATCTGTCGGTAATTAAGCGAATCACAATGGAGCCTTTCCGAATTTAAAATTCTTGGCTCATCGAGACTGTTGTCAAGGTAGACCAATAATTCTTTTAATTGCGGCAGCATTATAAAAATCCATTTAATTTATTACATACTGTGAATCGACAGGCCGGAGATATCTTTTTTTCTTTCAGGAATTACAAACGACATTAGATAGCCAACAACCACACAGGCAGTAATACCTGCACTGGCGTATAAAACCATATTAGCTTTTGTATATCTGCCCACCATAAACAATATAACCACTCCGCTGACAGCGCCAATGATAGCAGATATGCCGCCGACCCTTTTAGTGAACATTCCCAAAAGGAACAGGCCGCACATAGGGCCGCAGAGCAGTCCAAGAACTTCTATGAAAGATTCCCACAGAGACTTTATATCTGCGCTTGCAAAAATTAACGCAAGAATAGTTCCTAATGTACCAAATAAAAATGTGCAGAATCTGGCGAGATTCAAATAACCCTTTTCAGTCTTCAGCATCGAAAATCTTTTGGCGAAATCTGTTACAACAACAGTTGAAATGCTGTGCACACTGCCGGAAACCGTTGACTGAGCGGCAGCGTAAATACCAGCTATCACTATTCCGCCTAATCCTGCCGGTAACTGGTAAGATATAAACAACGGAAATATTGCATCGTTCTGATAAGTTGGGTCAAGATTTTGTGGATGAGCCTTGTAAAATACATACAGAGCCGTACCTATACTGAAAAATATAACCGTCGCTATTGTGCCTGCAATTGTGCTTGTTATAAATGAATTTCTCACCTTTTTTGTGTCGGAAACTACCATATACCGCTGTACAATTGCCTGGTCGGATACGAAAGGTACTAATGTTTGCCCGACACCACCGATAACCATTACCCAAAACGCCGTTGTATAAATGCTGGTCTTGGAAAAATCCCAATTAATTGCGTGAAATTTGGCGCCGGCATTAGCAATAGATATAAATTCTGAAAAACCGCCGTTTAAACTATTTATCATTACAAATAGGCAATATAACGCCCCACCAAGCAGAACAAGGGTCTGAATGGCATCGGTCCAGACAACCGCTTCCAAGCCGCCCATAGTGCAATAAATAACCGTTAAAATGCCCGTAAGTAATATACATGTCGGAACACTCATTGATGTCATAGTAGAAAGAGCAAGAGCAGGAAGAAACATTACTATCGCCATTCTGCCGATTTGGAATAATACAAAAGAAAACGATGCGAATAATCTTATAAATACATTGAACCGCTTTTCGAGATACTCGTAGGCGCTGGTAGCGTCTATTTTCCTAAAATATGGCACTATACAAAGAAAGATAAATGGAATTATCGGAATAACTATCAAATTCAGCGTTATAAAAGTCCAGTCGGATATATAAACTTTGGCCGGTACCGCTATGAATGTAATTGAGCTAAGCAGTGTTGCAAAAATACTTAGCCCCGCAGCCCATGCCGGAATACGCTGGCCGCCGCGGAAAAAATCATCGGTGTTTTTGTTACGGTACATAAAATATACACCCACAGCAATCATACCAATCAGATAAACAAGCAATACACTGAAATTGGCCTTGCCGAAAACTGTCGAAGTCTTCAACAGTGTTGCTTTCCATATTTGAGGAGTGCGGATTTTAGGACAAATTTCACCGGATGCGATAACAATATCATTATTCCATTTGACTGCCGTTGTAGTTACCTGACTTAAAGGCATCTGTCCGACTTTTATAACAGTATCGGTTATCGTGTGATATGCCAGAACACCTCGATTGAAACATCCTGTATTATTGGAATCATTTGCATTTGTCGATTCAGTTTTTATAGCGCTTCCAAAAATCAGAATATGACTTTGGCCGATGTCCATTCCACAGACAGCGTGAATAGGATAAGGAAGATTTGCACATTTTTTCCACGCTTCCTTCCCTGCCGCATATTTAGTTGGGCTGAATTCATATATATCGTTCAGCAAGACCCAATTACTATCTTCAATGCTTTTCTGGTATCTGCCACCAATTATATATATACAGTATTCTTTGCCGTTGTACTGGGAGGCAGTGATATTAAAAGCTCTTCTTTCGCCCGACCAGGCTGGTAATTGTTTCCAGCATAAACTGTTGGGCTCGGAAATCTTCGATAAATCCATAGACCAGAAATTCTTCATTGCAGAATCAAGCCTTGTGCCTTGCTGGCCGCCAGCGACATAAACTACATCACCAATAGTAGTCGCTGCGGTATTTGAACAAGTCAGCGGAAGAGAAGGCAAATCAGTTTTTTCAATCGTTTTTTTTGAATCCCATTTCAATAAGAATACATTATCATAACATTTATCCGCATCGTTTCCGCCGATACAGACAACACCATATTTAGTTGAAACCGATGCACCATAAGCGATAGAACTGTCGAGCTTAAAACCGCCGAGCCATTTATCGCTGTCTTTTTCAAGTACCCAAATATCGTCGTGCCACTGTTTTTGTGTTTTATCATAAGGCTTATCGAAATTTGCACCGCCTGCGATAATAAGTGCATTGTTATGAATGCCGACGAACGCTCCGGCAACACCGATTGGTTCAGCCTGACCATTCAAAGCAGGCAGAAGTGGCATTTGAGACCAGTTCAGCCAGTTAAGTTCTGCCGTCTCGGCATGTAATACGCCTGTTATAATAAAACACAAAACAGTAAGAAAACAAACGGATCGTATTTTCACAGTAAATCCTTTAAAATTGCCGGTTAGAAAAAAGCATTATTTATCATTTGTTAAGTAGTTGAGGCCAAAAATTGCCAATACAATTTTTTCATAAGGTTTTTTTTCACCGGCCTCATAAAAACAGGCTATTTTACCGTCCGGCAAAACAGCAAGACAGGAATATGCAGATGGACCTTCATAAAGGCATTTTTCCAGAGGCCACATTTTGCCTTGGTCATAACTAAGTTTGACTGTCATACTCAAACGCTTTTTAGCGTGATTTGGATTGGAAAATAATATGATGTTTTTATCTGTAAATTTATTCGGCGAGTAGCGCAG
Source organism: Planctomycetes bacterium GWF2_42_9 (assembly GCA_001825675.1). Taxonomy (GTDB): domain Bacteria; phylum Planctomycetota; class Phycisphaerae; order Sedimentisphaerales; family UBA12454; genus UBA12454. The sequence goes on along the minus strand of MHYA01000113.1, from coordinate 3,855 downwards.
AATACTTGCCTGACATTTCGGCTCCGGCAAATTTGAAACAAATCTCAAATTATTCCAGGATTGCCCCCCATCGCTGCTGCAGGCAACTGCTCTGCTGCCAGCTTCGTTGTGATTCCGCATATTCAGTATTAAAGAACCGTCAAGACATTCAACTACCTGACACTCATTGCTTCCGCCAGATACAGCGCCTCCGATATGCCAACTCCTGCCATGGTCATCGCTGTATATAATATGCGAGCCGTATTCTCTATTGGGATCATTGCTGCGTTTTTCAGAGTAATCGCAGGGGATTATCAATCTGCCTTTCTTTGGCCCATATTTCAGTTGAATACCAATACCCGGCCCAGTCGCATACCATCGCCATTCTTTCTTTTTAACATCCTTTGTGATTTCTACAGGTTTCGACCAGCTTATGCCATCATCTTTAGAATACATTACATATACACAGCGGCTTTTCTTTCCTGCAACCTGTTTGATTTGTTTCTCGTTTTCATCACCAGCATTCCAAGTTGTAAGCAGCCATATTGTCCCATCATTGGCATCAACCACCGGACAGGGATTTCCACAGGTATTGTTCGCATCATTCCAAATAATCATTTGCGAACTGAAAGTTTTCCCACCATCAACAGAGCGTTTAAGCAGCAGATCAATATCGCCGGTATCACTGCCGCTGTTTTTTCGACCTTCACAAAATGCGAGCAAATTACCTTTTTGAGTGATTATAATTGAAGGTATGCGATAGGTATGATAGCCGTCCTGGCCGCTTACGAATAAATCTTTATATACAGGCCGATTCGGTTCGCCTGCCTGCACAAAGCAAACCACCGACAAAAACAACATCATTGAAAAAATAGACAATCCATTGTTAGATCGCATTAGTATTTCCTTCTGACGATTTATAATTATATCCCTATACCTTTATTTCGCTTATTGGGCATTTTGATTTTGTTTTGGATTTAGGGGCAAAAGTCTGTTCGCCGCAAAAATCAAAACAACCGATTTTCTCAAGTCTGCCTACCACTGATTCATACTGCTTGTCCGTAATATCTGTCAAAGGCAGCCGAACAGGGCCGCAATCAACGGTGAACCGCTTCATCAGAGCCTTGCTCACTGCCAAAAACGGGCAGCCCGCAGATGCCAGTATTTTAATCATTTCCATCGATTTCTGCTGCAATGTGCGAGCTTTTTCAAGATTGCCACTATTAAACTCACTTATCAACTGATGATACAGTGGAGCGGCAAAATTATACGTGCTGCCGACAGCGCCTTTTGCTCCGAGAACAAGGCCAGACAAAAGTATCTCATCCCTTCCGAACAGAATATCGTATCTGCCGCCTTCAAATGTTCTGCAAAGATAATAATCCATCAAATCTTCATAAGTATATTTTATGCCAGCCAGATTAGGTATTTTGCCGGAAGCTTTTTCAAGGAAACTTACCATACTGAAATTAACCTCTGTCATTGAGGGCATATGATAAAAATAAAATCCAAGTTCAGGGCAGCTTGCCGCAACCTGGGCGCAATAATCAACAAGTATATCCACCGTGGCAGGCTTGAAAAAACTGGGAGCAATCATTCCGACCGCATAAGCACCAGATTTTTGGGCATGATTGGCCATCTTCTTACACGCTTCAATACTGTTTTCGCCAACATGGACAATAACTTTCAACTTTTTATCTGCGACTTTGCACCACCGCTCTGCGATTTCAAGTCTTTCTGCAAGCGTAAGCGACATACCCTCGCCGGTTGTACCGCAGATAAAAATACCAGCCAAATTACTGGCGGAATAAAACTCTGCCTGTTTCTCAATTGCCTTAAGATTGATACCGTAATCAGAATTCATTGCTGTGAACGGAGCCGCAACCAAACCTTCAATATGATGCATAATTTCTTTCCTTTAATCTTGGGCAAGCCAGTTTAAACATAAAATTGTCAAATCTTCATAATCAATACTGCCGTCGCCGTTAAGGTCGCCGTCATAAACAGTCAATATATCTGAGATATTCCCTTTTATTACAGCGATTTTATCAATATCGCCTATAAAACTTTTTGTCCCGCCGTTAAAGCAGCCGATAACCACATCGTTGCTGTTGCTAAAACCACCCGTCGTTTCGTCTACTGCCGTTCCGGCATCTTTTCCGTCAATTACCATATACAGTTTTCCATCTTGAGCGTCTCTTGCCGCAACAACTCTATGCCACTGGCCGTCCGATACCGTCTGACTGCCGTACAAAGATGCCGTGAGCGTTCCATCATCCAAAAAGAAACGAACTTTTCCGTCCTGCACTCTCAGCCACCACGAAGGAACACCGGAACTGACATCTTTGGCAGCAAGAACGCCGGCGCTGTTTGAACCGCCGGTTGAATGATCCGTTGTTTTAAACACAACGCTCACCATAAAACTTTCGCTGTTTTCAAAATCCAGCAACCCTCTGCTCTGATAATCTGTCAGGCGAATGCCTTTTCCTGAACCTGAGAATCGAAC
>MHYA01000113.1:0-1356 GCA_001825675.1 Planctomycetes bacterium GWF2_42_9 | reverse complement strand
TGTGTGTCTGGCTGCCTGCAACAACGGCAAATCCTTCTTCCGCCGTACCATTTAATCCATAGCCTTTGGTGTCTTCTATTGCTTCTGCTGTCAAAGGCAAATTTGTGCCGAAATTAAATTCCTCAAAATTCCACTCGAAAATAGTTTTCTTCTTAATCCATTCTGGCGAAAATCTGGCAAACGTAATTCTGTGATACGGCCAGCCGTCGCCATTTTCATACAACAGGCCGATATTGCCATCCGACATACTTGCAAGACTTGAATATGCTGAATCCGCTGGATAAATAAGTTTTTGGTCTTCCCATGTTCCGCCGTTGCTGTTAGAAATTTTCACCGTCATTTTAATACGCGTCGTCGCTGCGGGATTTGAAAACACAAGCATATCATTAGATGCACCGGGTATATTATGAGTATTAATACTTGCCTGACAAATCGGACAGACAAGATCATCCCGCACCTGCAAACTTGTCCAGCTTGTCCCATGATTGTAGCTATAAGACACTACTCTTCTATTAAATTGTTTATAATAAGTGCTTGACGCACGGTCATTTCTCATAAGAGTGCCATAGTCAAGCTCTGCAATAGTTGCTTCCCCAGAACCGCTTGGAAGATACCCGCTTTGTGTCCACGTTGCACCGTGATTATCGCTTTGAATATTTCTTCCTATAGCCGGGATAATCAATCTGCCTGCGTGCGAGCCGTAAATTAATTGTATTCCGTTGCCTGGCCCGGTAGCATCCCATCGCGTATCAGGAGGCTGGACTTCGCTGAAACGATTGACAGGAGTTGACCAACTTGCACCGTTGTTGTCGCTATAACACGACCATATCGTTCTAACCCCATCGCTTGTACCGTCGATGATTTCTGTCTGCGTGTCCCAACCAAGATTGTGCGTCATAAACAACCAGACACGACCATTGGATTGGTCAAAAACAGCAGTCGGATTGCCGCAGGTATTGATGCTGTCGCTCCAGACAACCTGAAGCGGCTGCCATGTATTTCCGCCATCAAAACTCCGCCGCAGAACAATGTCGATATCGCCAGTATCAGAACTGCTGTTTTTACGCCCTTCACAAAAAGCAAGCAATGTGCCATTGGTTGTCTGCACCATAGCCGGAATACGAAATGTATCGTAACCGTTCAATCCCTGCTGATAGGGAATATTTTGATACAAAGTCTCTGATGCCGCAAACGACGATATTGCAAATAATACTACCGTTATATACAGTTTATCAATTTTCATAATTTCCTTATAAAAGAAGATGCAGGGGCTTCATGCCATTAATCATACCCCTGCATCTTGGGCAAATCATTTCAATTATTCAAATTCTGAAAGCAGCCAGTTATTGGCCATTA
>MHYA01000112.1:20156-23564 GCA_001825675.1 Planctomycetes bacterium GWF2_42_9 | reverse complement strand
TCTGGCGGGCCTGTAGAATCGATCCAAAATAGACGGGATCAGGTGTAATTTCCACAAGCGTATCTTTTCCAGCTGCTTCAAAAAACCTCATGATAAGGCTGGAGCCATCTTCCGATCTCTTCAAGTCAGCAACAACAATATTTTCGGCCGATACTGAAACAAGATCACCGCTTTGAGGGGGGAATTTGCCTTTGTGAACATCCGTATTAATTACCTGAAGCGCCTGATTGAAAACCATGCCAAATTTTGTCATTGCGGCCGGAGATAAGGTTCCGCTATGGGGCAGAAGTGCCAAATGCATCGTGTGCTCACCTGCCTCTGGAAGCGGATCGGGACTATAACTTGACCGTAATAAGGTCAAACGCAAAGTGGAATTGTCAACTGAATGACCGTTTTTGCAGTCATTGAGCAAAAGACAGCCCGCAATATCGTTGGAGTCATTCAGTAAACCTGTTACATCGGCCCAATTGATCGCGGGGACTTCCTGGCCGTTATTCATGTTGCGCTCTATAGAACCGAACGGTATTTCATAAGTCCCTTTTGCATTTTTAACGGCCAGAGGAAATTGAATGCGAAGCTTTGGTGTGCCGATCTGATCTGAACCTCGTTCCAGCCAGAAAGTACTAATGTCAATATTGAGCCAAGGCTGGCTATCACCCAGGGAATAGGTAACATTTATGACGGAATCATTAATCTGCAAAACAGCATCGATCGACCGGAGATACTGCCCCTGCAGGTTTTTCCGTATCGAAATGAGTTTGAGCGGGGAAAGTCTTTTAAGGGGCTCATGGATCGTCCATGCCGACATCTGGCCCGGTTTCTCGACTATATATTCGATCGCGGCGAGCGGATCGGAGGGAATTGCAAGCTCATAGCCTGTTTCTACAATAATGAGTGATTTTATAGTGCCGCTACAGGGGACAACACTCACTTTTAAAAATTCGTTAGCAATTTCATAATTGCCAACTTGTGCCGGCTGGCTTTTTTTACTCTTATCACCAGAGGTTTGCTTTATGGAATAGCTTGAATATCCCATAGAACCGACCCGCACGGGAAAAACCAGGTCGGTATACAAATGGCCCCATGACTCGCCGGAACCGAGTTTCTGCGCCGGCAAGGTTTGGTTATCTGGGGTCTCCACTACAAAATCGAGATTACGAAAATCATCTATATTCGATGCCTGGTCCCAAATCCGGACCTTAGCAAGCTCGCTCCGGGCGATCATTGTGGGATTAAAAATAATTATCGGCTGGACGGTTCCAGCCCAGTGTGCGGCACTGGAAATATGTCCGAATTCAGAACCGATACCGGCGCCGGCACCAATCACGGTCTGCATCGGTGAAAGGGGAGCTAAGGGATCTGCTGCCTGAGCAAAAGATGTGTCGATCGTGCGTGCGACCTGTCGCAATGAATTGGTACTGATAATGCCGGTGATCGCGGCTGTCTTTTGAAAAAGTCCAGATTGATACTCCCTTGTCCATCGTACACCCGAACCTGGCAGGATATCATGAAAATGGCCGAAAAGTGTATTTATCCATGCGTTTTTAAACCTATCGAAAGGCCAATCACAATCTGCCACTATGTTCGCCAGCGTTGCAGCAGTTTCTGCGCTCTTTAGACCGCTATCGGCATACCTTGTAAATTTTTTGATTTCACTTTGCGAAGTGTAACAACCTGTGAACTCAAAATTAAGCTCTCCCTTGACCACGGGAAACTGGTTCTCTTTTTTCTCGATAATATCGAAATACCTATTGGCGGTTGTCATTTTAAAATTAGGATAAATCGGCCATGAATTCATTTCTATACACCGCAAAATATCCTGGCGTGTCGGCCCGCCGCCGTGATCGCCGACACCATAAACATGCATCCAGTCCTTTAAGCCGGTTTTTCTTACAAAAGACAAGAATAAATCCGCAGTTGCTGTGTTTATGAGCCCGTTGTACATATCAAAAGCATAAAAGAACAGCAATCTTGAGCCGTCCGAACCTTCCCACCAAAAAACTCTAGGGATATTACCATATTGCTTATCGGCTTCTACACCATATCCGCACCTACCGGCATAATATCGTTTAACTCCGCCTTTAGAGAGTATTGTCGGAATAGTATAAGCGTGGCCGAAGGTATCAGGCTCCCAACAGAGTGGCATGTCTTCCGGATCGAGATTAAAATTTTCCTTCATGAATTCACGGCTGTAAAGCAAGTGCCGGGCGATACTTTCGCCTGACGCCATATTTTTGTCGCCTTCCACCCATTGAGCAGCATTGATTTCCCATCTTCCCTGGGCTACCCTTTTTTTAATCTGCTCAAATAATATCGGATTGTGCTCGCGTATTAACGAGTAGACTGCGGCCTGGCTTTGCGAAAAATGAAAATCTTTGAATTCATCCATTAATTTGAGCACGGTTGTAAAAGTATCATTGGTAACAGCCACTGTTTCCGGCCAAGACCACGTCCAGTTCATATCTATATGCGCATGGCCAACGCAGTGAATTGTATAAGTTTTGGCGACCTTACCTATTGGCTCAAGTATTCGTTCAGCTCGCAAGACATCTTTCAAAAAGTTATTCTGATCTGCCGTATGACGGTCGATAATGCTCACGGCCTCATCGATCAATTTCTGCCAGCTACTAGCATGCTGAGGATGAACTTTCAAAAGCTCTTGCGCAAAGTGCAATTCTGCAGTAATCCGATTCTGCAATGGTTTGATAGTAGTTTGATCTCGGCAGAATGCTAATTTATTAGAAAATATAATTATGCTTATTAACATAATGCGAAATGTTAAATTACAATATCTGAACAATTAATTCTCCTTTGATGCTCTGGATAGTAAAACAGAGTCAACATGACCTCTTTCGTGGCCGTCACGAAAAGTCTATATCTCGCTGCCGTATTGGCTATTCTGCGGTATATCATTTAGTCGGATCTTTTGTTTGGCTTAATGTCTCAACCAGACAATCATCCGGCAACATCTGGGGACAATATTGCTCAAATTTTTCTTTGATATCAACTTTGGTAATCACATCCCAGAGACTGGTTTTCATCTTACGCAAGGCGAACGTAGTCGTGATCCAGCTGTGTGTCCAACCGGTTTCAGTTGTCCAGAGGCCCCAGCCGGCATCACCGTCCGAACCCCAGTATTCCCATTTGTCATAATCGAAGCCACGATACCATGTACCATCTAACTCCGGATGCGATTCACTCTTGATTTGACATCGGACCAAAAACTCAGCTAATTTGTTTGCAACAGCCTCATATCGCTTGTTTCCAGTTACTGCTGCAGCTTCATGCATTCCAATAAAAGCAAAATTGACTGTATACAACAAATCTGTTCCAGGATCACCGGTGGCGTAAACAATAGGCGCCTCCAGCGTACCGTAAATATCATTCGTTTTGTAGGGAACATCGACT
>MHYA01000112.1:0-20134 GCA_001825675.1 Planctomycetes bacterium GWF2_42_9 | reverse complement strand
GTATAGAGCCACTGTCGGTGCTGGATAGTATCTTCAACGCGCACCAGCCACGATAATGGCAACAGCATTCGTATACGCTCTTCATCCATCCGTCCGCATTCCGCCAGCCATTTATCGGGGTAAGCCTCCATCATCAACTGAATGCCGGTGCGAGCCCGTTCCAGAAAGGGTTGAAATCGGGTTTGTTCGTAGGCCCAGAGATAACAACACCACAACCATGATTCATAATGCGGGCTAAATATCTTTTCCGGCAGTTCCCAATAGTATTTCCATCCTTTTGCTTGCAGTTCGCTTTCCCCCAGTACTGTGAGGCGGTAACCATAGGGACCGGTGGTTCGAAAATTGCCCAAGAGAGCACGAATAATCCCTTCATTCCAGCGATCTGTTTTTAGCAGCGCCGCAGAAGCCAAAGAACCCAGAATACTTCGGGCATTGTCATCACCCCAGAATTGCGATGGATAAGTATCATAATCATTGTGCCCCAAAAGACCATAGCTTGGACTGGCTGGGTCAACACGACCGTATTTGGAAGTCGGCGCCCGGAAATAAATATAATCGTTGAGATTTTCCGCAATTTTCCTCATCTCAATATTATTAAATAATGCACTACCACAAGCTAACCCCATTGCCGATTCTAAACTGCAATCTGCCCGGATACAGGGATGTGTCGCCTGGCTGCCACCCGCAAAGATGCGCTTGGAAATATAACACTCCAGAATTCCATACGAGCCGTCACCTACTTGCCAATCAGGCGGTAACGGTTTGATACCGCGATACTTGTCCGAAGCATTGATATCTCCCGGCGTCCAATACCGCCCTGATTCGTGAACCAACAAACGCGATTTTTTGTACCATTCGGCCGCGCGCCTCATAGCCTGTTCTTCGGCATCGGCTGCCAGCTTGTCTCTTGGTCCAAGTGTTGGACGTACCGTTGGCGTCCATTCGAGCTGCGCAATGGGGGCTTTGGGGCAGACCCATTGCAAAATACCTTGCCATACTCCGCGCCAAGCAGTTATGGGTGCGTACCGACCAGTAACAAAATTACTTAGTTTTGTCGTGGCGACCAAAACATCACCCTGGTCGAGACTGAACAAAATCGGAGCCGCATTTTCCGGTACGCTCAACGGCACGGAATCATATCCCACCACAACCGCATTGGCCAAATGGGGCTTTACATTCTTAACTTGCTGCAAATAACAATCGCTGATACTGAGGATTCGATTCTTTTCTAAATGTGGTGCGAAAAAGTCGGATGTAACGACTGTTCTTTCTCTCACACTGCCGTATGTCCCGCATTGTTGGTATCGCGTTTCCCCCAATTCCACCCCCGGCACCATTGACGGATATTCCACATAAAGGCGCATCTTTTTTTTGCGAGCCAATTGGAATACGCCTTCATCCAGCTTCGTGCGCGCCTGAGGATAGCAATCCGCCAGTATCATAACGCCGCCATTCTCGGAAGCCATCTCTACGGCCTCCTGCGGCGTTTCATATCTTTGACAATCAATGCCATTTGTGCGCAGAACCTGAAAAAAGTCGTTATCACTTTTGCAACTCAGGACGAGATTGGAAGAGTTAGAAATATGCTGCCGTTCACGGAGTTGTTGTCCAAATATTTTTTCGACTACTTTCACCGCAGCTGCCGGCGTACGATCACGTTTATAAACGCCATAAGGACTGATACCGTCCGCTTCTGGAATAAAGGCCTTTGGCGGCCAGCGATGGTCGGCATAGCACCAGATAATCGCACCGCAAATATTGGGGTCACATATAAAAAAACTGAAATCATTCTCAATGGCAGTAGCTTGAATCTGACCTTCATTTTCCTGCCCCCGCTTGATTTCCCAGGCACCATATTCGGTAATCAACAGCGGTTTGCCCGGATATTTGCGGTGAACTGTCCCAAGGGCACGTTCAAGATACTCCTTGGATTTTTCCCCATAATTCATATAACCATAGCAGTTAACACCGACTACATCGTCATAATGATGAGTATCAATATTTGGATCATCCCAAAAACCCTGAATCGTCACATGAGTTGCCAATCGGGATGGATCCAGTTTCTTAGCCAGTAGTACCAAATCTCCAAGGAGTTGCCGCACTTCAGCCAAACATTCTTTGTTTTCGTTGCCGACCGACCAAAAAATAACAGATGGATGATTTCGATCCCGCTCAATCATCATAGTCAACTGGCGTTTAGCCGACTCCGTCACTAACACATTGTTTTCGTTTTGGGTAATATCGACACTGCCCGGCATAAGATTAGCCATGTAATACGGAATCTCACACATAACCAACAGCCCAAGTTCATCGCAAATATCAATTTCGCGAGGATCGTGAGGATAATGGCACAGGCGAATAAAATTGGCCCCCATACGTTTCATATCCGTCAGGTCCTGACGAGTAAGAGCAATATCCGTCGCCATGCCGGTGCGATAGGAATCTTCATGACGGTTGAACCCCACCAGATAGACGGGCTTGCCATTAAGCAGGAGTTGATTCCCTTGAGTCTTGATATTCCGAAAGCCAAACCGCTCCACACGACTTTGGAAAATTTCCCCTTCTTTACCTGCAAGTTCAATTTGAGCGCTATACAGGTTGGGATGTTCGGGCGACCACCATTTCACTCCGGGAAGAGATACCGTTGATTGCAAACTCGCATAATCATCCCTTTTGATCTTCATCCAATCAGTCGCGAACTCGGAGACAATCCCACCCCCTTGATCGAATATTTTGATCCGGGCCTGAACCGATTGCGCCTTCACCATCTTATTATTCACTTTGATGGTGATATTCAAAACACCGCCATCCTGGACCGGTTCCGCGGTTAAAGCCACCTGGTTCATATAGCAGAAACTTCCGGCAATCAACTCGACGCCGCGCAAAATCCCGCCCTCGGACCGCCAACCGAAAAATGTAGGCATGCCGCTGACCGGATCCTCATTGTTAACTCTAACCACAAGAGTGTTTGAACAACCATATTTGATGTCATCGCCGATCGTCAATTCGTAAGGTAAAAAAGGATCGACACTCTTGCCTATTTTTCCCCCGTTAAGCCAAATGTCCCCCTGATTGTTTATTCCTTTGAAACGAATAATCACCCGTTGATTTCGCCATGAATTCGACACAACAAAGGAACGGCGAAACCAGCAATTCCCCCGAAATTCGTCCATACCCGGCCCCAAAGAATCGAAATTACAGGGAATAGCAACTTCACGCCATTGCGAATCGTCAAAACTGGTCTCCGGATACCCCAGAGATTCCCCTTGATTATCCTTATCCACACAACCTTTCCAGGCCCCCCCCAGATCAACTGCTTTAAATTTCAATGGGGTTTCGGCCGCCTGAGCAACCCCCATCCATAGGGTTGTGATCGCAAAAATTAAAATCAGCGCCCAATCGAATATCGTCCGATTATGTTTCCCCTTAGTTAGGTCCATGTAAAACATCCCTTTTTAGACACGTTCTTGAATATTACGGTTTGAATCGAATTGCTATAGTACTTTTTGCATGACATTAGATTTCACAACATGAACTTCCGGTTTGCCAAACCAAAAAACAGGTACGAATGCCCCCCCATCCAAAATTACAATCCATGTGGTAAGGATATCATCTCAAATTAAAATAGTTCCACCCCGCGAGGATGGAAATCTTTTTACAGACAGAATCCATATCTCCTTTCATAATCACCAAATGATGCCCCCCGCCAAGATAGCTGTAATCAGCAAGAAGCTTTTCAATGCCCCCCCGTTCCGGCTTAAACATCGCCCGGACACCTCCGCAAGACGGCAGTTTAACCGCCTCGACAACTCCCGGAATACTCACTAATTGACCCTCTGATTTATTGTTGGCCGTTAAATTCAAAAGGGTGTATACACCGGGCTTATATTGAAAATCACAAACAGCGAATTCCATCTTTTTAATATTATCCAGTTCACTATATGCTAGTCGAGGTTTTTCCCAGGCAAGACTAATATTCCCTTCCCCCCAATGCTTAAGCAAAAGCCGCTGATTGACATAATCGACGCTGAAAATTTCCGTAAAGCCAACGCATTTCGGGCCCAGCGCCAATTGCAAAGCGCTCATCATCATTGCGGTTTCCCAATCGCCTTCTGCACCATAGCCGACGCCTTCAGACATAAGAATACTGACTGCAACATGCAGCGGATCGGCCACTTCCGTCTGATTGATTAAATTTACAAAATTCACCCCTATCGCCCGGCTCTGATACCGCTTGAGCAATTGTCGTAAAGCCAGTTCATTCTTTGCACTTTTTCGTGCCAGCTGCGGCGAAAGGGTTTTATCCAGGTCGAAAAGATGAGTATAATATTGAACCCGATCCTGAACCAAGCTTTCATCTACCATATTGACTAAATCTACATACTCCTGAAGATCGATTATAGTCTTTTTCACCCCAAGTTCCTGGATAAAATCTTCATGCTCAAGTTGAAGATCCAACATATCTTTAAAGCGGCCCCCTAAAACCAAAGGATTGGCTTCCACCATTTTCCTGAGCACACACCCAGCCTGAACCCATTGATGCAGTTCGGCAATGAATTTTTCATTTTGCCAGTGTCCCGAAATGACGCCATATTTTCGGCTATGACGGTTTAACACATTGGCAATATCCATTGTTCCATGCACACTATGATTCATAAGAATGGCATTGCCATCCAGATATTCCGGATTGAGCTGCATCTCGGGTTGCGCCGACCACAATAAAAGAGGCACTTTATGGTCGAGTAAAATCGGCGCAATTTGCCCTGATGGCACATAACATAAATGAGCCAGGAGCAAAATATCAACATTTTCTCCCGACAATAATTGACTTGCCTTTTGTATTTCATCCTTGCCAGACGCAATATCGCTTGCCAGAATAGATAGGTTTGTTTTGTTTAAGTCTGATGCAACTTGCGAAAAAAACCTCCATAAGTCACTTCGTAAACGAGGATACGGATTATCGTAAAAATCAAAAACTACGGGTATGATACCCAATTTCAAATGAGTATCAGAAATTCGTTTTTTAACAAAAGTTTGGGAACCAGCTACACTAATTTTAGATGTCGCAACTTTACCGATACTCACGTTTGAATCCTAATCCAAAAGTAACAACTGACCTCAAAAGTAACAAATGTTAATGTTACTAGTATAGAATATTCGCCTTTCGTGCTCTACCGCTATCTTGTTTTGCACGTTTGGAAATTTTGTCCTGAATAGTTGAATGTTCAGAAAAAACGTCATCTCTATTTTGATTTTAATAATTCGCTAATGTCAGATGGCACTCCGGTGTTGCCATTATGTATGGAAGTAAATAACAAATATTCGAGAATCAACTCTTGCCGTCTCTAAATTCCACCCAGTTGCCCCCTTCATGCAGCTTAAAAAAAGCAAGAATTTTCAATTTCATTTCAACAGTCCTCGCCGAAGCAATAGCAAACTAAAGCTGGCACTCATCTTAATCAAGTAACTTTAATACATCTTGGGTTGTTAGCTTTTGATCTTCTACGGCCGTGAGCTGTCTCGAAGCCAATCCAGAGCAAACTCCTGTAAATCATAAAAGTCAATCGTACAATCATTATTCAGATTTCCTATCATCTCATTACCACAGGCAGGATCGCTCTGAAGCCAGTGCAGAGCTATAGTCTGAAAATCAATCAAATTAACTATGCAATCATCATTCATATCCCCAATCATATCATACCAGCATGAATTGCTCACTCCCAAGCTGATAATCACAGATTCATTTGAAACGCCATTCTTAGCCACTTGGCAGGAATACTCATCCGGAAACTCAACTGTCGCTACGGCATCAGAAATCTTCAAATATGGCGTTGCACCGCCTGCAACAATCCCAAAGGGATAAGTCCCATCCTCCAGAATAGTTCCATTTCGTTTCCACTGAAAAACCAGAGCTGCCGTATTGGATGCTGTCGCAATTAATCCAATCGTGTCACCGGGAAACTTATGTAACCCATAGTCGCTCTGAGCTTCGGATGGCTCATTGATCACCATCTGATCATTATAAAATGTAACCTCGCAGGGAACCAGCCATTCACCTTGATTCGTAAACACCATTTTGACCCATCGCGCCTGTCCCGTTAGATTCAAAAGCTGATTGACGGCGGGTTCAGAACTTGAAAATCCGGTAAACGTTCCGCCATTTGACCACTGTGACGGAATCTCCGTGCGCTTCGCCGCATTTCTGTGGGTAATACGAGCCGGGTCTTCCTGGGTCGAAAATGAAACCGCAACGCTGGCAGGTTCATATACACCATGAGGGTGATAAACAAAATAATTGATATTCGTTTGTGCTAGCGTCCTGGTCTGCCCAAGATCAAAATAGATTGTAAAACCAGGAACACCCCACCCCATGTTCAACTCCGGTTCAGTCGAATAAAAATTTGTCCCACGAATTCCATCGGTAAAGGCACCGCCGCCGCGGGCATAGAAGGTCCCCTCCGCATAACAGGACCATTCCGAACCGCCGGTGAATTCCATGTGAACGGACCGACCGCTCAGTCCCGACAGATCGATCGTTGCATTTCGCGCATCGCCATAAGTGTTAGTATTTGATGAATTATTAAACGGCGTGAAGGATACAACTGGACCGCCATCCACCGATACTTTTACCTGACTTGCCGGGTACACCGCATGCGGTCCAACAACTACATAGTTTATCTCTGCCCTACTCAAATCATAAACAGCGCCCAGATCAAAGGTAACACCGGGCTGAGTGGCTGAATTCTGCCCGTAGATCACCCCGTCATTAAACCCGCCATGCACATAGTAACCCCAAGGATTACTCGCCGCAGCATCTATGTTCGCTTGCGTCGTAACAATACCGTCGGTCAGAATATGTGGGTTCGCCAATTCGGCGGCAGCGCCCGCCCCAACAACAGAACCGCCAGTGTATGTATATGACGAAACGCGAACGGGAATTAGGTCCCCTACTCTCGGCTTCGCGCTGCCCCACGCCTTCTCAGGGGTGTATTCATATGCCTCAACAGGGTAAACCGGATAAACATGCGGAATTGGTGGATTAACCATTTCATCCGGAAGCATCTGCTGCCGCAATGCATCAAACCTAATCGCAATATTGCTGTCTGCGATTAGATCCCATAAACTCTGGTTGAGATAACGAAGCGCCAGTGTTGATGTTATCCAACTATGCGTCCAGCCCGTTTCTGCAGTCCATACCCCCCAGCCGATATCACCATCCGAACCCCAATATTCCCACTTGCTAAAATCAATACCCCTATACCATGTACCGCTCAACTCGGGATGGGCCGTGCTTTGGGTTTGAATACGGACCAGAAACTCCTGCATTTTATCCAAAGCAGGCGGAATACAAGGGTCGTTGAGGACATAGGAGGCCTCGTTCAGCCCGCTAAAGGCAAAATTCATGGTATAAAGCAGATCGGTCCCCGGATCGCCTGTCTGATAGACAATCGGCGCCTCTCCAGTTCCATATTGGCTGTTAGAACTATAAGGCACATCCACCTTCTGCGGCACGGCGCCGGTCACAATATCCAGACTATTAATAAAATCCGTCACAAGCATTTGCAGCCAGGCCCGATGTTCCGCCGTATTATCAACCCGAACTAACCAAGCCAGCGGCAACAACATATGTGCTAACTCTTCGTCGCGACGACCGCATTCGATCACCCAATAATTCGGATACGCCTTCATCATCAATTCTATCCCGGTCCGGCTTCTTTCCAACAGCGGTTCATAGCCGGTCTGATCATACAACCAAAGGTATGTAGCCCAAATATAGGACTGGTAATGAGGACTGTAGCTTGTGCCGTTCCAGTTCCAGTAATATTCCCATCCCAGATTTTGCAGCGATTCTTCACTAATTGATCCGCCGCCTTCATGATAACCCTTGGGACCTGTCGTGCGGAAATTGGCAAGAATGCTTTTGCAAATCGCTTCGTCCCAACGGCTGGATCGCAGCAGCGCGGATGACGTGATTGCCCCCAAAATCGCCCTTGCATTGTCGTCACAAAAATAAGCACTCAAACCTTTGGTGTTATGCGAAAGCATCCCGTACGATGGACTCACCGGATTCGCGCGCGGCCCTTGGGAAATATCTGACACAAAAAAGATATAATCATTGAGCTTGGCAGCGATGTTCTTTTTATTTGTATCATTGAAAATAGAGCCGCCAAAGGCCAAACCCATACTCGATTCACATGAACAATCCGCACGCACGCTGGGATTAGGCGCCTGGGAGCCATCTACGAATATACGCTTGCCGATATAGCACTCCAATATTCCATAAGTTCCATCACCAGCCACCCAGCCCGCCGGCAATGGTTCGACACCGTTGCGCGGTCCATTAACCCAATCTAATCCACTTGCGCTTACCAGTAACTGTGAATCCTGATACCACTGGACACCCTGAGTTAAACATTGCAGCAACGCGTTGGCTGGCAAGGTTTCATTACGACTGTAGCGTGTATGTACCGTGGGCGTCCAGTTTAAAGCGGGCGAGCCCGGCCCGAGCCAATTGAGAATGGTCTCCCAGACAGTCTTCCATCCTTCAGTGGGCATCAGACGGCCGGTAACAAAACAACTCAATCGTGTCGTCGCGACCATAATGTTGCCATTTGGATGCTCAAAAAGAATAGGTTTAACGACGGCAGGAAGACCCAATACCGCAGTATCAAAGCCAGCCACACGAGCGGCGACAATATGTGCATTATTAACGGTAACCGGCTGATAATAGGCATCATAGGATGTCAGGATACGCCCTTGCACTAACCCCGAACCAAAAAAAGCAGAATTGATCACCAATCGATCAAGAAGACTGCCATACCATGCAGTGGCAAAAAATTGTGGAGCGCCCAATGAAAGATTGGGAAGCATTGAAGGATACTCCACATACAAGCGGATGTTTTTGGATGCCGCCAAAGAGTAGGTTGAGGCATCGATCGGCGTGGTAGATTGGGGATAATCATCAGCCAGGATCAAAACTCCCGCCCCAACGGAAGCCTGCTGGATCGCTTCAGCGGCAGTCGCATAACGCTGGCAAACCAACCCGCTGTTAGTCACTAGCTGATAAAGATCATTGTCTGGATTGCACTTAAAAACCAGTTGAGCCTCTGTCGAAACGACAAAAACGCATGTCCAAGCAACAATGAAAAGTAAAGACCAACCAAACACTCCGCCTCGTGTCTTGAACATAATGACTCATCTACTTTCTTGATTCTATTTTAGTATCTGTTAGCCCCCCTAAATCGCTCCCATATACACCGACATTAACCTAAAAATTCTTTTCAACAATAAACTTGAATGTTCACTTTTAAATACGACAGTGATTTGGCACGCCTGTTTTTTCCACATCTTACAATGACATGTTAATAATAGTAAAGCCATTCAAATTGATCTGGCAGTTTGGCACGCGGACGCATCTCGCTGCGCTTGCGCGTTTCAACATGACCATCGCCGTAACCTACCGGATTATCGCTGCTTTTTGAATTCTTTAAGAACTCATACCCCGCCGCTACAACACTTTTTCCGCCATGACCTCGATCCAAAGCAAAACCAACGCTCGCCCCTCCCATGGTAATTCTGTGTGCGATAAACGCCACTCTGGAAGTGCAGTCACTAGCCTTGTCCGGCCAGGGAAGTTCCCTCACAACACCAAATTTTGGAGCAGAATTCACAAAACGGACGGTTCCGCCAGCATTGTTGCAACGATAGTTAGCAAACCATGAATAATGCATAGAAATATAACCTGGCGCTGGACTGCCTGGTTTCCAGTTAGGTGACTTTTCATAATCCCACCCTCCATATCCGTTGCCATAGTAAGTCAACAGCTTATCATAATTGTCCGCTTTAATATCCGCTTTTAACCTGGGACATTCAAGAATTTTGGCGTTCTTGAAGTAACCTGAATTTTTATATGCGCTATATACAGTAGGTTTGCCACCACCACCGCTTACATATTCAGGCGTAGCGTCGAAATGCTGTGGAAAACGTCCATTATTATCAGTGGAATACGCAAATTGTCCTAAGTGCTGCTGTTTAATATTATTAATACATAATATACGTGTAGCTTGAAATCTCGCCCTCTGCAACGCCGGCATGAGAATTGAGAGCAACAGCGCTATAATGGCTATCACCACCAGCAATTCTACCAGTGTAAATCCTCTTTTCTTTTCCATAACATACCTCCAAAATTACCACAAAACTCCGCGCTTGTCATCCAAACACTATACACATCAGAATTGCTTGCTAGCCACCTGCTTCTAGCCTGAGCGATACCGCATCATTCTTACGTCCAAAACCAATGATCTCATACAGCGGCAAACTATGGACTATAGCCACCATGTTAGTATTTAAGCTATCAGAAACAACACCTGGCAACTATAGCGATTTTGACATGTATATTTGGAAAATTTGTCTTATTTCAGAAAATATACAAAACTTCATCCTGAAAAAAACAGATACAAAAAAACTTATCTTGTTTATACACAAAAAGTTACAGGAAAACAAGTCTTTTGCCACCATCGTTTAGACATGTTATTACTACAAGTTAACTATAACACGTCTTTTTGAGTGTTTTTGCACACAGAACGGCTACGGCTTGGCAACTAACCCATTTAAAGATGAAGCATGGGCCTATGGGCACCCATGCTTCGGTAACATTGAAAATCTTCTTTCCAGAATAATGTCGTATCTATTCATTCGGGACGAAAAAAGTAATTTCGCAAGGCACTGTCCATTCGCCCCCGTCTTCGACCACTATTTTCACCCACCGAGCGCTGTTACCTGTTAGGTTCATCGTTAAAGTGCCCGCGCCTGCACTGGTTGGTATATCCGTATAGGTTTCTACGTTATTCCAGGTAGTCGGACAGGTATCAGTATCCTGAGAACTGATAGAAACTGCAACACTGCTCGGAGGCATAACCGCATGAGCAGTATGAACAAAATAGTTAAACGCCGTTAGTCCTAAATCCTGAATCTCTCCAAGATCTAGACAAATGGTAAATCCTGCATTCGGACCCCAGACCATCCGCAAATCGTCTTCGTTGAGGTAGCAGGTTCCAATCACACCGTCTGTAAATGCAATATTCGGATTCGCATCGCCCCAGTTCTTGGCCGGGGTGTATTGATAAGCCGAAACCGAATACAACTGCGGCGGTGTAACAGTAAATTCACATGGAACTGTCCATTCACCGCCTGCTTTGACCACCACCTTCACCCAACGAGCCGTATAACCGTTCAAACACATCGCCAAGGTATCCGCACCTGAACTGCTCGGAATATCGGTATATCTTCGTACATAGGTCCAACCATTGGGTGGAGTCACAGTATTTTGAGAACTAACATAAACTTCAACACTGTCCGGGGGCATTACCCCATGAGCGGGATAAACAAAATAGTTGAAATCAATGTTTCCTAACAGTTGAGGGGATTGCATATCTATGTAAATCGTAAATCCTTCATTTGGCCCCCATCCCATTCGCAAATTAGGTTCGTTTATGTAGTCGGTTCCGACAACACCGTCCATTAAGGCAATAGCCGGATCCGCAGGCCCCCAGTTCTTGCCCGGGTTGTATTTATAATCTGAAGCTGGCGGTATGACCTTTATTTCGCAAGGCATCGTCCATTCACCGCCGGCTTCGACGACCATTCTCACCCAGCGGCCACTATTCTCAGTCAGTGCCAAATGAGCCGTCGGTGCTCCGGACGTAGATGGAAAATTCGTAAATGTCCCTGCGCTGCTCCAGTCTGTTGTATTACTAGGGTCAGTTCGATTTGGATCAGCCAGGGAACTAACCGAGATCGTTACACTGCATGGGTCAACTACCCCATGAGCCGCGTAGACAAAATAGTTAAAATCAAGCCCGTCGATATCCTGTACCCAGCCCAAATCCAGCCATGTCGCAAATCCTGCGTACGGTCCCCATGCCGACTGTAATTCGGTTTGGTTGAAATAATAGGTCATTCCAAACGCGCCGTCCGTAAAAACGACATCTGCATTCGCGCTCCCCCAGGACTTTGCCGGGGTGTACTCATAATCCAAAACTGAACACGGCGGCCTAACCTTAATCTCGCAAGGCATCGTCCATTCACCGCTGGCTTCGACGACCATCCTTACCCAGCGGCCGCTTTGACCAGTTAGTGGAAAATGAGCCGTCGGTGCCCCGGATGTGGATGGAAGATTCGTAAATGTCCCTGCGCTGCTCCAGTCTGTTGTATTACCAGGATCAGTTCGATTCGGATCGGCCATGGAACTAACCGCGATCGTTACACTGCATGGGTCAACTACCCCATGAGCCGCGTAGACAAAATAGTTAAAATCAATTCCTCCGATATCCTGGATGGAACCCAAATCCAGCCATGTCGTAAATCCTTCATTTGGTCCCCACGCAGACTGTAATTCGGGCTGGCTGAAATAATTGCTTGTTCCAAACACGCCATCCTTTAAGGCTAAATCTGAATCCGCAGCACCCCAAGCCTCTGCCGGCGTGTGCTCATAATTGACAATTGCACACGGAGGCGGTGTAACAACAAATTCACAGGGCACGGTCCATTCACCACCATCGTTGACTACCACCTTCACCCAACGAGCCCTGTAGCCGTTCAAATACATAGCCAGCGTGTCAGCACCGTCGGTACTGCTCGGAATATTGGTATATGTCTTTACATGGGTCCAGCTCGTAGGAAGACTCAGCGTATCTTGAGTGCTTACATAAACTTCAACACTCTCCGGAGGCATAACATTATAAATCGATTTAACAAAATAGTTAAATTCGATGAGCCCCAATGGCTGAGTGAATCGCATGTCCAGATAAATAGTAAATCCTTCATACGGTCCCCATCCCATCCGCAAATTGGGTTCGTTCATGTAGTCGGTTCCGATCACACCGTCCGTAAAGGCAACATCCGCATTTGCCGGGCCCCAGTTCTTGGCCGGGGTGTATTGATAGGGGACGATATCGGCCGGCAACACGCGAAACGTATGTACAAGTTCCGGCCCAAACCATTGAACACCCTCACGCAACATTCCCCAATGAGTCACATAAGTGCCTTGGGTTGTCGGCGCAATTAATTCAACTTCAAACGTTACTGAACGACCCCTGAATACCCCGCCGTATGTATTAACTTCGTTTGCGGTATCATCAACAAGATAACGGCCCGTACCAAAAAGTGTCTCGCCTTGCAGATACTCTTTCTGACCAAAGCGAAACAGATCATTCTCTGACCATGGCAAATCACCTTCATTGCGAACTACAACACGAACGGTTTTATGCTCGCCGGGATACATGTAATCCGGAAAGTTATTCCACAGTATCTTCGAGCCGTAATCGGCGCTGATATTAAAATCCCTGGCGTAAACCCAAGTGGTCCTGATATATTCATACGGGTCATCCGTATCAGACCATGTGTCCGTGCCGGAATTTGGCGGGATAACATAGGGAGAATTCACAGGATCTGCAGCATAAATACCACTGCCTTCATCGTATTCGTTAAAGCTCTCAACATAGATGTGTTTTATAGCCGTATTGGCAAGCGCTGTACTCCAGGCATTTATATAATTCGAGCCGCCGTTGCGGACAAGCTGAGTGCCAGGATTGCAGACGTTTTGATTCCAGAAGCCGGGCTTAACCATCGCGGTTGTCATACCGTTGTAAGTATATGGATAATAAAAATAATCACCTTCAAATTGAAATATTTTTTCATCGGTAAAAAGAAAACTCACACCGGAAACCAGCGTGATCATGTAGATACCCTGGTTAAAAACCGGATGTGCCGTGCCAAATGCGTTAGCCAAACGGCTTTCCAAATCCACACGACTTAGTGATTGAACGTTAGGGATCGATGCTAATAACCATGTGTCAAGAACAACTTTTCCATTGATCGTAGCCAGATAATAATCCGCATAGGCGTCTGTGTTGACTGAATAGTATTGCTGAAAAAACCTGATGTACTCATTTACAAAGGCATCCTTTCCTGCCGTCGTAGCGCAATCCGGAGGATTACCATAAATTGACCATGTTATCACCGGATCTAGAAAAGGAGCGACTTTGGGAACATCATATCCTTCCTTACGCAGCTCACTAAGCGCCTGGAACAGATTGATTCTCTGTTCTTCCATAAAAGGAATCAATTCCA
Source organism: Planctomycetes bacterium GWF2_42_9 (assembly GCA_001825675.1). GTDB lineage: Bacteria > Planctomycetota > Phycisphaerae > Sedimentisphaerales > UBA12454 > UBA12454. The sequence continues at coordinate 6,004 of MHYA01000112.1, read as the reverse complement.
CATAGAGCACATCAATATTGGCCATCATCATCTGCTTGATCTGGCCCTTCCACCAGCCCACCTCACCGGTCCAACTTGCCCTTCCTCCCAGCGCAATCCAGGGACTGCTAACCTGCCCACCCCCTGATATGTACCAGTGAAACACGCTGGCGCTCACAATATGATCATTTAAACCATAACCACCCGTGGGTGTATATAACGCGGGCATTTGAGCAAAAATGGGGCTCGAGCTAAACACAAGCAAGAGTATAATTAAACACTCTTTTCCCATAAACCCTTTAGACAACCTCCTTGCGTCTTCTTGTGGCTTTTTGTGCTTACACATGGGACATGCACTCCTTAAATGAAGTTAAAGTATTATTAACCGCCCCATTGGCAGTTATTAAAACTAAAGTCAACTTTCGCACGATTTAATTCAAATCAAGCAGAAACCATCGATGACAAAAAGCAGTGTTGAATGATCCGAATATAATTATTGCTTATAAAAAAAAACGGGCTATAGCTATTTTGACGAATACCCCCAGATATTTTGTTATTTCAAAAAAAGGTCTCTATAAAAATACAACCGCAACGTTAGCGAATTGAGCTTCAGCTTATCTCTCGATTTTCTAAAGTACGAACTCCAATAATGCCCACATAATGCACGGCTAAAGTATGATTCTCCAATACAAAAAAAACGGGAAACAGACGTACGTCCATTTCCCGTTTGCGTTCTTATAGTTGTCAAGAACTGATTACTTTTTGCCTTTACGCAGAGCAGTAAACAAACCACCGATACCCAGCATGGCTAAAGTGGCGGGTTCAGGAACAGAAAAGATCACTTCATTGATGCTTTCCCATTCACCGGTAACATTAGCAAAAGCAATCTTTACCACTTGGCCTGTGTAACCGGTTAAATCAAACGTAAGAGCGCGTACGATACCATCGCCACCCGTTGTGTCAAAGCCCGTAAAGCTGATAGGCGCCCCACCGTCAATAATCACATCGAGCCCTCCTATCGCTCCAATACCATGGGCAGTCAATATCGCCTCATGGACGGTAACCTGGCCAAGGGCTTTAGCGCTGCCGAAATCAAACCTGACATAACCCGCGCCCTCCGGACCACTGCCCCACGGACCAAAAAAGACGCCGTTATTCAGTGAACCATTCATCGCATAAGCCCACGGCGCTGTTCCTGGGGTAAAGTCGGTTGCACGAGTGATCTGACCATCGTTCAGAATTGATGGATTATGCAGCTCGTTATAGCTGGCCGTCCCTTCCGTTGTCGAAGGCCCGGGGTGCATCCCTGCCACACTCCAGCTATAAGTATAACTATAGCCCGAATTACCTTCATAACCTGCCAGAGCAGCTCCAGCGCACAGAGACAACATTACCAAACACAGACTTACAGTTTTCATCCCATTTCCTCCAATCGAGTTAGAACTACGAATAAACGTTTCAACGCTTATTCAAAAATATCAGGCAACACACCCAATATTACATAACCCAAATACTCGCCGCAAACCTCATCTCTATACCTAAAACTCGAGTGCCTTTTTCGTCGTTTTGTTCCTATATATGGAGTTTTAAGCATTCCAAAGTATGTATGTATTATGCCGTAAACCAATATTTTGAACTATAGCGATTTTGCCCAGTTTATTTGGAATATTTGCTTTTTAGAAGAAGAAGTAACGGTCAGCGCTTATTTTTTAAATGAATGCGCATTATTAAATCCAAATGAGCTCTATTTTAAACATTCGACGTATTTCCATTATCGCATATATTTTCACAAGGCGTGTTGCAGGGGATTGCATTGCCGGATTAAAATAGACCGATAAGAATATAAATAGATTTCACAAGACTTCGGTTTTTCTTAATGCATGAGCCAGTCGCTCACTAGCGGGATTTAAAATTTCGTCAACCAATCTTGTGAACCCATTATCATACTGGCCAGGAAAAAGACCCTTGATCGCAATTCCTCATATTATATATTTTGTCTTCAGCTTTGCGTGATATAACTTACATGCGTTAACCCAAAACTGGACGTGTCGCTAACCGATTCTCACTGCTTGAGCTTTCTTAAAGTGAACAATACCGGGCCGCTTTTTCGCCCGTCTTCCCATATTGTAATTGCCTTGATTGTCGCATCGGAATCGATGGTAATTGGCTTCTCATATACAGATGTTTTCTCGCTTGGTTCATCTCCATTTAAGGTATAATAAATTTTCCCAATCTCCCCCGGTATATACATTTCAACTTTTCTTGAGTCGGAGAAAACCCTTCGATCATCCGTCAGTTTGGGCGGTCGTGGAGTTGGGAATAAATATGAATAATCCGCATGTTCCGGCCTGTTGTAATATTTATCAAGATATAATTCAACCGCTTTTTCGTAACTCAGGTCCGGACGTTCTTTCCAACTCCATTTGAAATTAATGTTCTTAACTTGTGCCGGTAACTCAATTGCCTGATCATTCGGCAGTTGCAGAACCTTTGCGTTGCGACCGTCCACTTCGACGTTGACGACCTTCACAAACCACGGAATATGAAATAGAATTTTCTCCGGATTCTTTCTCCAACTGGATTGGATTTCTACATCTGCACCGTTTTCGCGGGCTTTGATTGTATAAGACAAGATACCAAAATCAGTAACCGCATCTTTTAAGTGAATCGTTTTCCCGGGTTCAATCCATTTCGGAGCTATTGCCGAGGCCAAATGCAGCGTGTCCTTAACCTCACGCACCAGCATATTTCTCAACAACTCCCTGAACCGTGCGGCAAACCAGCCATGAGGCGTATAATTACCGTAGGGGTTTCTGTCACCCCACGGACTAATTCCAAATTCAAAACCACAATGTGTGCTTCCGGTATGGGCCAGAATAGAATACATATCTTCAATAACTTCCCTCTGCTGACCGCGAGTAAGAAGAGTCTCAACTACATTAAATGTCTGGTAATGGTGCAGCCAATATTCAGAAGAGATAGGCTCGCCACGATTATTTTGCTGATCCAGCAACCATGCGTTAGGCCCATAGGTCATAATTCCTTCATAATACTTATTGTTCCGCGTAAGCTGGATTGTCGTGGTCACCATCGGATCAAATGGTTCAATCACCTCAAAGGGGTAGACGCCGCCAGTTGAATTATCCCAGTCCCTCCCCTGTTCAGGGGCGTCCAGGCCCGGGGGAATATATCCGCCCGTCTTTGCCGTAATTGCTCCAAGTGCTTTCATAAAAGCAGCATAATATTCATCATAGAAAGATTGAAACGATGCAGCCTGTTCTTTTTCTCCAAGTTCATTAGCAATATGAATCGCCTGCTTCATTCCCAGCAAAATCCAGAAACTGTGCGCCGTATAATGGCCTGTAATGGCTTCATTATCATATGGACCGGCAATGGGCCATAATTTTAGCGGGTCTTCGTTGCATAATTTCGTTAATTTGTCAAAATGACCCCGGATAAGTGGAAAAATAAATCTGGCAAATTTTATATCATTCGTCGCTCGAAAATGAGCTCCCATCGTCCATAGAACCTGTCCCCAATCATCCGGATAAAACGAGTGGAATCCTACCGCTTTCCCATCTTTGTCGTAATTTATAAAATGATCAAGCACTTCTCTTGCAATTTCAGGCCTGTTGTACATATTATATACTCGGGCAAAATAGGCCGCATCCCTGGAAAAAAAACCGTCATACTGTATTTTGTTCACATGCTGTCCATAGGAACCGTCAGCAAGTACAGATCTGGCCATGAGCATGTAAACCATGCTCGCCTTGTTTACATTGGAAACCTTGGGGTCAGGCAGTTCAATTAGTGTACATTTGCCTAATTCTTCTTCCCAAAAATTTATCGTTCGACTCAGATAATCTACATAGCCTGCGTCATTTATCTGCCTTAATACCTCTTTCCTTTCTTTATGAACCGGTACAAAGGGCATTTTCAATTGAATGGTTCGACTGGCGTTTGGAGGCAAAACAAATCGATAAGTGACCCCCGGGTCTTTACCCTGTGTTAGCGAAATATTAACATCTTTGACTTGATCGCTGTTGTCATACATGAAGACAAGATGTTCGCCTCTCCATGCCTGTCCGTCCGCCGCATAACCATCTCCAGCCTTATCAAAGCTTTCCCGCTGGACAAACTGGTTCGTATAATATCCGTGCAGAATTGTTCCGAAATCAAAACGAAAATCATTTTTACGGTTGCCAAATTGAGCTTTAATCGCCGAATTAATTGTTTTATTGGTCGGATTCTTAGCAGTAATACGAATAAAATTAATCATAATATTCATCGGCTTCAGATCATAGGGTGTGCCAAAGGCCTGAATTTCATATAGAACCCCATCATCAGCGTCTATATAATTAAAAACAGGAATATAATCTTTATACATTGTTTTGACTCGCTTATGCACCGGCTTTAAAGAGCTGCCGATGAACAGGTCAAGCTCTCCAAGGCCGGCATTGAATGCACCGTCATGCGTCAACTGCGTACCATGAGGACAGTCTTTGAATCCAAGCTCATCACTTGGAAAAAGAAAGTAGCAGAATGGCTCGGACAGCTCCTCTTGAATAGAAGACGCTTCTTGGGGAAGAGTTTGGCCAAATCCCAACGAAACAGTCATAGCCAATAAAATAATCTGATAGATGCCGTTCTGTTTAATTTTAGTCCATAAAACCATTACTTTCTCTTTCCATTTTTAAACGTTTGCTGGTAAAATTCGACAACTTATATTTGTAGGCCTGTCAACTAAGCCAGCATGCATTATCATTACTAAGTAACTATTAGCTATAGTGATGTTGTTGTGAATATTCGGTAATCTTGTCTTGTGCCGTGCCATGTTAAAAGCTTCCCTTGTAACGCCTAAACTCCCTCGCATTATAAAGAAAACAGCCAATAAACAGGATATTTATGTCTTATCCCTGCCTTTCGAAACTTTTGTTATTTTGTTATTGATATTTGGTTTTTTTGTCTTATTTGAAATAATATTGAAATACAAATTGCTCATGTTATTATTACGATATGGACAAAATTACAATTACTTTTGCTGAACTTGCGGAATCAGAAAAGTTTAATGAGTTTCATAAGATACTTTGGGATTTCACCCATGTACCTATGAACCTTGTAGGGCCTGATAATAAATCCATTAAGTATTTCTGTCCGCCATCCAATTTTTGTCCGATCTGCAAATTAATCCGGTCGACCAAGGCGGGCGAAGCGAAATGCCTCACCACAGACAACGCAAACTGCTCCTTTGCGATTGAACATAAAAAGGGGCTCCGCTATTTTTGTCATGCTGGACTAATTGACTATGCCGTGCCGATATACATTGAAGGCAAACATATTGCTACTATCAGTTGTGGCCAGCTTTTGCCTACCCCCCCTAGCCAAAAGGGATGTGAAAAACTCTATGAAAAAATAAAAGATTTGAATCTGGATAAAAACAAATTCAAAAAAGCATATTTTCAATCAATCTATATGCCACCGGAAAAGCTAGAGTCGCTATATCGGCTATTGGCGTTTTTTGCCGAATATTTTTGTGACATAGGCTTAAGCCTCAAGAAAACGATAGAAGACCATAGGTACCTCGAAATTGAACGAGCGAAAGAGTTTATAAAAAATAACTATCGTGAACCGATTACCTTGGAAATAGTAGCAAATCATATAGCCTTTTCTGAATCGTATTTCAGCCGCATTTTCCATCGTATCGAACGGAAGACTTTCACCCAATATATGCAGAACCTCCGTCTTACAGAAGCCAAGAAACTCCTGCGGAATACAGATTGGACAATCTGCCGAATCGCTTTTAATGTCGGGTTCAGTAATCTGTCTTATTTTAATGAATTTTTCCGGAAAAGCGAACATTGCACCCCGTCACAATACCGCAAGCAAATCGGTCTCGTGACCCCGAATGAAATCGAGAAGAATCACGAATCATCATAATAATGGGGTATCAGTCCTTGACAGGTTGGAAAAATTGCCAGATCATCACGAGCTTGCTTATTATTTAGTTCCTGTTGCGGAAACAATT
>MHYA01000111.1:9180-19907 GCA_001825675.1 Planctomycetes bacterium GWF2_42_9 | reverse complement strand
CAGCAAATTAGGAACCAAAAGGATGACGAGATTCCAAAGCTGTTCTTGTATAGTCAATTGCTTGTTGTGCTGGATAAGAATAATGCCAAATACGCAACTACCGGGACGGATTTGAAATTTTGGTCAGCATGGAAAGATAAAGGACTTGACGAGAATTGTATAAAGAAATTAGTGAACAAGCCTTTGAATTATGAGCAGAAAGGTAAGTTGTTCAGTGAACCATTTATGTATGCACGCAACGAATTTGACCGGAAAGAGCAAAGCGAAATACTCTTAACTGAACAAGATAGAGCCATATACTCACTTTGCAGACCTGAAAGATTATTGGAATTGATGTTCAGATATACGTTGTTTGATGCAGGCGTTAAAAAAATTGCGAGATATCAGCAATACTTCTGCATAACCAAAATCTTAGGTCGAATAAAAGAAGTTGGTAAAGACGGCAGACGGCAAGGTGGGGTCGTCTGGCATACACAAGGTAGTGGTAAATCTCTTACCATGGTTTTACTCGCTGAGGCAATTGCTCTTGCGAATATACTCAATTATAAAATTGTATTGGTAACAGACCGTGTTGACCTTGATGACCAAATTTATAAAACCTTCAAGCATTGCGGGAACGAGCCGCTTCAAGCGGAAAAAGGCGCTCATCTTCTTGAACTGCTTGCTGGTAATAAGCAAAGAATAATTACCACTATTATCAATAAATTTAATGGTGCGCTTCGGACTAATGATTATAAGAACGAAGATACCAATATTTTCGTTCTTGTCGATGAAGGCCACAGAGGCCAATATAAAACATTTCATGCGCAAATGAAAAAATTATTGCCCAATGCCTGCTTTATTGCATTTACTGGAACACCTGTTATTAAAAAGCAGAAGAACACTCTGGCGAAATTCGGCGGACTTATTGACGCATATACAATTACTGAAGCTGTGGATGACAAGGCGGTTGTTCCGTTGCTTTATGAAGGCAGACACGTTGAGCAGTTTGTTGAAAAGGAAAGTATTGACCGCTGGTTTGAAAGAGAAACAGAAAAGTTATCAAAAGAACAGATAGCTGATTTGAAAAAGAAATTCGCCACAACTGACCAACTCAACATGGCAGAGCAAAAGATTATGGCAGTTGCGTGGGATATCAGCAAGCACTACACAGATAATTTTGGTAATCCGTTTAAAGCCCAATTAGTAACACAACGCAAAGAAGCTGCTTTGCTGTACAAAAAGTATTTCGACAAGTTTGGGATGGTAACTTCTGAAGTGCTTATATCGCCCCCTAATATTAAAGAAGGCGATTATGAAATTGTTGAGGATAACATTTTTAATGATGACAGCACTTCTGTAAATAAATTCTGGTCTAATATGATGGCCAGATTCGGTAGTGAAAAGGAATACAACCGGCAGTTAATTAATGCTTTTAAAAATACAGATGAACCTGAAATTATTATCGTAGTTGACAAGCTATTAACTGGATTTGACGCGCCGAGAAATACGGTTCTTTATATAACCAGAAAACTCAGAGAACATACACTTTTACAGGCAATCGCACGGGTCAATAGATTATATCCAGGCAAAGACTTTGGGTATATTATCGATTATAGAGGTATATTGCAAAATTTGGATGAAGCTTTGGACTTGTACAGCAAAATGCCAGATTTTGATTTGAATGACCTCAATGGGATACTCACTGATATGTCTGAGGAAGTAGACAAGCTTCCTCAAAGGCATTCTGATGTATGGGAAATATTCAAAACCGTCAGTAATAAGAAAGATGAGGAGGCTTTCGAATTATTACTTTCTGATGATGCGGTAAGAATTCGTTTTTATGAAAAGTTGTCCGCCTATGCACGCACATTATCGATAGCATTCGCTTCAGAAAAGTTTTTGGACAAGACACCAGAAACCAAAATTAAAAAATATAGATATGACCTAAAGTTCTTTATGAGCCTGCGAACCTCAGTTCGAAAAAGATATGCCGAAGTAGTTGATTTCAAAGAATATGAAACCAAGATTCAAAAACTGATAGATACCTACGTTGGGACTGGTGAAGTCGAAAAAGTGACGGAACTTGTAAATATTTTTGACCATGAGTCTTTTGATAAAGAGGTTGAAAAACTCCCAAATGCTTCGTCAATGGCTGATACCATAGCATACAGAACGAAGAAAACTATTTCTGAACTTATGCACGAAGACCCAGCATATTACAAAAAGTTTTCAGAGTTGATTGATGATGTTATTCGTGCCTTCAGGCTTGAGAGGTTCTCTGCTGCGGAATACTTGCACAAAATTAAAGAAATACACAAATCAATTCTAAATAAGTCTGGCGATGATGTGCCTGAGCAAGTATCAAAAAATGATGTTAAGAGTGCTTTCTATCGTAGTTTTAGGGAATTGTTAAAAAAAGTAAATACAACTGAAAGTGTTGAAGATATCGGTATAAAAGCAAGTTTGGGTACTTATGAAATTATTGATAAACTTGCAATCGTAAATTGGGACAATAATAACGATATTAAAAATCAGATGCGAAATGAAATTGAAGACCTGTTATTTAAATTACAAGAGCAATATAGATTCGAACTTCCATTTAGTGATATTGATGAAATTATGGAAGCCTGTCTCCATATAGCAAAGACAAAGCTGGCAAATCAATGATTGCACAGAATCAAAATAGATATTCTATACTATACGGCAAAGAAACCATCGAATTCGAATTAGAATTTTATGAGAGACAAAGATTCAGGATTGACGTCCATCCTAATAATCGAGTTGTGGTATATGCTCCGATAGGCAAAAATATCGATGAAATTAAAGAGCGAGTTAAAAAAAAAGCTCCTTGGATTATAAAACAGAAATTATATTTTGAGCAGTACCAACCTTCACTCCCCAATAAAAGCTACATAAGCGGAGAAACGCATTTATATCTTGGTAGGCAATATCGTCTGAAAGTATCGGAATCGAATTATGAAGAAGTTAGACTGGTCGGCAAATATATACTAGTTCATATCAAATCCAAGCAGAATACCTTAAAAGTCAAAGCGTTAGTTGAAGAATGGTATAAAGTACATGCGAGAAAGATATTTCAACAGTATCTTCTTGATTGCTACAATCGTAGTGATAAATTTAGATTTGAACTCCCAAAGTATCAAATTCGCAAGATGAATAAACGCTGGGGAAGCTACACAAAGAGAGGTGATATCCTATTAAATCTTGAACTTATTAAAACACCATTATATTGCATCGAATATGTAATAATGCATGAGCTTTGTCATGTGGAAGTCCGCAACCACAATGTGCAATTTTATAAGCTACTCACAGCATTAATGCCAGACTGGAAAAAACGTAAAGAAAAATTACATACATTTTTATTGTAGCCCATCAGAGGCGCTCTTTTTAAGCGGTTGAGTGGCACAAAAATATTATGATTTACAGGTATTGTGTCGTACTAACGGTTTTGTGCGGCATGTTACATTAAAAAATACTGCAAAACCTATGTTTTACACTCATTTACCCAAGCTTTTACTTTGCCAAAGTGGGAGAAACCGTTACTACTATTTGCGCCTTTTCCGGGTAGGTCAAATTGTGGTTATATCGATTTCAACCGGGGCGAATATCCCATTTTTCAATTCTGCAATGGATAGATTAAAATGGGTGATTTGGACAGGTACAAAATCATATAACATTTATAACATGTTACTTTGACCATTTGACCAATTCGTTATCATATTCTTATATCGCCATTGGCAACACGTTTAAGCACACGATACACGCCCGGACGATCTACACGAACAGTCTTGGAAATATGGGCTACCTTGTCGCCCGCCTCTTTCATCTTTACTATCTGGCGTACCTGTTCAATGGTTATTTTGTGTAATCGTCCCTTTTCAGAACCGCCCCACGTTTTACCCTCTGCTCTTGCTACTGTCTGTCCAGCCTTTACTCGTTCTGCTCTTACTTCCGTTTCATACGCAGCGACAGAAGCCAGCACGTTGGCGATTAGCCTGCCCGCTGTTGTTCCTAAATCAATCTTATCTTTGATACTTTCAAAACTAACCTTATGCGTTTGAAGTTCCTCAAACAGTTTTGTTAATCCCGAAGCTGTTCGCCCTAAGCGGTCTAATCGCCATACCACAAGACGCAAAACCAGACCGTTATCAATGGCGTTTTGTAATTTATTCCATTGTGGTCTGTCCATTGTCGTGCCTGTATGCTTGTCTGTGAACCACTGGACAGGCTCTATTTCATTTCCCTGCAATTCAACCCATCTTTTAAGATCTGACAACTGGCTCCGTGTATCTTGTGAAGTAGAACTAACTCTAACATAAATAGCAGTAAATTTATTCTTTGCCATTTCAAAAGCCCTTATTTTGACATGGCAATAATGTTACATTCAGCAGCTTCATATCACAAGCAAAAAGTGTAATATATCTTTTATACTTGATATACTACAATTTATTTAATGGAAACGGCAGGGTTTCAAGCTAAATAATTAGGGTCTATTAGAGAGTATTGACCTGTTACACTTTTAAACCAGTTTTCAAGTATGTAGACCAAACACATAACGTTTTGCTGTGTTTGGTGGTAATTGATACACTTCCACTGCCGGTCGGGTGAAATCTGAAAGACTGCTACGATTTTTGGGGGGTGTATGTTGGCATGTTTTGCTAGCAATTGCCGTCAAAACGATTCCATAAAATTTGCTATTAACAATAGTGGACTTTGATATAATGACCGGCATCGTATGGCAGTATGCGTACGATGATAATTTGTTTTTTGCTTGTGAGACGATTTAACAAATCGCCAAAATTTGGATCTCCACAGTCGAGCAAGCGCAAGAAGGCACTCCGCCTTTATGGGAGTGTCGCTTGCGCTGCGTGGTGGAGAGGCTTTGGCGAGCCTGTTAAATTGCGTGTGTGTGGGCGACCTCCCTTCTTTTTTCCCACTTCTCCCAAGCTGGATATGCAAAGTTAGTCCGATTTAGGCTTTATATTCATTAAGGAGAACGTATGCAAAAGGTTTTACTAATTGCCTGTCTGCTGGTCTTATCCGGTTGTGCCTCCACTCCTACACAGGAGGAAATGTTAAATGCTGATTATGGCGAATGCCCTCAAAATTACGAACAAACCATTAAAAATATAATGGCTATGAGATTAAGAGACCCCGACAGCGCCCAGTACAGATTCGAGCAACCATTTAGGGGTTGGGCTGATAAGGGGCTTATCAATGGTGGAGGGAAAGAATTTGGTTGGGTAGTCAAGGTTGCTGTAAATGGAAAAAATGGCTACGGAGGATATACCGGGTTCCAGCCTTTTGCCTTTTTGTTTAGGGGCGAAAATATGGTGCGGGAAATATGGGTTATGCAATGACCGAACCGCTAAAGAAAACACGCATAGATTCACAGATAACCGGAATGGCTGGGGAATTCCTCGTAGCGGGGAAGATGTTTAAGCGTGGCCTTCAAGTTTCAGTCACTATGGGCAACGCTAAATCCATAGACCTATTTGTACATAATCCCAAAATTGGTCGCACTTTCAACGTACAGGTAAAGACCTTGCGGTACAAAAATTGCTTTCCCATACGCAGGGAGAATGTTACAGCAAACGATATTTATGTTTTCGTCGTTCTTAATAAGGAAGACCAAGACGAGGAGTTTTTCATACTACCCGGCCAGACCATCTTAAACAACATAGACCACTTTTTTGGTACATGCTACACAGGCGAGAAGCCCAGTACATTTCCCGCTATCAATTATGGCCCTCTGAAAGAGTATAAGAACAACTGGACACTATTTGATTTAGATGGAACAGAATAGATGGATTTGGGGAAAATCTTGAAAACATAAGGCATTGTGCTAAGCTATAAATTGAAAGGGGGTATTATGATAGAAAGACCTAGAAAAGAAAAATACAGCAATTTGATTGTTGGGTTAAACGCTACGAATCCACCAATGGGGCAATGCTTAGAATCTTGTTGTGATTGCGCAGACCAGGGTGATTGGTATACTTCAGGTGAATGGAATACTCCGAAAGATGAAGAAGTCTTAAAAGCCGCTGCCAAGTGTACAAGCATCACGGGGAAAGTTGCGGATATAATTGTTGAACCAAACCAAAAAGTAACTAAGGAATTACTTAAAGAATGTATCAATACTCTTAGCCAAGAAAAAAGTAAGTTTAGTTCAGAACAAAATACAAAATATCGTGGCGAAATCGAAAGATGTATTGAAACATGCGGCACGCTGCTACTTAAAATATAGTTCAATAGTTTTGATATACTCTCTTAGATAAGTATAGGTACTAACGATTTTTGCCTTATTATCACTGGAGTAAATTGCCGGAAATAGAGATTACACTTGATTATAATCCATTTCTAATCTTATAGCAAAAAGCAAAAACCGTTAGTACACTCACCATCTACACACAATACTTTGATATCCAATCTTTAACTGTACTTGGTGGGGTTCTAGTTAAAGTGGAAATTTGGCTCACGGTTTTACCTCCTCTATGAAGTCTAATTACTTCGGGCAGTTTTTTCCCTCGCTGCTTTTTCTTATACCCCGGCTGCACCTTAATAGGCCTACCACCACTATTATTTTTTGCCTTTTGGCCTCGCTTGGATTGGTAACTCCTTATTTTTTTCCATGAAGTATCAGGGTGTTGGACTGTAGCGAGTGTTACGCCACCAGCAATTTGATTCAATCTCTCGTACTCTGCAACGTTGGGCTGCGTAGATGGATTGTTCTTACTATGATAGTCAATATTCCTGATAAACCTATCAGTGCTTTCAGTAACAATTATGGCTCCGGTTTGGGAAGCCATTTCGACAGCACCTTGTAACCGACCCTGTGCATCTTTCCAACCTGATTCTATTGCTCTGAACTCAGCTATAATTTCATGTGGCTGAACTGCCTGTCGTAATGATGCCATTTGAGCATCAAGGTTGCCTTTATAATCTTGATTTCTACCGGATACGCGGGCAAATAATATCACTGACAAGATAGTTTGTGTCTGTGCCAATGCTTGGAAATGTTTAATGTAGTCGCTTGCTTTGCCCGATGGAGACTTGGGGTATAGTGTTTCTATTCGCCGTCTTGTCGCCGTAGCAACTGACAATTTCTTTTTATCCTTGCTCATAATCGTATTCCGTCAATAATATAATCAAAATTTCTAAAATATTTTCTTTAAACAGGAGCCCCCATGAAATCACTTACAAAAGAAATCTGGGTAAATGTGCCACAACGCCGGGCTATTGTGTCAATACATAATGAGGTTGAACGGCTTGTTACACAATCTACCATCAAAGATGGTCTTATTCTGATTAACGCTATGCATATAACTGCATCGGTATTTATCAATGATAACGAAAGCGGCCTGCATCACGACTACGAAGTATGGCTGGAAAAGCTCGCGCCTGAAAAACCATACAGCCAGTACCAACACAATGGCTACGAGGACAATGCAGACGCACACCTGAAACGACAAGTAATGGGGCGTGAGGTTGTAGTAGCGATTACAGAGGGCAAACTCCATCTTGGGCCATGGGAACATATCTTTTATTATGAATTCGATGGCAACCGCAAAAAACGTATTCTTGTTAAGATTATAGGGGAGTAGCATTGTTTACCCCCTGCCCGCTTGATATTGTAAAATAGTATGTACTATTTGTGGGCGTCCAACGCGATGCATATAACGGCTTCGGTTTTTATAAATGATAATGAGTCGGGGCTGCATCATGATTACGAAGTATGGCTTGAAAAACTCGCACCTGAAAAACCACACAGCCAGTATCAGCATAATGGATATGAAGACAACGCAGACGCGCATATGAAGCGTCAAATAATGGGCCGCGAAGTGGTCGTCGCGATCACCGAGGGAAAACTGCACCTTGGGCCATGGGAACATATCTTCTATTATGAGTTCGACGGGATGCGGCGGAAAAGGCTTCTGGTGAAGATAATTGGGGAATAATAAATTATTTCAGTAACAAATGCAATTCGGCAAACGTCCAAATTACAGGCAAGTAACTTAGCAAATTAGAGAAAGGTAAATATGGACGCAAAGAAAGTTTGTAAATCATGTTTTGAGGAGATGGACAGCAGGGCGAAGAAGTGTCCGCATTGTCATGAATTTCAAGCAGGTTGTATGGCTTCGGCCGGTAAGGCTTTCATGTTGCTGGCGATTGTATTCTTTGCTTTTGCAGCCTGGCAACTTGTCTCACTAGCATTTCGAAAGCCGCCTATCCCGCTGCCGATTGAAGAGCCTCTAACCAGGTCAGATTACAAGGGGCAAGTGGAAGTGGTCGAGCCACGGTTAGCCTTTCGTGAAACCGGCTCTTGTCCGCAAATTTTAGTTTACTGTACGGCCATAAATACGGGAAAACATGGTGTGCGGAATTTGCAATACAGCGCAGAATTTATAGATGCAAATGGTGTTATGTTTGACATTGATACGGACAACCAGTATGCGACAACTGTTGACGCGAACAGTTCACTGCCTGTGAAAATCAGCTTCAGCCGGGATTTTGCTAAGGAGCGATATAAAGATGTAAAAATCAGCGTGACGCATGTTGAAGTAATACGGGAGTATTAAGCTGATAAGGTTGGTATTGAATCGACCCTTGGCTACGGTTGTATCTGGTTTTTCAAATGTTTGCCGATGCGGGGCGGAGGTGATATAATCCTGAAATTCATAATATATGACAAATTTAAGGTGTGGATATGCGAATAACGGTAATTATTTGTGTTATTTGGTTTTCTGCGGCATGGGCGGTTGGTGAGGTTATCGTCCTTAAGGATGGGTCGAAGATAACGGCACAGGTGCTGGCGGAGAAGGATAAGCAGGTCGTAGTGGACCTGGGGTATACCGTTATTTCTATACCGCGAGAGGAGATAGTCGAGTACAAGGCTGCCGAAGATGCCCAGGCGGCGGCGGTGCTGGTGTCGGCGGACGCCAACGGGCAGACGCTGGTCAATACGCTGGTGGATCAGACGAAACTTTACCGGACTGGCACCTGCATAAAGACCTCGCTTGAGGAATGCGTGGACCGCTTTTCCGAGGCGGTGGTGATGGTTAGTACGCCGGCGGGGCTGGGTTCGGGGTTCTTTATAAACGATCAAGGATACCTCATAACCAATTACCACGTCATAGAGCAGGAGACGAAGATAGAAATAACGGTTTTCCAGAAGCAGATGACGGGCTTTGAAAAGAAGAAATTCAAAAAGGTGCGGATCGAGGCGCTAAATCCGTTTATCGATCTTGCCCTTTTGAAGATAGAGGATCTTGACGGGTACAAAACCAAGTACTGCAATCTTGGCGACTTGGATTCGATGCGGGTTGGCGAGACGGTTTTTGCGATAGGTAACCCCATGGGACTAGAAAGGACGACGACCAGCGGCATAGTAAGCCTGAAAAATCGCGGCTTCGAGGGGCTTGTTTATATACAGACCAATGCGGATATCAATCCGGGCAATTCGGGTGGGCCTTTGTTCAACCTCGCTGGTGAGGTTGTGGGCGTTACGAACATGGGGTATATCTTTATGGGCGGCCTGGGCTTTGCGATACCCATTGATTATGTCAAGCACTTCATCAGTAACCGCGAGGCGTTCGCTTATGATAAGGACAATGCAAATACGGGGTTCCGGTATGTCCAGCCTGCCGGCCGGGCGAATAAGGCTAAGCCCGTGATCGCGATAAGATAGAAGGCAGAATACAGAATACAGAAGACAGAATATTTAACGTAAGGATATGTTATGAGAAAATCGGTTTTGGTGTTTGGGGCGGCGGTGGTGTTTGGGGTTTGTATAGCGGCAGGGGCGGCGGGGTTGCCTGATGTTCAGAAGATCATTCCAGCTGATACGATCTTTCTGATCAGTGCGCCTGATTTCAATTCTCTGCAGGCTGGGTGGGAGAAGACAAGTTATTATAAATTTTACAAAGATCCTGCGATGGCGGGATTTGTAAACGATCTTCGCGATAAATGGACCAGGAAAATATTTTCCGACGTGGATTCCAAGGAATTCGCCGACTTGATAAAAGATATCAACTCACTGCCCAGTGGCAAGGTTGCGTTTGCGGCCATTGCAGGGGAAAAAGCAAAGCAGGGCAAGGGGGATGTCGAGGCGCTGGCGATAATCCAGTGGGGCTCCCAGATTGCCAAGGTAAAGACCGCCGTCGAGAAGCATGTTTCTCGGATGGTCGAAAGCGGCAAGAGCAAAAAGAGCAAAGAGCAATTCAAGAGCTATGACATCATCACAGTTGAAACCAAGGGCGAACCGGCTGAAAAGGAAATTCCAATAGAAATACAGCCCGACGGCAACAGCGGGGTTAAGGAATTCGCTTACGCAGAGCGGCTGGCCGAAGATGATGATTCGGCAAACGAATTTACGATACCTGGCCGGCCTGAGGAGAATGAGCCTGCTGTTGAAATAGCCGAGCCAAAAGAGGCTGATAAGACGAGTTATGCGATAGTAGGCGATACGCTGCTGCTTGGTGATAATGCCGAGATGGTCAAGTTCATGATAAGCCATATTGAAGGCGCAACTGGTTCGACTCTGGCAGAGGCGGGGCGGTGCAGCGCAATTTTGGCTGGGCTTGGGCCGGTGCATGATATAGATGTTTATCTCAATGTCCCGGCGCTGCTGGGCATTGCTATGGCATCGGATACGTCGGGACAGGCGAAGATGCAGTTCGCAAACTTCGGGCTTGATAATGTCGGCGATATCGGGCTTTCCGTTGCGG
>MHYA01000111.1:0-9075 GCA_001825675.1 Planctomycetes bacterium GWF2_42_9 | reverse complement strand
AGCTGCCGAAATTTATAAACGCCTCTGCGGCCAAGATATCGGTGTTTAATTTCAATTTCGCCGCGGCATACGAAGAGTTATTCAAGCTGCTTAATAATATTTCACCTGGGGCGGCGGCGATGCTCAATACTCCGCTTGTGCCGGCCAACCAGGAGGGTCAGGGCGGAGTTACGCTTAAGAAGGATGTGATCGACCACCTTGGAATCGGTGCCGTTGCGGCTGAAACAATTGTTAAGCCGTTTAAGACTGTGAATGAGTCTAGCAAGATGATCTTCGGCATAGCGACAACGGATTCCAAATCGCTGGAGAAATCGCTTTCACTGCTGCACAATCAGTTCATCGGTCAGGGCAAGGGCGATGTAAAGCGAGAATTCATGGGCTATACAATTTATTCGCTGGGTAACATGTCGATGCTGCCCATGTTCGGCGGCAGGGGGCCGATGGCGGCTGTGGATAAAGAAGCACCGGCAGGGGTAAAAGAGGATAAAATAGCCTTTGCCGTCATACCGGAATACATGCTCATCGGCAGCGAATCTAATATCGAAGAAGCGATACGGCTGATAAATAATAAAGAGGCAAGCGGCATCGAAAACGCCCAGTGGCTTGTTCGGGCCAGGAAGGCCTTGCCGGAGAAGGTTGGGTTAGCGAGCCTCTCGAATGACCAGGCGGCGATGGAATACCTGTGGTGGCTCGTTAAGGAAGGCAAGGTCGGCGAGGCAGATATGCAGTCGATGCTCATTGCCGATATGGTTAAGGATTACGCCGATTTCAAACTGCTGCCGGATTTTGGTACCATTAAGAAGTATTTCGGCGTGAGCAGTTCTTATGTAATCTCCAGGCAGGACGGTTTTTATTTTGAAGGGCAGGCGCTGGAAACAAAATAACCGGTTTTCTGATTACGGGTTAAAGAACAAAGCTCCGTGGGGCAAATGTCCGCGGAGCTTTTATTTTATGTAACGGGGTACGTCCACAATTTCTAAGCCGATATGATCTGGACGATCTTGGAAAGGTCGTTTGCAACCTCGATTGGCGGGTTGGCATAGGGGCCTTGTTTTTCCTTGTGGTAATTGACTGTTACGTTTGGATCTTTGAGGGCATGGCCGGTGAGAATGCAGGCGACGCGATCACTGGGGGAAATTATCTTTTCATCAAGGAGGAGTTTAAGTCCTGCCACGCTCGCGGCGGAAGCTGGTTCGCAGCCGAAGCCGAATTTGCCCACCAGTGCCTTTGCGTCCTTGATCTTATCATCATCGACCGATCGCACGATACCATTGCATGTTTCTAAGGCACGAAGACATTTTTTCAGATTTACCGGCCGTGATATTTCGATTGCGCTTGCGCATGTGTGCGGACTGAATTTTTTGGCGGTGAAATCGTTGTAGAGATCGTTTACGACCTGCATATCAACATTGCCGTTATTCCAGGTGAGTTTTTTGGTGTTGACGAGGTAGTCAAGGGTGTTTGCGCCGGCGGCGTTAATGATAGCCAGGCGCGGGGTTTTATTTATAAGGCCAAGTTCTTTGAGTTCGGCGAAGGCTTTTCCAAATGCGCTGGAGTTGCCCAGGTTTCCGCCGGGTACGACTATCCAGTCGGGTACTTCAAAGTTCAGGGCTTCTATGATGCGGAACATTATGGTCTTCTGGCCTTCAAGGCGGAATGGGTTTAGCGAGTTGAGGAGGTAAAGACCCATCTGCGTGCAGACATCCTGTACCTGCCTCATGCAATCATCGAAATCGCCCGCGATCTGGATGGTTGTTGCGCCGTAGTCCATCGCCTGGCTGAGTTTGCCAAACGCGATCCGGCCTGAGCCGATAAAGACCACGCATTTGAGGCCGCACATGGCGGCATAGAGGGCTACGGCTGCGGAGGTATTGCCAGTTGATGCACATGCCGAGGATTTTGCCCCGATCATGCGCGCGTGCGAAAAGGCGGCTGTCATGCCATTATCTTTAAAGGAGCCGGAAGGATTTAGCCCTTCGTATTGCAGAAAAAGATTTTCGGCTTTCATGCCCAGATGATTAGCCAATCCGCAGTTTTGCTGTAGCAGGGTCTGGCCCTCGCCGATAGTGACCTTATGCTTATCGTCGCAGAAGTTGAGCAGTTCGCGGAATCGCCACACGCCCGAGTAATCCAGCGGTATATTGCGGGTTGTCCAGCGTTTGGCAAAATCCGACATCTTTTTGGGAACAGCGATCTTATCCCAGTTATAGCGGATATCCAGAAGATCGCCGCATTTCGGACACTTGAAAAAGCTTTCCTGGCAAGAAAAACTGGCATTACAGGCCGGGTTTATACATTGCTGATAAGCAGCGTCGGTCATTTTAATTACTCCGAAAAATATAATCCTGAGATTATAAGAAAATAGAAATCAAAAATCAAAATGATAAAATAAGACTTCTTTATGCACCTTTATTGAGAGTTTTTATCAGATCAGGCAGGTCTGCGAGAGAATTAATCTGATTAACGGAGGACGGGACGGGTTTGCCCTCGTTTGAGTGGGCGGCTTTGAGGATGGGGGTCATGCCGGCTTTCAGCGCTCCGGCGATGTCGGTATCGAGCCGGTCGCCTACGAAAGCTATTTCTTTGGGAGCGAGTTTAAGGCGTTTTGCTGCTTCGCTGAAAATGCGAATATTAGGTTTGCGCCAGGAAGTTTCGGAGGAGTACATACGGAGCGAAAAAAAATCCAACAAGCCGAATATCTGAAGGTGACGGTTTAATGAAGCGTTGTTTAAGAACGTATTCGACACGATGCCAAGCGCAAGGCCCATGTCCCGCAATTTAGTGAGTGTATCGCGAATGTCTGGTTCGACAATGGCGTGGTCGGAAAGAGGCTTATACCATAACCAGGCGACTTCCTGCCATTGCTCATCGGTTAAATGAAAACCTAAACGGCTGCCAACGAACCTAAGCAGCCTGGTGGAGTCAAAGTCTTTGCCCGACAGGCCAGACCAAGCTACGCGAAAATATATTATGGCAAGATTCAAATACAAATACCGGCGAAAAGAAGGCATCTTCACGCCAGAGTGAAGCAGGTAATCATACGAGAGATACGCGCCCTGTTTGAAATACTCACGTATGTTCACCTTGCCGAAGGTAAAGAGTGTGTCACCGAAATCGAAAAGTATCGCTTTTATCATTTTCTTAACGGCGGCAGTTCGTTGCCGAATAGTTTTTCGCACCATGCGACCATTTCTTCGTCGCTGATGGCGCTAATGCGGTCGGCATCGTATTCGGCATCGATGAGGTCCTTGATCTTTACAACGCGGGGGTCATGTTTTGGTATATCAGTCACATAGCGTGATTCGATCCAGTGCTTAATGCCTGCTGCGCCGCTTTTATCTGTTATAGCTACGCCAACGGGACGTTTAAGAATCGTATTTGTATCGAAGCAGTTATAGATCTCTTCATTTTTAAGCAGGCCATCGGCATGGATGCCTGCGCGAGTGATATTGAAATCCCTGCCGACCAGCGGGTAATTCGCGGGGATATCAAAGCCGAGTTCTTTGCGGGCATAATTAGCCAATTCCGTAATGGCGGCATAGTTGACTTTTGGATTCATTCCCTTTATCTGTGCATGTTCGATGATCATGGCTTCGAGCGGGGTGTTTCCTGTTCGTTCGCCCGAGCCGAAAATGGCGGTATTGACCGACGCACACCCGTAAAGCCAGGCGGTCGAGCCGCAGATGAGAGTTTTATGGAAATCATTATGCCCATGCCATTCGAGGCAGTCGGCTGGCACGCCTATCTCACGCAGGCCATGGACCAGCTTTGGCACGCTGCGGGGCAGGGTGGCCTGTGGATAAGTTACGCCGAAGCCGAGTGTATCGCAGAGGCGAATTTTGACTTTGCTCTTGTAACGGCGGCCAAGGTTCATGAGTTCGTCTGCGAACGGAAGAATAAATCCATCAAAATCAGCGCGGGTAATATCCTCGAAGTGGCACCTTGGTATCACGCCGGTATCGAGGGCGGCTTTTGCGATATCGAGATAGCTTTGGAGGGCCTGGCCGCGAGTCTTGCGGAGCTTTAAAAAAATATGGTAGTCGCTGGCGGATGTAAGAATGCCGGTTTCAGCCAGTCCCATCTGTTTTACGAGTTTGAAATCCGCTTCCACCGCGCGAATCCACCCGGTGATCTCAGGGAAGCGGTAATTGCGTGCCTTGCAAAGCTCGACCGCTCGTTTGTCTTTATCGGAGTACAGGAAGAATTCGCACTGGCGTATCAGGCCGGTGCCGCCATCGATCTCGTGGAGCAGATCATAAAGCCGTAATATCTGTTCCGGCGTATAAGGCGGGCGGGCCTGTTGGCCGTCGCGGAAAGTTGTGTCGGTGATCCAGATATCATCCGGCAATTCGCATGGGACATCCTGGCCGTCGAACGTTACCTTTGGGAACTCGGAATATGGAAATACATCCCGATAAAGGTTTGGCGAGTCGGTTTCAACGAGTTTGATATTTTTCTGACCCATATTTTCTCTCCGGAAAATTCCCGAATATAGTAATACCGCCTTGAGCTGTCCGTAATTAAACGGAGCCCCTGAATGAAGCGTGGCTTGTTAGTAGCCGAGGTGGGAGTCGAACCCACACGCCCGTGAGGACAGGGGATTTTAAATCCCCAGCGTCTGCCATTCCGCCACTCGGCCTAAAGCCAAATGATTATACAGGTGATGCTGTTTTTTGCAAAACAATTTCAACATGCGCCCGTTTGACAGCACAACCGAAGCGGTGTTTTTTGGCCGTTTTCAGCATTGAAACAGGCGTTTGGGCGTTTGCAGAGCTGTGCTTATCGCCCGGCGTGTGTTATTTGCGAATATATGAAGCTTAATTTGCCTTTTAAGTGCGGCCGAATCGGAATCGTCTTTACCACATTCTTCGAGCACCTTGAGGGCATCTTCGGCTTTACCGCAGTTAAGCTGCGTCCGCGCGATATTCCTCAACAGCTCCTGATCGTCAGGATCCAGCCGCAACGCGTTTTCAAAGAACTCGTTTGCGTTGTCGTATTCACCTTTCATAGCTGATGCGATTGCAAGGAAGTGGTATGCCTGCGCGCGATTTTCATCAATATCAAGTACCTGGAGGGCGCAGTTCATCGCCGCATCCGTTTGGCCGTTCTTGAGCAGCACCGAGCTAATCGAAAGTAGCACATCTGGATCCTCTATTCCGATTTCGAGTTCCTGCTTAAGATATTCCAGTGCGGCGGGTACATTATCCTGCTCCAACTCGCAAAGCGCAAGCCTGAAGCGCGGGCCGGGATAGTTGTAGTCGATATCGACCGCCTGTTTGTAGTATGCCATGGCTTCGTCCAGGTCGCCGGTCGTAAAGGCAACTTCGCCTAAGTAGAAAAACGCAGGCGCGTATTCAGGCGACAATTCGAGTATGCGGTTGAATTTCTCGCGGGCATTGTCGATTTCGCCGCATTCAAGAAGAAATATTCCGTAGTCGAGGATCACTTCCAGGTCGCCGGGGTCTATCCGGATCTGGGCGAGGAAATGTTTTCTTGCCAGTTCGTGGTTACCCAATGCCCAGTGTCCCTGTGCTATGCGATAGTTGATCTGGGGATGGGTAGACTCAAGTTCAAATGTTTTGCTCCAGCACCAGATCGCCCGCTTGTATTGGCCGCGCGTAAAGAGGCTGTTTCCGATATTATAGTAGCATAGCGGGCAGCTGGAATTGATCTGCTGGGCCATGTAGAACATTTCTTCGGCTTTTTCGAAATCACCAAGTTCTGTATAGGTAATTATGCGGTTGCAATATGCCGGCTCGAATTCCGGGCACATCATAGTAATCTGCTCGAAGGTTGTTATAGCCATGTCGTACCTGCCCGTGCGAGTGTAATCTACGGCAATGGCGTTGAGAATTTCGGGATCGTCAGGCGAGAGTTCAAGCGCATCTTCATAGGCGCCGATGGCCTCATCGAAACGCTCCATCGCATCAAGAGTGATAGCGCGATTAAAATGAAGTGCGCTATTGGAAGGATTGAGTTTGATGGCACAGTCTAGTTCGCCAAGGGCTTTGCCCATCGACCCATTTTCATAGAGTTCGTAGGCAGCCAAGGCCTTTAGTTGAGCCTGATCCCAAAAATCGTATTCGAAATCCTCGTTGTTCATCGTCGATCCCTCAATGTTATTCTACGCTGGATATATCGAAATAAAGGACACGCGGGTTTAGAACAAAGTCCCAAAAAGCCGTATTTGGAGCAAAAAATCACCCTCAATAAATTGGTTTGGCAAAATAGATGAATGGGTCTTATAATATTGCGTCTTAATAGCAGATCTAAATTTGGAGCTGGTATGATCAAAGAATATAAAGGTCAGTTTAACGCTGGAAAAGGCAAGTATGCGATCGTCATAAGCCGATTTAATGAATTAATTACATCCAAATTGCTGGGTGGCGCGATCGACTGCCTCCAGCGGCACGGGGCAAAGGATGAACAGATCGAAGTCGTCTGGGTTCCCGGCGCTATTGAAATAACCGTAGCCGCAAAGCGTCTTGCCCAAAGTGGCAAGTTCGTCGCCGTCATTTGCCTTGGCGCGGTGATACGCGGGGCGACAAATCATTACGATTACGTTTGCCAGCAGGTATCCAGGGGCGTCGGGCAGGTTAATTATGAAACTGGCGTGCCCACGATATTCGGCGTCCTTACATGCGATACTATCGAGCAGGCCGTGGAACGCGCCGGCACGAAGATAGGCAATGCAGGTGCAAACGCCGCGATGAGCGCCATCGAAATGGCCGATCTGCTCAAACAGCTTTAAATTTGAACGTTCTTTATACAACTTAATATTCAACTTGGGAATCAGCGTGGATAAGAGAACCGAGGCAAGGGAATTAGCGATGCAGGCCCTGTATCAGCTTGATGTACAGGGCGATCATTTGCTTAGCCAGATAGATCGATTCTTTCTGCTCAGCTGTGAAGATGATCTAACTCGTCAGCTTGCCAGGGAGTGGACTCGCGGCGCGTGGGAACATATTAAAGAATGCGACTCCATTCTCGGATCGGCTATCCGCAAATGGCAGCTTTCCAGGCTTTCGCAGGTAGATAGAAGCATATTGCGGCTTTCTGTTTATCAACTCAAGTTCTGCCCCGATATTCCTCCGATAGCGATAATCAACGAAGCCATAGAGCTTGCGAAAAAATTCAGTACCGAAACAGCCCCGGCGTTCATCAATGGAGTTCTCGATGCTGTCAGAAATACTATTAAAAACCCACCGCAAACTACCCAGGATTCTCCAGAGGAAAACATTTGAGGACCATAGCCGTTTTAAATCAAAAGGGGGGTGTCGGTAAGACAACCACAGTCGCCAATACCGCCGCTGCTCTTGCAAATGCTGGAAAAAAAGTGCTGGTGATAGATCTTGATCCGCAGGCGCATCTTACTATCCACCTGGGCATAGAACCATCTTCGATAGATGCCGGCGTATATGGCGTACTCACTCAAAGTGCCAAAGCTGTTGATGCGATCGTGCCTGTGCGGGAAAATCTCTCGCTCCTCGGCGCATCGATTGACCTCGTTGGGGCCGAAACCGAGCTTGTAAGCGTTGTCGGTCGTGAGATAATACTTCGCGAGGCGCTTGATACGGTTAAGGACAGTTATGATTTTATAATTATAGACTGCCCGCCCTCGCTGGGGCTTCTTGCCCTTAACGCCCTTGCCGCATCGACCGAAGTGCTTATTCCGCTTGTTCCGCATTTTCTGGCACTGCAGGGTTTTGGAAAGCTCCTTGAAACTGTTTCGATAGTCAACCAGCGGATAAATAATAAGCTGCGCGTCTCTGGAATACTTTTTTGCATGTTCGATTCGCGCGTATCGCTCTCTACAGAGGTGCGGTCGGATATTGAACAGTTCCTCGAAAATGCCCGCAGCAGCAACTTCGCCTGGTCGGGGGCACAGCTCATACCGGTTTATATAAGAAGAAACGTCAAGCTCGCAGAAGCGCCCAGCTACGGCAAAACAATATTTGAATACGAGCCTGAATGCAACGGCGCACAGGATTATAAACAGGTTGCCGATTTCCTCATCGGCACCTAAACACGCTCTCTCACCAGCCCAGCATGTCAATGCTGGGTGTATCAACCCCCAACCAGTCAGAAACAGAGCAGGATAAGTTCAAACCGCTCTAATTATGGAGAATTTTTTCAACCGTGGCTTTGAGAGAAGGCAGATGATTTTTGATGATATCCCACACACGATTTAAATCCACACCGGCGTAATCATGGATAAGTATATTACGCAATCCGATCACAGCTTTCCATGGCATCTCCGGATACTGCAACCTGGCGACATCACTGATTTTTCCTGCGGCCTCGCCAATGATCTCAAAATTCCGTATTACCGCATCCTGTGTTTTGCTATCCCCTGCAAAGTTCTCATAACCGGCTGTGGTATATGTCAGGATTTTATTGGTAGCCTCAAGAATATGACCAAAATAAATTCTGTCATCTTTCATAGCGGTTTGCTCTCGGCGAGAATCTGCTCACGAATTTGGGGGTACAAAAGTGGTTCGTCTATAAGATCGACTTTGCAGCCGAACATTTCTTCAAGATCATACAGTAATTCGGCCTGGTCAAACAAAGAACTATCGGCACTCATGACAACCAGAAAATCAATATCGCTGGATGGCTTATTTTCCCCTCTGGCTACTGAACCGAACACGCGCACATTGTGTGCGCCATGTTTGGCTGCAAGTGAAAGTACCTCATCTCGTCGCGATTGAATGTCGTTGAATGAAACCATTGCCCATACCTCACATTTTCCGATTATAAGTATAGAGATTCAATCCAGTTCTGTCAAGGCAGCAAAAACGCTCCCCGTCCATCATCCTGAGGCTTTAGCCGAAGGACCTCTAAAAAGACATCGCACAGCGATTCAATTAAGCAGTTGCATGTTTACAGAAAGCCCCTCAATGGCCGAAATGCTTGTGCATCTCGATTTATTTGCGATTTAGTTCTTGTTAATTGTAATTTGCTTCGTGCTTCGGAATTAGAGCAATTCAAGAAAATATATAGCCTTATCCGATAAGTTGATTATGAAACCAACTTCAATTGATTTAAGAGAACGGATAGTGGCTGCATATGATG
>MHYA01000110.1 GCA_001825675.1 Planctomycetes bacterium GWF2_42_9 | reverse complement strand
AAATATCTTCAGGCACTTTTATGCCTGCTTTGTTAAGCTTAAAGATTAAATCATAAACAATCAAGTCGTCTTGAACCCACACAGCAGTATATTTACATTTTCCTGGTTCAATTCTTTTTATGGCTACATCAACATACTGCGCAATTAAATCAGTATATTCTTTTGCATAAACCGGTTTTACTTCAAAAGGAGCTGTAACAAAATCTGCATTGGCCAAATTAGATTCAGACATTGCCTTGCGATAGCCTGCAATTAAATCAACAGCTTTTCTTTCATGTTGCTGCTGAAAAATTAATCCAAGAATTTTTCTGTGGCCTGCCTGTAACAAGGCTGTCGCTGCCATATACGCCAGTTTCTCATCATTTGCCGCTAAACACGGAACATCAAGATTTGGAATTTGTGAATCACAAAGAATTAATGAAATTCCATAACGGTTGATGATTTCACGGTACAAGGGAATACTCTTCTCATCGCCGGACCAGAAAGAGATAATGCCGCTCAAACGCATATCGATAAACATTTGCAGGTTATGTCTTTCGATTTCACCGTTATAATGATGTATCGCAGGAACGGTTCCGTACTTAGGCTCAACAACATTGCTGAGACCCTCCAGCAGTGCTCCAAAATATTCCATACGATAACCGCCGCTCAACACACCAATCAAACAGTTCTTCTGATTGCGCAATATAGCGGCTGTTCGATTGGTACGATAACCCATTTCTGTCGCGATATCGCGGACGCGTTTTGCCGTTTCAGGTGAAAATCGGCTGGAATCTGCGCCACCCTTCAGAATTAGTGATGCCGTCGTCTGTGACACAGAAGCTCTTTTTGCAATTTCACGCAATGTTACATACATATTATACTACTCCTATACAAGGACGTTATTATAATATGTAACACTGTGCAAGTAAATAAGTTACGGCGTAAATTCTTTACATTATGAAATGATGTGCTGAACAGATATGACAACCTTACAGATGCCTTTCCAATCATTTTAGGCAGCTGATTTTTTTTCGCTTCCAAAGTAATATAACTTACCTCTAATTTTCTTGCAAAATTGGCTTGTTGGGAATAAAATGGGCGGTTTAATATTTCTGAACAAAAGTTATAGTGCTATAACTTTATGTAAATCAAATGTTTAGGGCGATTAGCTCAGTTGGTAGAGCAGCTGATTCTTAATCAGCGGGTCAGTGGTTCGAGTCCACTATCGCCCATTATACACCTATCTATTCCTTAATAGCCGCAATTCTTGTTTGCATAACCATTGTCTTGATAAATTTTAAGAATACCACTCTGTATTTACTAAAAACTAGAAAGCTTCAGCGAAACCGCATAAATAATTTTTCGTAGTCACCGCCACATATCGAGCAGTTTCCTGAAAACAATACTTTGATTTTATAATTGAATTTTTCTTCAAAATAGCATAAAATCTCTATATGTAGTTTACATATAGATGTGAAAGTGAGATAAGGTATGTTTGAAGGCAGTAAACTAGCAAATAAATATAAAATAAAGAAATGTGAATGCCCAAGCGGAAAAATGATACGTTTTGTTGAACCATGTCTTTTATTCTTTCTATCACAGGGTAATTCTTATGGATATGAACTGATGACGAGATTGAATAACTTCGGATTTCAAAAAACAAAACCTGATCCTGCAATGGTTTACAGGACTTTGCGATATTTGGAAAAAGACAAGTTCGTCGAATCAAATTGGGATACCAACGGAACCGGCCCTGCCAAAAGAAATTACAGTCTGACAGATAAAGGATTTGGACTACTTCATTCCTGGGCCGAAGGAATTGAATTGCGGAAACAGGTTTTAGAAAAATTCTTAAAAGAATACAAGCAGCATTTCAAAAAAAACAGGTGAAAATATGTGGAATAAACGTTTTTTGGCATTCTGGAAATATATTTTAGCATTATTGATCTTTGCAATAGTTGTATATTATTTTCGTTTTGCTCCTGTCAAAGTTGAATCAAGTGTTGCCGAGATCGGCTCTATCATCGCGGAAGTAATGGGAACCGGAACTCTTGAGGCTCGGATACACGCGACAATCAGCCCTAAAATTTCTGGGCGCATCACAGAAGTCCTTGTTGATCAGGGCGATAATGTGACCAAGGGACAAGTTCTTGTGCGACTGGACGCTGAAGACCTGCGGCAACAAATAGAAATCGCAAAGGCTGAATTAGCGGCGACAAAGGCAAGTCTGAAAAAAGCAATAGCACAAATTAAAAGTGCAGAGGCGACAGTCAAAGAAGCTAACAGCACTTTCACCAGAATGTCTCAATTGGTAGACAGCGGAGCAATAAGTCTGGATGAGTTTGAGAAAGCTCAACAGCGTATGGATGTCGCAAATGCTGAATTAAATCGGTCCGAATCCGCACAAATCGAAGCTGAAGAATTGGTAGCTAAAGCAGAGGCATCATTGCGGTACTATCAGGAGAGATTGGCAGATACTACTGTGACTGCTCCATTTGATGGATTGATTATCAGGCGTTATCGCAATCCCGGCGATATAGCAGTGCCGGGCAATATGATATTAGATATTATTTCGTTTAAGGAAATTTGGGTTTCGGCGTGGGTCGATGAATCAACAATGAATTCACTGGAAATAGGGCAGCCTGCCCGCATAGTTTTCCGCTCTGCACCAAATAAATCTTATAAAGGAACTGTCGCGAGGATTGCACCGCTTGCGGATCGAGAGACACGAGAGTTCCTTGTAGATGTTACGATTAAGGAACTTCCAGAAAAATGGGCAATTGGACAAAGGGCTGAAGTTTACATTCAAACCGCAACCAAAGAGAACGCATTACTTGTGCCGTCGACGGCTATTATATGGAGAAATGGCAAAGCCGGATTTTTCATTAGTAACGGACGCCACGCAAAATGGATAAATGCGGAAATTGGTTTACAATGTAAAAATACTGTCGAGATATTAAGCGGAATAAAAGATAAAGAAGTTGTAATCTGGCCGACCAACGGCGGAAAAGCAATAATTGAACATAGAGCAGTGAAATTAAAATGAATCTCGCAACCAGAGATATTAATCATAACCTCGGACGATTTGTTTTGACAACATTCGGTGTAGGACTCCTGTTAATGATAGTTATGGGAATGGGCGGCATTTATCGCGGTCTTGTTCAGGATGCCACGCTGCTTGTTGACAGACTTGGAGCGGATTTTTGGGTTGTGCAAAACGATACACGCGGGCCTTTCGCCGAAATTTCAAGAATGTCCAAAAATTTAGAAGACCGTGTTTTAGCGGTGCCCGGGGTTATGAGCAGTCATGCATTTGTATCTCATACTATGCAACGTCAGCGAAACAACAAGCCCTGGAGAGTAACTGTCCAGGGTCTTTCATGGCCGCAGGATAAGGGCAACTGGCTCCCGATAGTTGCAGGCCGTGCATTGGGACAAGCGCATTATGAAATGCTGGCAGATGAATCCCTTAAATTGTCGTTAGGTGAAAAAATAAAATTCGGCAAAGATATTTATAGCGTTGTCGGCCTTACCCGTGCAATGAATTCGCCGGCAGGCGATGGGATGGCTTTTTTTACTCTTGCAGATGCGCAGGCAATACAGTTTGACACCCCCGGAGAAGCAATCAGATTAGAACGCTGGGCGCGTAATACAAGAGCAAAAAACCTCGATATTGGCCGTTCATTGCCGCAAACTGTAGAACGCACCCTTGGCCCCATGTCAAATCTTCCAGCTTTATCGCTGCCTGCTATAAGTGCTGTAATTGTGAAAGTAAAACCCGGCATCAATCCCGAACAGGTTCAATCAATAATCAGCAAATGGTCTGATGTTAGTATATACAGCAATGAAAAACAGAGGCAATTTCTTCTCTCCGGCGTTGTAGAACGCTCAAAAAAACAACTGGGACTCTTCCGAAGACTGCTCATAATTGTATCGGCCATTATCATGGCTTTGATACTTTATACATTAACACTTGATAAGATTCATGATATCGCAATGCTGAAATTGATGGGTGCAAGGAATGGAGTCATTTTTAATCTCATCCTTCAGCAGGCTGTTCTACTCGGCACATTGGGCTATGGATTAGCATATTGTATCGGACATTGGATATTCCCGTATTTTCCTCGCAAAGTTGTCCTGATCCCAGACGATCTTTGGGTCTTGGCAGGGATAGTGGTTTTGATTTCGATCGTCAGCAGCGTAGTCGGAATTGCAAAAGCTTTAAGTGTTGAGCCTAATGAGGTACTTTCGTGAAACAAAATTCTGAATATCCTGCTCTTAAAGCTGAAAACTTAACGAAAGTGTATGGAAGCGGGCATACAGAAGTTATCGCGGTAAGAGATGTTAGTCTTTCAGTATCAAGAGGCGAAATAGTCGCTTTGCTCGGTCCAAGCGGAGCTGGAAAATCAACCCTGCTTGCATTATTAGGGCTTATTGGTCCACCCAATACCGGCAGGATTACAATTGATGATACCGTAGTTTTTGAAAATCATGAATCTCGAGTAAATGTCCGTACTTTTCGACGCCAGAAGTTTGGATTTGTTTTTCAAAAAGCCAATCTGATTCCTTTTCTAACAGCCGTTGAAAATGTTCGGCTGGCAATGGAAATCAATGATCAGCCTGCAAAGATATCAAAAAAACGTGCAATGGAACTTCTTGAATATCTTGGTATCGCAGAAAGAGCAACAAACTTGCCAAAACAACTTTCCGGCGGTGAGCAGCAGAGAGTGGCAGTTGCCCGTGCTTTAGCAAATCAGCCAAGTCTTATTCTTGCAGACGAACCAACAGCAGCACTTGATAGCACCCGAGGCAGGCAGGTGATGGAACTCTTTGCTA
The DNA here is from genome assembly GCA_001825675.1 of Planctomycetes bacterium GWF2_42_9. GTDB lineage: Bacteria > Planctomycetota > Phycisphaerae > Sedimentisphaerales > UBA12454 > UBA12454. The sequence continues at coordinate 21,592 of MHYA01000110.1, read as the reverse complement.
AAGTTGCCCATGAACAAAATGCCGGTGTGATTGTTGTTACGCACGACCACAGAGCACTAGACATATTTGACCGAACGCTAGAAATGGAAGATGGCAAGTTGCGAACAAACGGGAATTGACCTAAATCTTAAGGGCAACTTATTCTGCGCATAAAAAAAGGAGCTGCCTCCTCCTGGCCAGCTCCAGAACCAAACGCATATTTAGACAGAGCCAAGTTTTTATAGGTTTGCTCTGATTGCGTACACAGGCGGGCAAATCCACTTCTTCATCCTCCTGGGAACACCAAAGTGTTAGCCCACCCAGTAATAAAGTATCTATAAATAAGCAAAGTCTGTGCCAGAAAATTTCCAATTTTTACTCACATTCTATCTGCATTCACAAACATCTATAAGCAATAAACTTAACGTCTTATAAGTAAATTTATGTAATTTACGTATAATGCTAAACTTTATCAATATGTTGACAAATAACAACATTGATGCCTTTACCAGTATTGAAATTACCGATTTTATGGGTGCTAACGTGTTTAAAGAGTCGAACTTAAAAGAATGTTTCAAAAAAACAACACGCTTTTCCGATGTTGCCACACAAAAAAAATAGATAATTGTAAAAAGCCCGAAAATGACAATTGAGAATAGATAACGTATGTGGTATTTTGTATTTAGTATATCTATTTAAGTTGTGAAAATTTTGCGAAAGAATTATGGAACAAAATAAACAAACTCTTAAAGAAAGATTTGCCGTTGTCGGACAAAATCAAATAATCGCAAAGACATTGCTTATAATTTTGGGCATTTCTTTTTCACTTACCGTTTTAGCACAATGTTTTATTTTGAACAATCTGATATGGGAACTTGACTTTTTAACAGAATTCATAATCAGTATTACTACCGTTGTCATTTTCATCGCTGTACTTGCGGCGATCATAAAATTTTTCATAATAAATAACAATTGGCTTATTGCGAAAATTCTGCCGAATGAGGAACCGGTTGAAAATCCAAAAGCATGGTTTACTTCTTCATTGAGAATTGGGCTTGTTCTTCTCGGTTTGATATTATTTGCAAAGAGCCAAAAAATCATTTTTCTTTCTGCAAATTTTTTAATCGACTTGCCAAAAGCGTCCAGAGAATTGATCACAAATATTGTTCAAGGCAACAGAGTATTTGAAAATGGCTTTCCATATCTACAGACATATCATTTATTAATGCTATTTTTGATGATTTATCTCATCGCCGGAGCACCAAAGTTTGTTTGGTGGCAGAGCAAAAGATTCAATGCTTAAATTCAGGTGAAACAATGAATAAAATGCAGGCACTTGCAAAAATACTAATAACAATAATCGGAGTTTATTGGCTTGCAATGGTATGTCTAAGTATTTTGCAAATAATGGTAACAATACTGCCGCATTTTTGCAGAAATCCTCATGGAATGATAGATGACATGTTTGGAATATCACTGTTAGTATTATTCATGATTTTTATAATCCTGGTAATTGCAGGCATTCTTAAAAAACGTGATAAGATAGCTTTAAAAATTGCCGGCAGCGAAGAAATTAAAAATGTTGATGCGCAAATCAAATGGATCCCTTTTGCTTACAGGCTTGTATCAGTTATAGGAGGTATGTACTGTTTTGGCAAATCGGTTGGTTATATTCCAATGATAATACAGTCATTTATATACAAAAGGCAGGACACTATAAACTACCATCAGATGAATAGCATCATCAGTTTGGTAATCTTGATAATCGCTGGAACATATCTAATTTGCGGAGCGCCGCATTTTGTCCGATGGCAAACAAAAAAGACGATTGTGATGAATGAATCATAAAAAAAACGAACCTTCCAAGAATAAAAAACCTCTTAATAAATCAATGCAATAGCTATATTATTTTTATTGCCAAACAATCGCAAAGCATTTAAATATTACCGAATGGAAAAAAGACTAATATTATTATCAGGGCCAAGTTGCGTCGGCAAAGGGCCGCTAACGGCGGCGGTAAAACAATTTAGGCCTGACGTAAAATTTATAAAATTATCGGTAATTAAAAGCAAAGCATCACGGCATAATATCCCTCGGCCGGATGAATTACAGGTTTGGAACGACCCGGACTGCTGGCGGGCTGAAGATGAACTTGCCGCTCTTGCGAAGAACGACCACTTCGTTATCGGCAAATGCCACGGCTTCACGCAGGCCGTAAATCTGGATTTGATCGTCAATTATCGCGAGCAAACTATTTTAATGGAGATGTATTACCCAATGGTGCCGCCAATGCTTGCTGCGCAAAGGCTTAAAGGTATCAAGATCGAAACTGTTTTCGTAACGCCGATAAGCGAAGATGAAATTCAATTTGCTGAAAAATGCGGATTCGAACGCCATTCGTTCATTAAAGCATTTATGACAGATAAACAATACAACCGTATCGCTTTTCATAAGCGACATATCGATGCGGAATTTTTAGAAGATGTAAAAAAGCGCATTAATGATTCTGTTTTGGAAATTGAGACTGCAAAGAGTTACAATCACATAATTGTCAATCGTGATGGTGAAGGCTCACCAAACTGGAACAGATTAGCAGATGGTACTTTTACCGAAGAACCTGTTGGCGATGCGAAAAGAGCAATGGAAAGTTTAGCAAGCATTTTGTCTGGAAAATAATTATGAAAGTACATTGGCTACAGCATTTGCCATTTGAAGGACTTGGAACTATGGGCGAATATTTTAAACAAAAAAATATTCCTTCTACTTCAACGCATTTTTATCTTAATCAATCACTCCCAGACATCGACAGCTTTGATTGGCTGATAATTATGGGTGGTGCGATGAGCGCAAACGATGATGCGAAATATCCGTGGCTTACTGACGAGAAAAAATTTATAAAAAAAGCAATCGATGATGGAAAAGTCGTAATCGGCGTATGTCTTGGTGCGCAATTGATCGCGGCAAGTCTGGGCGCGAAAGTTTATCGCAATAAATACAAGGAAATCGGCTGGTTTGATCTAATGCCTGTAAAAGAAGCGCAAAATACTATTCTCGCAAATTGTTTTTCAGAAAAAATCAACGCATTCCACTGGCACGGCGATACTTTCGACTTGCCAAAAGGTGCGGTTCATTTAGCTTCCAGCGAAGCAACAAAAAATCAGGGATATATAATTGACAACAGAGTTATTGGTTTTCAATTTCATCTCGAAACGACTTACCATTACGCAAAAGCATTGTTTGATAATTTCCCGAATGAGATTGTGAAGGAAAAATATATTCAAAATGCAGAGAAGGTGTTTTCGGATTTGGGTAAGTTTGAAAGAATCAATAACGCTATGGCAAGGATATTAGATACAATTATAAAGGCAAACGGTTAAACGAGATTCTTCACTTCGTTCCGTCTTGCGGAAATCCGTTCAGAATGACAAAGGAGCGTTTTTTTTGTATTATTGAATGCGGACGCGGACATTATCGCTTCGGCCGGAGTTATCATCGTCCTTGCCTTTTCTGCCGAATTTCCACGCAAGATAATAAATCCTGATTGCTTTAAGGCAGCAGCCGACGCCAACGACCATAAAAATCCCGGCAGCGATAATGGCGAGAATTTCCTTGAAAATCCAAACTAGTAGGCCGAAACCAAAAAGTAAAAGGCCTGTAACGAAAAGACCTTTTGCGAAACCTTTCGAAATACCGCTAAACGAATTGGAATAAAAATTAAACATCATAAAATATATCCCGCACCTGCTTTGAAACAAGTGCGGGATTCTTAAACTATTCACTTTTAACTTAAGTTAGTACATTCCGCCGCCATGCTGTGGCATTGTCGGAGCGGTTTCTTTCTTTTCAGCAATTTCGCTTACGACAGCGTCTGTTGTCAGAAGCAGTGATGCGATCGATGCACCATTCTGCAAAGCTGTACGTTCGACTTTTGTCGGAACGATAACGCCGAATTTGATCATATCGCCGTATTCTTTTGTCATAGCGTTATAACCAAAATTCTGTTCGCTGCTTTCAATAACTTTTTGAGCAACGATAGAACCATCGAGGCCCGCGTTGGCTGCGATTTGTTTGATCGGAGCGACAACCGCGCGTTTTACAATATCAACGCCGATTTTCTCATCGTCTTTTGCTTTTACTTTATCGAGAGCTTTTAAAGCACGGAGCATAGAAACTCCGCCGCCTGGGAGGATACCTTCTTCAACCGCGGCTCTGCAAGCATGAAGTGCGTCTTCAACGCGTGCTTTTTTCTCTTTCATTTCAGCTTCTGTCGCTGCGCCAACGTTGATCTGTGCTACGCCGCCTGAAAGTTTCGCAAGTCTTTCCTGAAGTTTTTCAATATCGTAATCGCTTGTGGTAGTATCGATCTCACGTCTGATCTGTTCGATTCTGCCTTTAATTTCGTCTGTGCTGCCTGCGCCTTCTACGATCGTTGTGTTGTCTTTGTCGATAGTAACGCGTTTAGCCTGGCCGAGCTGTGAAAGCTCAACGTGTTCCAAATCGATACCGAGATCTTCGAATACTGGTTCGCCGCCAGTGAGAACGCCGATATCGCCGAGCATTGCTTTGCGTCTGTCGCCAAAGCCTGGAGCTTTAACCGCTGCGCACTGCAGAACGCCGCGGAGTTTATTAACTACTAATGTCGCAAGTGCTTCGCCTTCGATGTCTTCTGCGATGATGAGCAGAGGTCTGCCTGCCTTTGCTACTTTTTCGAGCAGAGGAACAAGCGATTTAATTGAGCTGATTTTCTTTTCGTTGATCAGGATGAATGGTTTCTCAAGTACACAGGTCATATCATCATAGTTATTGATGAAGTGAGGGCTGATATAGCCTTTATCGAACTGCATACCTTCAACGAGATCAACAACTGTCTCAAGGCTCTGGCCTTCTTCAACGGTGATAACGCCGTCTTTGCCGACCTTTTCCATTGCCTGTGCCATTGTTTTGCCGATTTCAGCATCCTGGTTTGCAGAGCAGGTAGCGACTTGTTCGATCTGCTTGCTCGATTCGATTTTTGTGCTCATTCTCTTAAGCTCGTCGACGATTTTCTCAACAGCCATATCGATACCGCGTTTTACCTGCATCGGATTAGCGCCGGCTGTGATATTTTTCAGACCTTCTTCGAAAATCGCTTCAGCGAGAATTGTCGCTGTGGTTGTACCATCGCCTGCAACTGAACTTGTTTTGCTTGCGACTTCCTTAACCATCTGTGCGCCCATATTTTCATAAGAATCTTCGAGTTCGATTTCTTTCGCTACCGAAACGCCGTCTTTTGTAACGGTTGGTGAGCCGAAAGATTTTTCAAGAACTACATTTCTTCCGCAAGGACCAAGCGTAACCTTTACCGCAGCGGCAAGTTTCTTAATGCCCTGACGGATGGCCTCGCGTGCCTCTGTATTGTAAGCTATTTTTTTTGCTGCCATTTTTGTTCTCCAGTTTAACGGATTCTAAAAATTATTTTTATTGTTGTCCGCGGGTAAAGCGAAGCCGGCAAAAAAATTTGCAAACCTCGCAACGCGCGAGCAATAATACCATTTGGTATTATTTTTCAATAACTGCCATAATATCTGTTTCTTCCATAATGAGATACTCTTTGCCGTCGAGTTTGATTTCCGTACCGGCATAACTTGTGAAGAGCACTTCATCACCTTTCGCAACCTGCATCTGGCTGCGTGAGCCGTCATCGAGCATTCTGCCTTCGCCAACGCTGACAACTTTTCCTCTTTGTGGTTTTTCTTTTGCTGAATCCGGCAGAACAATACCGCCGGCGGTTTTGCTTTCAGCCTCGATGCGTTCCACGAGCACCTTGGCAGCCAATGGTCTGATTTTCATTCCTGTTTCCTTTCAACTATTAAATAAATTACTGTCATATCTTCTTACGAAAAGCCGGTTGAGCTGATTTTTCAGCAGCCCGATATCAACCGGTTTGTTCATTACGCTAAACACGTCAAGCTCAAGAGCGGTCGAAAGCAATTTTTCTTCCGCTTCATCGGCGAGCAAAATACAAGGCAATGTCGGAAAGCTGCCGCGTATAATTTTTATCATACTCAAACCATTGAGCGTTTTGGCGTCCATATCGACGATGGCTGTGTGAATCCGCCGTTGCTGAAGAACATTAAGAGCTTCATCAGCCCGATTTACCATCAGCAATTCAACGCTTTTTGTTTCGAAAATCTGCTTTATCGCCTGCGGCAAAGCCCAATCGAAACCGTTAATCAATACTTTTACGCCATCTATGGTCATATATAGACTCTCTATCTAATTAAATATAGTAAGTGCAAATAATGTGCCATTGGGCAAGCTATCAAGATTTTGAGTTATAAGCTATTTATTAACAAGGAGATAAAAGGAGAACATCTCTTTCTCTTGGAGCATTTTATCTGGCAAAATAGCAGACAGCCCTGCCAGCATGACAGTTGAAAACCGCCAAAAATTTAATATAATCCTAAACATTTCCTAAATTATCACAAACAAATGGGGCTTTTAATTAAGTAAAAATCAATCTTAAGGAAAGATATGAAGAACATTAGGATTTTATGGCTAACATTGTTATTCATCTTCGGATGTCTGGCAGAAGCAAAACAAAACGTTATTCTTATGATAAGCGATGGTCAGGGCTTCAACACTCTTAACGCCGCAAATATGTATCTTCGCTGCAATCCGATGGAAAAACTTGATTTTCCAATAAGATTATCTATGCAGACACATTCCGCAAGTGCTGCTTTTGGATTTTACAACCCATCGGAGATGTGGAAGAATATGGAATGGGCAAGAACTAACGCTACTGATTCAGCGGCAGCAGCAACTGCAATGTATACAGGTGTTAAAGTCTCAAATGGCAATATAAATTGGAGCACCAACAATCAGCCGATAACTTCGATTTTTGATTTAGCTTCCGAACGAGGATATGCAACCGGCGCAATAACGACCGTCCAGTTTTGTCATGCAACACCAGCAGCAGCCGGAGCGCATGTTACTAACCGTGCTTCTATGGCCGAGATTGCATACGAGATGATTTTTAAAAGCGAACTAGATGTAATTATGGGTGCGGGCAACCCCTTCTATGATGATAACGGCAACGCAAAAAACAAAGCGGATTATCAATATGTCGGCAACAAAGAATTGTGGGAGAAACTGAAAAAAAGAAAAGCAAATGGATTTAAGCTAATTGAAACAAAAGACGATTTTCAGCAGCTTGCAGACGGCAATATCAAAGCGGATAAAATTATCGGTATAGTTCAAACATCAAATACAACACAGTTGGCACGTGCGGCAGGCAAGGAACTCAACAGCAATGTACCTTCGCTTGCTACTATGGCAAAAGGCGCTTTGAATGTGCTGAATAAAGACAAAGACGGTTTCTGTCTTATGATAGAAGGCGGTGCGGTCGACTGGGCAAATCATGGGAACAATAAAGAAAGAATGATTGAAGAAGAGCTTGATTTTCTTTCCGCGGTTGAAGCGGTAAACAGTTGGGTCGAAAACAACAGCTCGTGGGATGAAACTCTGCTGATTGTTACTGCCGACCACGAATGTGGATTTTTGACAGGCGAAGAAAATTCATTGGCAGATATTCAAAGCAATGGCCCGAATTCCATTCCTAAAATGGCTTATAATTCACAGGGGCATACCAATTCACTCGTGCCTATTTTCGCCAAAGGTAAAAACGCCGAAATGTTTACTCATTATGTTATCGGCTGTGATAATATTGGCTCCGATGCTTATTTTGGAATCAACAGCAGAAATTATATCGATAACACAACTATATTCACAGTTATGAATTACACGCTTAGTGAAGCGGTAAGGAAAAAATAATTAATTTAAGCGCTGACCTGCGTCTGGTATTCTTTTTCGGTCATATTGCATATTTTGCAGTTGCAAATGCCCGCTGTTTTCAAATGCGTAGCACCGGCTAAATCTTTTGTCTCAACCAGAATCGCGCCCTTTGCCTGCCATTTACGGAATTCAACGTCAGCGTTCTTCCTGTCATAGCAGCCGATCGCATCGGTAACAGCAACCACCCTTTTACCTCTTTGCAAAAGGCCAAGCACTGTCGTGGTAACCGCCCCTTCCGCAGGTGCGCCGATTATGATGAATTCATCGGCTCTAAGTTCCGTCAACAGTCTTTCAGCTCTGGGTTCTTCAAACGGATCATCGACGCGTTTGCTTAAAATTATCTGTTCATAGTTGTTTAACAGGTCTCTTGCCAAATCTGTGGAATTACAGGATTCAAAACCGACTCGATTCCGACGTAAGGTGTATGAAACTTTCTTTTGCCCTGCAGTCCCCGCAATGCAGCAATGGCTTGCGTTATTTTGAGGTCTGCAAAGAACTGTGGAAACGGATTTAATATCTTTTACTCTTGCCCAGGCCACGATTCTGCGAATATTCATCAAAACCCTGCGATGATTCTTGATGCAGTTGGCGCCGCTGGCAACCAACAAGTCAATTTGGGTATCAACATCAACCAATATGCGTTTCCGCCGTAGTTTTATTGGTCTTATCATTTTAATATCCCTATAAACCAAGCCTAATTTATTTACGCAGGAACAGACGCTAAAGTTCCATAAAATCTGTATCGAATATTATCAATCTTGACTTTATTCAGGAATGTGTAAAATAAGCAAAATATTAATATGGCTAATAGAAAACCAAAAGAATTTGAAAAAATCGCTATGAAGTTTGAAGACTTCGAAGGGATATTATCCTTTCCAGATGTTTTCGGACGCAAAAACGCTGTCCACATCGAAGTAGGAAGCGGCAAAGGCACGTTTCTCGTAAATGAGGCTGCTGCATCGCCCGCGGTAGATTTTCTCGGAATCGAATGGGCAAGGAAGTATTATTTGTTCGCTGTCGACAGGATGGGTCGAAAAGGTTTAACAAACGTTCGTATGATAAGAACAGACGCGGCAATGTTTATCGAAAAGAATATCGCAACAGACAGCGTCGACTGCTTTCATATTTATTTCCCTGATCCCTGGCCGAAAAGATCGCACCATAAACGCAGATTTGTCTGTGCGCAGAATATCGTACAAATTTTACGCTGCCTGAAAAAACACGGCCATATAAACATCGCTACCGACCATAAGGATTATTTCCAGTGGATGCAAAAGGAATTTGCCGCTTTCGATGATGAACTTAAGCAGGTTGATTTTATTAAACCAGTTGGCGCCAAAGAAAATGAGTGCGCGGGAACAAATTTCGAGAGAAAATATATAAAAGAAAAGCGAAATATTTTTACGATTGCTTTCCGCAAAAAATAAACAAATACCAAATGCTAAATACAATATGCAATATACCAACTAACGATTCTAACGAGGCCTGTTGTTTGGGTCGTTGATAATGGGGTCAGCCGGTTTATTAGCTTCTTCCGCTTCTGCCTTGGCTTTTTCCGCTTCGGCGATCATTCTTTCAGCTTCTTCTTTAGCCTTTTGGGCGTCAAGAGCTGCCTGTTCAGCTTCAGCCTGTTTTTTCTGGGCATCTGCTTTTGCGGCATCGGCTTCTTTGATTTTCTGCTCGGCTTCTGTAATCTTGGTTTCAGCGTCGGTCATCGCCTGATTTGCATCCTGATTTTTCTTGTCGGCTTCTGCCTGTGCTTTCATAGCCACAGCTTGAGCCTGTTCTGCTTCTGCTTTTTTCTGATCAGCCTGAACCTTGAGCAATTCGATTTCGCTCTTGAGTTTTTCGGTCTCAGCCTTTACCTGTTCGGCTTGCGCTTTAATTGTTTGAGCCTCAGCCTTTGTTTTTTCGGCCTGATTCATATCATTCTGGGCTTTGGCTTTTTCAGCGTTTGTCTCATCAACTAAACGGCTCATTTCTTCGCGCGTTCTAACTGTCAATGCTTCAGCTTTTATCCTGGCAACTTCGGATTCAGCAGCTTTCTTTTCGACATAATCGGCATACTTGCTTTTGCAGAACGGCTCCATAAATGATTTAACAATATTCGGGTCTTCCTGCGGCTTCATATGTTTCTGTCTTATGCCGGCAACCATTGTTTCATAATTCATACCGGCAGAAGAGATGCTCGGCGTCAGAATGAACATAATTTCTTTGACTTTGTCTTCCTGATCCTTGCTGGAGAACAATATTCCCAAAACTGGAAGATTTTCAAGCCCTGGAGCACCGCGGGTGATTCCTACACTTTCCGATTTCCTGATGCCGCCTATAACAAGGCTGTCGCCAGGTTTAATTCTGTTTTCCTCTATATCAATTTCTCTGGTTGTAATAATGCTCTGCTGACTGGCACCTTCAGGTGTAGATTTGGAGCCGATTTTAGCTTTTGTTTTCAAACCGACTGAACCGTCAGCATAAACATTGGCCGTAACCTCAAGAGAATCAACAACCGGTACATATTCCGTAATACTATATGGAACCACTTGACCCTGTGCATTCGTCGCCGCACCCGTTACAGTTTTTGTTATGGGGACTTGGTCGGATGTGGTAATTTTTGCGACCTTACCATTAACCGTCCGCAAAGTCGGATTCATCACTATCTTCATGTATCCCCTGCTTGCGAGCATATCAATGACAGCCTTAAACGAACCGCTGTTGGAAGCAAAACCAACTCTAAGACCAGAATTTCCTCTACCTGCATCTCTTGCCGCGGCACCTGGAAAAGCCACATTGTCTGGGCCGCCACCGGTTAAGCTGATTGTTTCAGAGATCGCATCACCAACAGTTCTTAGTCCGCCTTGGCCCTGGCCGAATAAATCACCAATTGCCAGCGACGTCTCCCAATCCATAGTAACATCGGCAAATATTTCGGAAATCAGGCAATCAATTCGAATTTGTATGGGCGGAACATCGACCTGCTGCAAAAATTCAAGCGTAACAAGTGCATCTTCCGGCAACGCACACTTCACTATAAGCTGATTGGTTGCCGGATTGATGTCAACCTGATAACCAAGCTGTGATTTAACAAGTTCCGCGAGCTTTTCAGGCGGATGATTTTTTGAAAAATAATAAAGTTTAGTATCTGTCGGGCTTACAGTTTTGATTTCAGGCGGAGCAACAAAGAATTCCGGCATAGGATTATTAGTGTCTGGAATGACAGGTATTTGGCTGACTTCCCTAATGATATCGCGGGAGTGAATCTCAATAGGTTTTTTATCAAAAAATTCCTGGGTACTTCTGCAGCCCGTCAACAAAAAGACAAAAATCAACCCCGCAAAAATAATTTTTATGTCTGCTAATTTTTTTGCCCCAAACCTGTCCATTTGTTTGCGTTTCTTCTTATATTAACACTAATTTACTATAATCTGGTTATTATAGTATGATTTTTCGGCATCCGTCAAACTTAAACTATAATATTTAAGCCTTTTTTTAAAAAATGTTTGTTCTTTATTCTGAATCAACTTTTTTGTATTCTATTGAAATGACTCAAAAAACGAAAAATAAAGAAAAAGACACAACCGTAGGGTTTATTTCACTGGGTTGCCCAAAAAATATGGTTGATTCCGAAAAGATGCTCGCGCTTATCGCCCAAGCAGGTTTTGTTATCGACTATGACACTGAAAACGCCGATATTGTTGTGATTAATACGTGCGGCTTCATAAAGCCCGCCGCCGACGAAGCACTTGAGACAATCGGCCACGCTATTCGAAAAAAAAGAAAAGGAAATATTCAAAAAGTGATCGTCGCAGGATGTCTTGCGGAAAGAATGAAAGAAAAACTTCTTGAACAATTCCCGAATATTGACGCTATCGTTTGTTTGGGCGCAAGAGATGAAATCGTAAATATCATCAAAAATGTTTTAAATGGTGAAACACGAAAAATTTGTAAAAGTCCCGAAGATTGGACTACCAAAGTCCAGCTTGATTCAGACAGACTCTTGATAACCTCGGCACATTGGGCATATTTGCGAATATCGGAAGGCTGTGATAGGAATTGCTCCTTCTGCACCATACCATCCATTAAGGGTAAATTCAGGAGCAAACCGCTGGATGCGATTGTTGCCGAAGCAAAACAGCTTGCTGATTCCGGTATTGTTGAAGTTTCTGTCATCGCACAGGATTGCACCTACTGGGGCATGGATTTGGGTGAGAAAGATGGATTGCTGAAAGTTATCAGCGAATTGGAAAAAATCGAAAAACTCAAATGGATTCGCCTGATGTATCTCAATCCCACCGGAATTTCAGATGAGCTTATCGAAGCAATTTCAAAAAGCAAAAAAATCATTCACTACATCGATATGCCGATACAGCATATAAACAATGATATATTGAAGGCTATGCACAGGCCGGATACAAAAGAGAAAATAACCGCTCTGATTGAAAAAATCCGCAAAGGCATCAGCGATGTTGTGTTGCGAACGACCGTCATTGTCGGCTTTCCAGGCGAAACTGAACAGCAGTATAATGAGCTTTTGGATTTTGTAAAAGCGACTCAATTCGATGCGCTGGGGTGTTTTGGTTTTTGGCCCGAACAAGGCACTAAGGCCGCCGAACTAGGGGGGCAATTATCGCAGAAGATAAAGGATAAAAGAGTCGAAAAACTGATGCTTGCGCAGCAGAAAATTGTATTTGATAAAAACAAGGCACTTAAAGGAAAAGTAGTCGATTGCCTTATTGATGAAAATCCGGAGGACACTGCCGCTATCGGCAGATACTACGGCCAAGCTCCTCATATCGACAGTCTTTGCTATATTAGTAAATGCGATCAACCGGTCGGCAGCTTCGTTAAGGCGAAAATCACAGGTTTCAAAGATTATGATTTGCTGACGGAAATGATTTGATTTTTTTTATGAGTTTTAATATCTTCTAGGCAATGATAAAACAAATACCAAATATCTTGACAGGCGGCAGACTCGTGCTGGCTGTTATATTTTTAATATTGCTCCTTATCGAGCCAACTTTGCCGAAAGACAGAGATTACTCCTTTCCGGGTTATCTCGATTATATATTTGTGCTTTTCGTGATAGCTGGCTTGACGGATTTATTTGACGGCTACGCCGCCAGAAAACTTAATGTCGCAAGTAAGTTCGGCAGAATAGTCGACCCTCTTGCGGATAAGGTGCTAATCTGCGGAGCGTTTATCGTTTTTGCCATTATAGGCGAGCCCAAACTGTTCAATTTATCTGCATTTGCAAACTCAATCATTCAATGGGGTTTTGTATCTATTATTATACTAAGAGAAGTAACTGTTACTATAATCCGCCAGTGGAGCGAAGCACGCGGCATAAAATTCCCAGCTACCTGGAGCGGAAAATTAAAAATGTTCATTCAGGCTTTCGCGGTCGGAACTGTTTTGGTGAAAATGGCACACGTCCAAACCGCCGATTGGGGATCCTGGTTTACCGCTATCACTTATTTGATTACGCTTGTTGTTACAATTATGAGCGGCATTTTAAGCCTGCGAAAAGTTAAGGTTTAACTTACAACGACCAATTGCCCGGACAATAATCAAACCAATAATCAGCTAAAATTGTAAAATCTTCGAAATCGACATTGGTATCAGGTTTCAAATCTGCTGTTAATCCGGGGCCGCTATTTAGCCATTGCTCTGCCATTTTTTTAAGATGGAAATAATTTACAACGCATACCTTTACGCCCTGATTTGACAGTTCGCTGCTGTTAAAATTGATCCAGCCGATATTCTCACCCCAGGCATAACCTGAAAAGTTGCCGTTGATATCAATTGATACACCGCCGTAATCGGGGGCAAAATTAATCCAACCAACGTTTTCGCCCCAGGCATAACCGCTTAAATGACCTAAACCGTCGTTGAATACTCCTCCATAAGTTTCAGGTGAAAGATTAATCCATCCGATGTTTTCGGCCCAAATAAAACCTTCAACTTTTTCTCGAGAAACGATTGTGCCTGCATCTTCAAGTCCTGGCTCAAAATTTATCCAACCAACATTTTCACCAGACGCGTACTGGTTGTCCATATTTTGCGGATCTATATTTTCAATCGGTTCTGCTGGCGGCAAAGCAACAAGCGTGCCGTTTAGTATGATGTTATCGACAGAGAAGGTTCCGTATGTTGTTGCGTCTTTTCCATAGATACGAAATACTACGTTTCCGGTCAAACCCGTTGGCGCCGATGCCATATAAGTCTTGTAGGTGTACCAACTGGTACCTCCGATTTCAAGGTTGTCATTCAAAATCGTTTCTGCACCGGTCAGATATGTTACCTTGCCTACATTTGGCCCGGACATACTCGTAGTTCTTGCATCAAACCAAATGCTGCGAGTATCGAGGTTAAGGCTCCAGCCGGATGCAATAGTAACGCTAAAATAGAAATAATTCGAATATTCGCTTCCAGGCCAACCGCCATAGATTTCGTAATATGCTCCATACCCGGTGCGATTGGAAAAACTAGCTGTTCCATTACCGACATAGCCAAAATTACTTACCGAAATGTGGTCTGCGACTATACATGGAGCAAGGGTAGCAAGGTTATAAGCAGTTCCAAAATCGTATTTGACTATTACTTCCGCTTTTGCCGAACGGAATGTAAAAACCAAAATAGAGAGCATTAAAATGGTTTTATTTTTCATAGTTTGTTTCTCGATCTTTAATTTTAATTCTCAATATTCTAGGGCATGTGATTGCCGCTTGGCACTGTGCAATTTACAAGCGTATTCATATTAGTATGATTACCATAAGAAAGATTCTGGTCCACTAAACAGTTTTCAGCAATTTCAAAACCATAACAATTAGGCCCTGCGCTGCCGTTGTTGTAAGCGGTGTTTCCGATTACCGAGCAGCTTGAGTCAATCTTGAAACCATTGCCAAGGCAACTTTGTACCGTGTTATTAATCACTGCTGAGCCTGAGTAAGCGTGAATGCCGAAACTTGTTGTACAGCCACTGACCAAATTATTCTTAATAAGGCCCCCCGCTTCTATGCCGCAACTGCTATTTCTGCAATTGTTACCAGTAATTGTCGCAGTACTGTTTGCAATAATGCCAAAGATATTATTTTCATGACAAGTGTTATCAGCTATAAGACACCCTGCTCCTGAAGCAAATATTCCCGTAACGTTATTGTCGTAACTGCTGCATCCACTAACAGTTGAATAAGAAAAAACAGTGATACCTGTACCACCGTTCTCTCGCACAATACAATTTCTGATTACCGCATTTTCCCCGGCCTCTATCCCTCCTTGAGTATTATTTTCTATAAGACAATTTTCAATCCGATTGCATTTGCCCCAAAGCTTTATACCCAGCCCTACATTCGACATGCAGGTTACGTTTATAATCCGTATATTGCTGCAACTTGCATCGCCTGTTACAATTCCAGAAGTTCCGAAATTGCTGATTGTTCCGTTGCGTATCTCGATATTTTTGTGGCCGCTATTAATATATATGCCGGTGCCGATAATGTGAAAGGTAGTTGCATTTCCTCTGACAGTATAACCCATCAGGTCGATTGTAACGTCATTTGAATCAATTATTATGGCACTTGAATCCGACAAGAGTATGCGGTTTGTTTGCAGATAATAACTGCCTGGACTTGTTATCGTGTATGTATTTGGAGGCGACAACGCAATAGGTATTCTCGGTTCCACCTGGTCAAGCGTTTTCATTGTCGGA
Organism: Planctomycetes bacterium GWF2_42_9; assembly: GCA_001825675.1. Classification (GTDB taxonomy): domain Bacteria; phylum Planctomycetota; class Phycisphaerae; order Sedimentisphaerales; family UBA12454; genus UBA12454. The sequence goes on along the minus strand of MHYA01000110.1, from coordinate 6,075 downwards.
GCAGGCGGAGCTGATGGCTGTAAAGAACCTGCTAAACAAAGATTGGAAATTAAAAATAAACAAACGATAATTGAAATGACAGATGTGGATTTCATTCTTCTTGCCTCCTAATAACAATTTCTGGAATTTACTATAAAAGGTTATAGTACCACTAAATTGCCTATAGAGCAAGGAAAAACGAGAAATAAGGCTTTTTAGCACCTTAAAAGCCGCAAAAAAAGGCTTTAATTTAACGACCAATTATCCGGGCAATAATCCATCCAGTAGATTGCTAAAATATTGAAATCCTGAAAATCTATATTGCTATCAAGATATAAATCAGCCGACCATCCTCTGCCGCTCTTGAGCCATTGTTCTGCCATCGTTGCAAGATCCTGATAATTAACAACGCAAACTTCAACACCCTGACCTGAAAGTTCGCTGCTGTCAAAATTGACCCAACCGATATTTTCACCCCAGGCATAACCTGAAAAGTTGCCGTTGATATCGATCGATACGCCGCCGTAATCGGGATCAAAATTAATCCATCCGACGTTTTCGCCCCAGGCAAAACCGCTTAAATGACCTAAACCGTCGTTGATAACTCCGCCATAAGTATTCGGCGAAAGATTTATCCATCCAATATTTTCACCCCAGATATAGCCTGTAACTTTATCACTTTCGACTAATACGCCACTGCCTGTCTGGCCGGGTTCAAAATTTATCCAGCCGACATTTTCGCCATAAGCAAATTGATTGTCGGTATTTTGTGGATCTATATTTTCAGCTATGGTGATTCCTGCTGAAAACAAAATCAAAATTAACAAACATAATTTATTTTTCATTGTTGATTCCTCAACTAATTACGGCGTATGGTTTGTTCCGAAAGTACAGCTCGCCGGACGGTTCATATTAGTACCGTTGTTATCATAAGCCGTGTTTTGATCTGCAAAACTATTACCTTCCCAGAAAAAAATACCGTATGTATAGCCACCGTTACTTGATCTCCCATTATTAGAGACTGTATTTCCTATAACCGTACAACCTGAATTTACAATAATGCCGTATACAGTGCCTGATGAAAAATTACCATTATCTGTGATAGTATTTCCTGATATTGTGGAATAATCCCCGCCCAAGACTGAATAAACAGTAACTGAAGCAGATTTGCCATTATTGCGAACGATATTTCCGCTTACAATGCTGCAGTTGCCGGCATATATACCATAAACACCGCTTCCCATTGGAGAAAAACCATTTTCAATTGATGTGCATCCTTTTATCTGATGCCCGTAGCCAACTAGATAAATGCCCGTCCTCATGTTCGCTACCGCACGAACATCTATTACGCGATGGCCTGTTCCTGTTGTGTATGATTCATATATACCATCGCCGAAATTGCAAATTGTTCCGTTGCGAATTTCAACATTGCTTTGGCCAGTTATGGCAATACCATGATACGAAACGGCAGCGCTGCCGATGAGTGAATAACCGCAAAGGTCTATCGTAACATTATTGGCTTCGACTGCTATGCCATTATAAGAACATAACCTGTTGCCTTGAAGATAATATGAACCGCTGGCGGTAATAGTAAACACACTCGCAGCAGTTGTAGATGCAGGGATGGGAATTCTTGGTTCGATTTGGTCGAGAGTTTTCATTGTAGACCCTGGCGCAGCGGTCGGCTGCAAAGAACCCGCTACACAAAATGTTGAAATGAAAAACAAACAGACTGTAATTGAAATAATTGATGCGTGCTTCATCTTCCTACCTCCAAAAATTTGGAACTTTTTAATAAGACTTAAAAAGACTATGCTAACCCACAATACTCTAAAATGCAAGAAAAAAAACGCTTCAACGGCATTTATTAATTCCCAAAATGAAGAAAATCACCATTAATCGATCGCAAAATTATTTTTCCACTCGCCGTTCTTGCCTTTTACATAACCCATGTTGAAAAGAATTTGCATTTCCTTGGGATCGAACATCTTTTTAGTCTTCGGCTCATAATCTTTGGGAATACACATATAACCAAACTGGGCGTTGTCCGCGTGCGCTAGTCTGCTGATTCGCGTTAAATCGCCCCACGTCTGCATTTTCATCATTGTATAAAATGAATGCTCAAGAATCTTTATCGCGTTTCTTTTGACTTCTTTGGGTTCAGGCGCACCGATTCCATTTTTGATCACATAAACGCTGCACGGTTTCCTAACAGTATTTCCTCTTTCACTCAAAGGTTTGAAATAGCAAAACACTCCCGTTACAACGCCGCCGTCAACGTGAAGTTCGTCATACTTTTGGCCGTCTTCGCCCTCGACTTCAAAACACACCGGCGGGAACACACCCGGAAAAGCCGCTGAAGCAAGCATTACTTTCCTGAAAAGTTCCGGTGCTTTAGGATTGCCGCTGGCCGCTATCGCACCCAAATCCCAAACCACAAAACGCTGTGCATCGAGATATGTCGAACCGACATATAGCCGCCGCCCTTTTTTGTACTCGCGGGCAATAGCGTCAAGTTTTTCTTTTGTTATGAATTTTTCAATAAGTTGGGAAAGTGGTTCAGTATCCGCATAAGATTCGTTCCACAACATTCCTGCAAAACCGAGGATATCTCGTACGATGAAAATATCCTTATCGGTAATATTAGTATAAATTTGTTTCAGTTCGTCATCACATTCAGGCCCAAGAAAAGCAAGCGGAGCGATTAACGCGCCGGTACTTATTCCTGTAACAACCTGAAACTGCGGCCGTTTTCCGCTGTCGGTCCAGCCGCACAAAATACCCGCACCAAATGCGCCGTTTGCGCCGCCGCCGGAAAGTGCAAGAATAGCGCATACATTCGAATCGGCGGGATTCTCATTAAAATCAGGACAAAAATCCTGATCAAAAACTCGAATATTCTTAGGCATATCGGGAATCATTGTTGTGCCAATCAATTTTTGAGGTACAGAATGACGCGAAGGCGTACAGCCCGATAATAACGCAATTAATACTAGTGAAATTGATAGAAATATCCTATTCAGCTTCATTTTAGTCCTTTTATGATGTTTTAAGCGGTCAATTATGTAAATTTAATTCCAAGCGTCAATCATAAAATACCAAAGGCGACAACTCTCCACTGTTTTAAGTTTTAGCCCATTTTCAGTATTGAAAATGGTTGACACACGTTAAGTGCAGCCCTATACTTGTCGCTCTTATTATTGAAGATTTAAGATTGAAGATTTATGATCTTCGTTTCGGTATAGAATAAGGTACCGACAACGGTTAATAACTTACCAATACTATAAACACATAATGATATTAAGTTAGATTTTCATTCTTCAATATTCAATTTAATCAGTTCGTACTATTTTTATTATTTTTTAAATTTATGATATAAGGAGTTTTACAAAAATGGCTAAGAGCAAAAAAACAGTTTTCTTTTTCGGCGCCGGTAAAGCCGAAGGTATGAGCGTCGCAAAGACAGACGGCGATCGCAAAATGATACTTGGCGGTAAAGGCGCAGGCCTTGCTGATATGACAGCGGCTGGTTTACCAGTTCCTCCGGGCTTCACGATTTCGATTCTTGAATGTGAAGATTATTACAAACAGGGAAGAAAAATCTCTGAACAACTCAAAAAACAAGCTCGCGAAAATATGGCGAAAGTTGAAAAACAGATGAAGAAAAAATTCGGGGATGTTAACGACCCGCTTCTGTTCTCCGTTCGTTCAGGCGCTGCACGTTCGATGCCTGGTATGATGGAAACAATTCTCAACCTCGGCTTGAACGATAAATCAGTCGAAGGCCTTGCAAAGAAAACAAACAATCCGCGTTTTGCTTATGATGCTTATCGAAGATTCATCCAGATGTACAGCACAACAGCTATGGGCCTTTCAAAAGAGCCGATGGAAGAAATGCTGCACGAAGCAAAGAAAAAAGCCGGCGTGAAAACAGACCCTGAACTAAACGCAGAATCACTGAAAGAACTTTGCGAAAAATTCAAAAAATTCTATTCAGAAAATATGAAGGGTCAGCAATTCCCGCAGGATCCGTATGAACAGCTTTGGGGCGCTATCGGCGCAGTATTCGGAAGCTGGGAAGCTGATAAAGCCGTTACATACAGAAGAGTGGAAAAGATCAGCAACCTTAAAGGTACTGCTGTTAACGTTCAGACAATGGTGTTCGGAAATATGGGCGACACATCCGGCACAGGCGTTTGCTTCACACGCGATCCAAACACTGGCGAAAACGTATTCTACGGCGATTGCCTTATCAACGCACAAGGCGAAGACGTTGTTGCCGGTATCAGAACTCCTATGAAACTCTCCGAGCTTGGCAAACTCCTTCCAAAGGCATACAAACAACTTTGTGCTGTACGCGTTCAGCTCGAAAAGCACTACAAAGATATGCAGGATTTGGAATTTACAGTTCAGGAAGAAAAGCTGTATATGCTCCAGTGCAGAACCGGCAAACGAACAGCCGCTGCTGTTTTCAAAATCGCCGCTGATATGGTAAAAGAAAAACTGCTCACAAAAGAAGAAGCATTATCAAGAATTACATCTGAAGATATCGAAAGATTGTTCTATCCGCAGCTCGACGCAAAAGCAGCAAAAACTGCTAACAAGATTGCTACTGGTATCAACGCTGTTCCAGGCGCTGCCACAGGTAAGATCGTATTCACAGCCGCTGAAGCTGAAGAAATGGCAGATCTGAATGAAAAAGTTCTGCTCGTTAGAAAAGAAACATCACCCGAAGACGTTGGCGGTATGCACGCCGCAGTTGGCATCTTGACCGCGACAGGCGGAAAGACAAGCCACGCTGCTGTAGTTGCTCGCGGTTGGGGTAAATGCTGCGTAGTAGGCTGCGAAGCGTTGAACATCGATACCGAAGGCAAGAAAATGACTGTCGCCGGAAAAGTTTACAAACAAGGCGATTTCCTCACTCTCGACGGCAACACTGGCGATGTATATGAAGGCCAGCTTCCATTACAACTTCCTGAACAGCCAGCCGCTTACCAGACAGTTATGAAATTTGCTGATGAGCTGCGTGTTTTGAAAGTTCGTACAAATGCTGACACTCCTTATGATGCTGAAAACGCGATTAAGATGGGTGCAGAAGGTATCGGCCTTTGCAGAACAGAACATATGTTCTTCGATACAGAAGAAAGACGTCTTGCTATCCAGGAAATGATCGTTGCAGAAACAGTCGACGCACGTAGAGCCGCTTTGGCAAAACTGCTCCCGATTCAGCAAAAAGACTTCGAAGGCATCTTCAAAGCTATGAACAACAAACCTGTTACGATTCGTCTGATCGATCCGCCTCTTCATGAGTTCACACCGAAAGATGAAGAAGGTATTGAAAAATTGAGCAAAGTTACAGGCCTTAGTCCTGAAAAGATTAAACATCGCTGCGAACAGCTTCACGAATCAAACCCGATGCTCGGACACCGTGGTTGCAGACTCTGCATCACATATCCTGAAATTCTCGAAATGCAGGTAACCGCGATTATCAAAGCCGCGATAGCATGTGCTAAAGCTGGCATCAAAGTCGCACCGGAAATTATGATTCCGCTCACAATCGATAAGAAAGAGCTTCAGATTCAGGTTGACCAGGCACGCGCTATTGCTGACGGCTTGATCAAAGAAGCAAAAGCAAAAGTTAAATATATGATTGGTACAATGATTGAAATTCCGCGTGCCGCACTGCTGGCTGACCAGATTGCTGAAGTCGCTGAATTCTTCTCTTGCGGTACAAACGACCTGACACAAATGACGCTCGGTCTTTCACGCGACGACGCCGGCAGATTCCTGCCAGTTTACGTTGCCAGCGAAAAAGACGGCGGAAAAGGCATCTTCCAAGCCGACCCATTCCAAAGCCTCGATCAGAGCGGCGTTGGTATGCTCGTTAAAATGGCGATCGAAAAAGGCCGTTCAACTCGCAAAGACCTTAAAGTCGGTATTTGCGGCGAACACGGCGGCGAATCTGACAGCGTTAAATTCTGCCACAAAGTTGGTATGAACTACGTTTCATGTTCACCGTATAGAGTTCCAATCGCACGTTTGGCTGCTGCTCAAGCTGTTATCGCTGATAAAGCCGCTGCAAAAGGTAAAAAAACA
>MHYA01000109.1:18254-20686 GCA_001825675.1 Planctomycetes bacterium GWF2_42_9 | reverse complement strand
GTGAACATCGCTTCCGCAAATACCGCAGGCTTCCACTTTAATTAATACCCAATCGGGTTTCAGCTCCGGAACTGCCGTATTGCACAAGGTAAATTCGTTGTATTTTTCCAGAACAAGTGATTTCATCCTATTTCGTTTTTTCTCCCGAAAGGTATAAAAAGAAAGAATGCATTCAGAATAAATCCTGAAATCAGTACATATTGACCTGTTTCGAGGTGGTTGAAAGTCATCATCAGTTTTCCGGATAACGCCAAAATACCTCCGGAAAGCATGGCGGCAATACTGAATCGTTTGTTATAGGGCAGATTGAAAAGCGCTGCGATCATTGGAATAATAAATGCCCCGGAGTAAAACGAAAGCGCCAGTAGTAGTGATGAAACAATGGAGGTAACCTTTAATGAAATGAGCATACTCAATACTCCGACGGCGATGAGAAAAAGTTTGGTTTGTTTGAACGACTTTTGATTGTTGATGTCTTTGTGAAAAAGTTCGCTCAAAATCATTGAAGTTGTCAGCAGGGTAGTGGAAGCCGTTGAAAGTACCGCCGAAATCAGTGCCGCAACCAGCAATCCTGATGCCCATTCAGGTAAATAAACATCGGCTAGATTGACCAAAGCTGAGCTATTTTGAACGCCTTGATGAAAGGTGGCTGCGTACATTCCTACGTAGGAAAGCACAAACGCGAACGGAATAAGGATCAAGGCGACGATCAAAACACTCCGGAAAGCAGTTTTTGAGTCTTTGGCACAAAATACCCGCGAGTAAATATCCGGCCCAACCATAAAAGTGCTTGAAAATGTGAGGATTAGAATGAACAAATCGAAAGGAGAAAAATGAACGTTGAAAGGGAAATAGTCTGCAAAAACGGGCAACAACGGAAGTTGATCAGCCGGAATCATTATCGCAGTCAGAATAACTCCGGCGAGTATAAAAAAAGCCTGGAACAAATCGGTTTTCATGATGGAAACCTGACCGCCAATGTACGTGTAAACAATGAAAATAATACCAGTCAAGAAAACGCCCATGGTATAATCCAACCCGAAAAAGCTAACCAAAATCTGAGCTCCGGCAATAATTTGGGCAACTACAATCCCAAGCCAGGCAACAGGAATAATTAAAGAAGTGACTTTTCTTGCCGATTCGCCGTAGTACTGGCCAATTAATTCCGGCAATGTAAATTTTCCTTTTGAGTAAACTTTTCGAACAATTGGAAGTAGCCCAAATAAACCTATACTGGCGGCCAGGATATACCAGGCCGAAGCCCACGACTGGCTCTCTGCCAATCCAATAGTCCCAAGAATGGCCGACCCGCCCAGAATTGTGGCAAGCAAACTTCCGGAGATTTGCCAAATGCCGGTTTTTTTTCCTGCCAGAAAATAATCAAAAGGGGTTTTGATTTTCAGGTACGAATATATTCCGATCAGGAATAAAATGATTCCGTAGGCAACAAGAATTATGATCTTCATTTAGGCAACATGCTTTTCAATTGTACAAAGATTGGTGATTTTTCGATGGAAACGAAGAAATGATGAAGTTGAAGGGGCAAATCGTTATTTTATCGCATTGTTAATATAAAGTTTGGAATATCGTGAAAATTTAGAAATGAGAATTTTTTTTACTTTTTTTTTCAATTTTCAGGAATATTTTTGAATAAAAGTGAAATAATTTCTCAAAAAACAGATTGTTTTCTGAGAAAATATTAAAAAAATCTGAAAATATGTTGAAATGTTTTTTGATCAAAACCTGAAAACGAGCATTTAATATTTATTTTTATCCCCGAAGTTTTATCTCTTTTGATAACCCAAAAATCAATAAAATTTAGACCCACACACTTATTATGGCAAAACGAAAAGACATCAACAAAGTCCTGATCATAGGATCAGGACCGATCATTATTGGACAAGCATGTGAATTTGACTATTCTGGAACTCAGGCATGTAAAGCGTTGCGTGCGCTGGGTTACACTATTGTGCTAGTCAATTCAAATCCGGCAACTATAATGACCGACCCCGAAATGGCCGACATTACATACATCGAACCGCTCAACGAATACGCCCTCACCGAGATTATTAAAAAGGAACGTCCCGATGCTTTGCTTCCCAATCTTGGAGGACAAACAGCATTAAACCTTTCGTTGATGCTTGCAAAAAAAGGCATTCTGGCCCAATATGGAGTGAAGGTGATTGGCGTAAATATCGATGCCATTGAGCGTGGCGAGGATCGTATTGCTTTTAAGGAAACCATGAACAAGCTGGGCATCGAAATGCCTAAAAGCACAGCAGTAAATAACGTTGAAGATGCCGAAAAAGTGGCGACTGAGATGGGTTATCCTGTGGTTATTCGTCCAGCCTACACGATGGGTGGAACTGGTGGCGGTTTGGTTTACAATGTCGAAGAATTGAGGACTATTGCAAGCCGTGGATTGGCTGCCA
>MHYA01000109.1:8956-18139 GCA_001825675.1 Planctomycetes bacterium GWF2_42_9 | reverse complement strand
CGATGCGATGGGCGTACACACAGGCGATTCATATTGCACAGCTCCGATGCTTACGATCGATGAAAAGCTGCAAAAGAAATTGCAGAAATATTCTTATGATATTGTCGAAGCTATCGAAGTTATCGGCGGAACTAATATTCAATTCGCACACGATCCGAAAACCGGCAGGGTGGTAATCATCGAAATTAATCCGCGAACAAGCCGTTCCAGTGCCTTGGCTTCCAAAGCGACAGGTTTCCCGATCGCTCTGGTCTCCGCTATGCTTGCAGGCGGCCTTACCCTTGACGAAATTCCATATTGGAGAGGCGGCACTCTAGATAAATACACGCCGTGGGGCGATTATGTTGTAGTAAAATTCGCTCGCTGGGGCTTTGAGAAATTCAAAGGCGTACAGGATAAACTTGGCACGCAGATGCGAGCCGTTGGTGAAGTAATGAGTATCGGCAAGAACTATAAAGAAGCATTACAGAAAGCCATTCGTTCGCTCGAAAACGGCAGGCACGGCCTGGGTTTCGCGAAAGATTTCAATAAAAAATCTTTGCCAGAACTTATGGATTTGCTCAAAGAGCCGACAAGCGAACGCCAATTTATAATGTATGAAGCATTGCGTAAGGGAGCCGATGTCCAGGCACTTTACGAGAAAACACATATCAAGCCTTATTTCGTTAATCAAATGAAAGAGCTTGTTCAGCTTGAAGAAGAAATTCTCAAATATAAAGGCAAAAAGCTGCCTGACGAACTTCTTGAAAAAGCAAAGAAAGACGGTTTCGCAGATAAATATCTTTCAAAGATTCTCGGCGTAGCTGAAGAAAAAATCCGCAAACATAGAGAATCCATCGGCGTTGTCGAAGGCTGGCACGCGGTTCCCGTCAGCGGTGTTGAAAACGCGGCTTACTATTACTCAAGCTATAATGCAAAAGATACCGTCAGCGTTAGCGCTAACCAGAAAATAATGGTTCTCGGCGGCGGCCCAAACAGAATCGGCCAAGGCATCGAATTCGATTATTGCTGCGTTCACGCTGCATTAGCTCTTCGCCAGGCAGGTTACGAAACGATAATGGTAAACTGCAACCCTGAAACAGTATCAACGGATTACGATACCTCGGATAAATTGTATTTCGAACCGTTGACAGTCGAAGATGTTTTGAGCATTTACGAAAAAGAAAAACCTATCGGCGTTATTTGCCAATTCGGCGGACAAACGCCTTTGAATATCGCGTCAGAACTAGAAAAAGCGGGTGTAAAAATTCTCGGCACTAGCGTCAAGAGTATCGACCTTGCGGAAGACCGTGATATGTTCAGAAAGAAAATGGAAAGCCTGAATATTCCAATGCCGAAATCCGCTATGGCCAGCACATTCGACGAAGCATTGAAAGCTGCAAAAGAGATCGGCTACCCATTAATGATTCGTCCTTCGTATGTTCTCGGCGGACGCGGTATGGAAGTTATACACGATGACGAAATGCTTAAAAAATATGTCGATGCGGCCGTTGGCGTAACGCCGGAAAGACCGTTGCTTATTGATAAATTCTTGAGCAACGCTATCGAATGCGAAGCCGACGCTCTCGCAGACGGCACAAATGCTTTTGTTCCTGCCGTTATGGAACACATCGAACTTGCGGGTATTCACAGCGGCGATTCCGCCTGCGTAATTCCGCCAATTAGCATTCCGCAAAAACACCTCGATACAATTTACGATTACACCAGAAAGATTGCGACCGAATTGAATGTTGTTGGTCTTATGAATATGCAGTACGCCATCGCAGACGATATGGTATATGTTCTCGAAGCAAATCCTCGTGCATCAAGAACTGTTCCGCTCGTCTCGAAAGTTTGCGGAATACAAATGGCAAATCTCGCGACAAAATTGGCACTCGGCCAGAAGATCAGCGATATGAAACTCAAGCCGAAAAAATTCCCGCACTATGGTGTTAAGGAATCGGTATTCCCGTTCAATATGTTCCCGGAAGTTGACCCGCTGCTCGGACCTGAAATGCGTTCTACCGGCGAAGTTTTGGGTATGGCCGAATCTTTCGGACTCGCTTTCTACAAAGCTGAAGACGCAGCCAAACAGACTCTGCCGAAAAAAGGCACTGTGCTTATCACTGTAAACGATGCGGACAAAAAAGCGGTTGTGGATGTTGCGAAAAAATTCTCGAAATTGGGCTTCAAAGTTGTCTCTACCGGCGGCACGTGTAAATTCCTTTGTGATAACGGTATTAAAGCCGAGTCGATTTTCAAAATGCAGGAAGGCCGCCCGAATATTATCGATGCGATAACCAACGGCGAAATTCAGCTTTTGATAAATACTCCTGCGGGCAAGAGCAGTCAATACGATGATTCATATATTCGCAAGGCAGCGATAAAATATAAGATTCCTTATATTACAACGATTGCGGCAGCGGTCGCGGCGGCCAAAGGCGTTGAAGCTATCCAAAAAGGCAAAGGCGCTGTAAGGTCGTTGCAGGAATATCACGCTGATATTAAATAGCAGGCCGGTTCAGGTAGAAAAATCCGAGCAGGCAGCAGACTGTCCCCAAAACTATGGCGACTATCGCCCAGATTGTCATCGTATTTGGTCTGTCGATAAATTTCCTTGAAATATTTATCATAAATCCCGGAACGGTAAGCAGCATTATTCCTTTTATCAAAGCTGCCCAGCCAATGATTGTGATGATTACCGTCCAATTCATTACCCAGATATTGTGAAATGTTACAAGTAAAAAACCCGCAACCACCGCCATCAAACTGCCAATGTAATAGGCGGGGGTGCTTTCAAGGAAACCTGCCGTCATTTTGTTGTAAAAATTTCGTGAGGTTATTATTCCAATACCTACGGCAATATATATTATGCCTATCAGTTGAAATATTTGAGCATCTGTCATTTGTGTTCTCCTTTCTTTTACACCTTTTTTTATCATACGGTTTAATTAATCCGTATTCACAATTTCCTTTTTCTTATCCAGTATTTTACCTATTGGTCAAAAGTATTGTTTAGCGTATTTCTATTATACTGAAATTAAATCAGGTTTGTTTTTTTGAAAGGAAATTAAATGAAAAAACTTATTGTTCTATTTATGATGACGATGTTGTTTGCAGCGACTCTAGGCATTGCAATGTCAAGAGGGGAACGTGATGTAAACAATACAGATGCATCAAGCAGGGCAGGCACGGACAGCAATGATGTTTATGGCTATGAACCAAATGATGCCAATTCACGCGGCGATATGAACACTCCGGGACGAACTGGCACTGGTACTGGCGTAGATCGGCAGCAAGGTACTCCAGGCAGAGAATCGCCATCATATCCAGGCAGCGGCGCAACAACACCAGGTGAAAGCGGCTCTGGAACTGGTTCTGGCGGAATGGGCGGTTCAAGCGGCTCCGATAGTTCAACCGGAAGTTCAACTGAAGGTTCTAGTGGGAGCAGCGGTTCAGGTGAGTAAGTGATTAATAAACATCTAATGACTTTATAACCCCGAACCATCTTCGGGGTTTTTTATTATCCTAATTAGGTATTTTGAGTTATTTACAAATTTATCTGTATTTGTAATATTTCTTATAGAAAAACAAAAGTTTTGACGAAGTATTTATATTGTTTTCCATAAGTAAAAAGTTAAGTTGCGTAATTTGATAAAGGAAGAAAAATATGAAAAAACTGCTTATTTTGTTCGTAATGGCTGCGATTGTCGAATTAGCTTTTGTTAATGTTTCTTTGGCGGCAGATCCAAATATGCCTAAAAGAATGCCTTTCGATCCAAACGCGATTCGCGGCAGAGTTTTGGTTGAAAAAGACGCAAATGGCGTAGTAACAGCGGTGAAAATCCAGAGCAGAAGAACGCTTGGGGATTATAACGTTGTACTTGATGAAAAAGGTAAAGAATTGGCCGATACAATGGCAAGTAGGATCGTACAAGTCGAAGGTAAGGTAGAAGAAAAAGATGGCGTAAAATGGTTAACTATCGAATCTTATAAAGAATTAAGAAGACCGCAAGGCCGTCCCGGTGAACCAAATATGCCTAGGCCAGGCAGAGCACCAGCACCCAAATAATAGAATATTATTTAGGATTTTTAAAAGCCGATGGTAGTTACCGTCGGCTTTTTTTTCGCGCATATTGCAATATTTATTTATCCTTTAGCGTCTTAGTTATCAGTTACAGGCAATTTAAATTAATTTTTTTAGGAGTCATTTATGAAAAACAGGATCACGTTAATGTTGGTGATTGCGGCAGTTGGGGCGGTATTCGTCAGTACATCACAGGCTGAAAGGAATAGACCGAAATTCGACCCAAACGCGATCGTCGGAAGAGTTGTCGTAACGCTCAATGAAAGCGGCACAGTTACGGCTGTAAAAGTCGAGAACAGAAGAGGCGGCAGTTGGAATGTTGTCCTCGACGCAAAAGGCATTGAGCTGGCAAAAGCGGCAAACAAATTTGTTAAAGTTGAAGGAACTGTTATAGCGAAAGATGGCGAAAATTGGGTAACAGTTACATCATTCACCGAGATGCAGCGTCCTGCCGGTAGAGGCGGCCGTCATCGCGGCGACTCAAATGGACCACCGAAAGGTGCTCCAAACTGTCCGCCTCCAGGCGATGCTGAAGGTCCGGGCGAACCACCACAGGATTAATTAAAATTTCTTTAACGACTGATGCACCGGCGGAAAAAATCCCGCCGGTTTTTTTATAAAATGTAGGGTGGGTTTTAGCCCACGCGGTCTTAATCATTTCTCAACTTTTTGCAATTCCAATGATTTATCTTTGGATAAATCGATGTCTTTTAATGAATCATCTTGCGGCAAAATCAGCAGTAATTCATTGCATTTATCTATCTGACATTTGCCTTCTGTCAATTCAAAATCCAGAATATGACCTGCCATTGTTAAATGTTTGCTAAGAAAATGAAAATGATAACCTGTAACATTCAACCCTTTCGCGAAAGCCGGCGTTCTAAATCCTACGATTGTGCCGGTAACGTCATTAGCTTCAAAAACAGGCTGCGTTTTAGCGACCTCGACCAAAGGTGGATACGGCTTTGTCTGTGCCGGCACACTGCGGACTTTCATTCGTTTAAACTTGCCGGTGATTTTTACCGCAAAATACTGATTGGGATTTGAAACTTTTTTATCCATCACGCACGTTGCGTTTTCAAAATTCACATTCGACAACTCGAAATTAATATCAGGACTGAATTTGCATACCGACGCGAATGGCGTTTTGAGTTCCAAAGAAGGCCTGTAAACAATCCCATCTGATTTCACCTGGTAAATTTTGCCGTCAAGGATTACCATCTCGCCGTCAAGTTTGTCAAACGTACCGATTCCGAAATCGCCGTAATTTAATAATTTGCCGCATTCAAACTGACCGTCATAAGCTCCTGCCAAAAGGGCGTCGATTGTGGAAGTCTGGGTTATTCTGTTCGCCTGCGGGATGCAACCTGCTATTAAGAAAAGCACCGAAATTACAAAAATTTTCTTCATATAAAATCCTTTTCAAAGTTCATTTATAAAATTAGTTTAAATGCGACAAATTACAAGTTAAAATTTTATCGGAATTTTAGCTTGCCAAACGCGTTTTTTTTCGTATTATTGTCCGTCTATTGCCCAGGTGGCGGAACTGGCAGACGCACTAGCTTGAGGGGCTAGCGAGCTTCGGCTCATAGAGGTTCAAATCCTCTCCTGGGCATTCTTCTTTTACTAAGTCACGGAAAACAGCGTGGGTTGAAGCCAACCCTACAAATATTCATTTAAAATATTAAATAATTTTGTGCATTTGTGCCTTAGTGGCTGTTTTATGAATAAAAAACCAATAATCGGCATACTTGGCGGCATATCTTCCGGCAAAAGCACAGTAGCGAAAGTGCTTCTGGAAATGGGCTGCGGCGTTGTGGATGCGGATAAAATAGCCAAAGACCTGCTTTTTAATAATCAGGTAAAGGATGAAATTAGGGCAGCTTTCGGAGATACCGTCTTTGATTCTGCAGGAAACATAGATAAGCCCAAACTAGCCGAAGCCGTTTTTGATGATTCTGCTGCCGTCAGCAAAATTAACAGCATTATACATCCGCGTGTAATGCGAAAAACACAAGGCCTTATCGAACAATTCCAGGCCGATGATGGTATTAAAGCAGTGGTTCTCGATATTCCTCTGCTGATGGAAGTCGGGTGGGAGAAGAGATGCGACAAACTCATATTTGTGGCTTCAGAAGAACATATCAGACTCGAAAGGGCCGCTAAAAAGGGCAAATTTGACGAAAAACTGCTAAAAAAACGAGAAAAATTCCAGATTTCTCTGGACAAGAAGCGAAAAATATCTCATTATATACTTAATAATAATGAAAACCTTTCAGAGCTGACAGAACAAATCAGCGAGATTTTTCCCGCTTTAATTTCAAAGAAATGAGCGATTTTTCCAAATAGTTTGGCGGGTATTCACATATTAATTACATAGTTTAAGGCAAATCATAATCGGCCTTCCACGTTGGATAAGGTTGTTCTAAAACAGTATTAGTTTTGCCCATAGAATTTTTTTTTATAAGAATCTTAATTTTTTCACCGAATGTAAAGGTCAAAAATTTTAGGAAGGAGCTAAAATGGCCAAAGATGACAGGTCTACACGTAAACGCAAATATACAAAGAAGAATGATGCGGAAGCACAGCAGCAGCAGCAGCAGGTCGAAACTACCGAAAAGCCGGTTGAAACCGCACCCCAAGTGCAAGCCGCACCTCCAATTCAGCAGCCGCAAGTACAAGTCCAAAATCAACCACAAACTCAAACTCAAACAAAGCCCCAGCAGCCGACTCCGACTCCGGCTCCGGCTCCAACTGTCCCAACTGGCAATGGCAACGGCGGTTTTGAGTCTGAAAAGGGCGATCACGAATCTACTCACGCTAAATATGAACGCATTAAACGTGGCAATCTGCATATCACAGACCTTCAAAAAATGACGGTATCTGAACTTCACGAAGTGTGCAAAAAAGAAGGCGTGAATGAATATACAGGTATGAAAAAGCAGGAGTTGATTTTTAAAATCCTGAAAGAAAGAATCCAGTCCAACGGTTTGATGTATGGAGAAGGCGTTCTTGAAGTCCTTCCAGATGGCTATGGTTTCTTACGCAATCCAGACTACAATTATCTTTCAAGCCCTGACGATATTTACGTATCTCCCTCGCAAATCAAGCGTTTCGGTCTTCGTACAGGCGCTGTCGTAAGCGGCCAGATTCGTCCGCCAAAAGAATCCGAAAAATATTTCGCACTCCTTCGTGTTGAAGCTATTAACTTTGAAGAGCCAGATAAACTCGTTGAGAAGGTAAACTTCAGCGATTTAACTCCGCTTCATCCAGACGAAAGATTCTTCCTCGAAACACGTTCTGATGAATTGAATATGCGTATTATAGATATGGTTACGCCGATTGGAAAAGGTCAGCGTGGTCTTATCGTTGCTCCTCCGCGTACAGGTAAAACCGTTTTGATGCAGAAGATCGCGAATTCTATCAGCACAAATTATCCTGAAGTAAGATTGATAGTTTTGCTTATCGATGAGCGTCCAGAAGAAGTTACTGAAATGGAACGCAAAGTTGCCCGCGATGTCGAGGTTATCAGTTCGACATTCGATGAACCTGCCGCAAGACATTGCCAGGTCGCCGAAATGGTTATCGAAAAAGCAAAACGTATGGTTGAATACGGCCAGGATGTTGTCATTTTGCTCGACTCGATCACAAGACTTGCACGTGCATACAACACAGAAGTCCCTCATTCAGGCAAGATTCTTACCGGCGGTGTTGACGCGAATGCTATGCAGATGCCGAAAAAGTTCTTTGGTGCTGCTAGAAATATCGAAGAGGGCGGTTCGCTTTCTATTTTTGCTACAGCTCTTGTCGATACAGGTTCGAAAATGGACGAAGTTATTTTCGAAGAGTTCAAAGCGACAGGCAATATGGAATTGCATCTCGACAGAAGACTCGTTGAAAGACGCGTATGGCCGGCAATCGATATCAGCAAAAGCGGTACAAGGCGTGAAGAATTGCTGCTCGATACTAAGGAACTTGAGCTTGTTTACAGGCTTAGACGCGTACTTAGCGACTTGAATCCAATTGAAGCCGTTGAACTGCTCAAGAGCAGACTTGCAAAATGCAGGACTAACGCCGAATTTCTTATGACTATGAAACTGGATTAATTTCTGGTTTACAATTTAAGCCCCTGATTTTTGTTTGCTATCACAGCCCAAGTCAGGGGCATTTTTCTTGATGGTACATTTGGGTTAGTAAATTATGATGAAAACGAAATACGGTATTTATCTGATTTACATCGCGCTTGCGATCGTTACATTTGCCGTTTATGAGCCGATACTTCATAATGGTTTTATCAGCTTTGACGATGGCGATTATATTTTCAATAACACCAATATTACCACCGGCTTGACCCTCAAAAACATTGTTTGGGCTTTTACCAGTATTCACGCGAATAATTATCATCCGCTAACCTCGATTTCGCACATGATCGATTATCAGCTTTTCAGGCTGTATCCGCCGCACCATCATTTAATAAATCTTATATTCCACATTGCCAATACTGCTTTGCTGTTTTTCGTTTTAAGCAAACTGACTAATAGAATTTGGCCAAGCGCGTTTGCAGCGGCTCTTTTTGCACTGCATCCTCTGCACGTCGAATCCGTCGCATGGGCAAGCGAGCGAAAAGATGTTCTCTGTACATTTTTCTGGTTGCTCACAATGTTCGCTTATTGGCGTTATACCCTGCAAAACTCAAAAGGGCGGTATATCCTCACCCTGATAATGTTTACTCTTGGTTTATTATCAAAGCCGATGATTGTAACTTTGCCGTTTGTTCTGCTGCTGGTTGATTATTGGCCGCTGGGCAGATTCAAAGATACGAGCATTTCAAAACTAGTGATGGAAAAAATTCCATTTTTTGTACTTTCCGGCATTTTAAGCCTTATAACGCTTATCGTGCAGGGCAAAATGGGATTGGTCGCAAGTACCGTAAGGTATCCTCTCTCCTGGCGAATCGAAAATACCATCGTTTCTTATATTACATACATTGGGAGAATGTTTTGGCCTTTCAATCTCGCAATTTTTTATCCGCACCCGAAAGACACTCTCGATTTAATACAGGTTTTAGCTTCGCTTCTTATCCTCGTAATTATTACAGTTTTAGTAATATGGAAAAT
>MHYA01000109.1:0-8949 GCA_001825675.1 Planctomycetes bacterium GWF2_42_9 | reverse complement strand
AAACCATATCTGGCCTGCGGTTGGTTTTGGTTCATAGGAACCCTCATACCTGTTATTGGTTTGTGTCAGGTTGGGATGCAGGCCTGGGCGAACAGATATACATACATCCCTTATATAGGTTTGTTTATTGCCCTTATATGGTGGTTTAGCGATCTGTGTGCAAATTTAAAGCAGAAAAAAATAATTTTCTCGGTACTATCGAGTTTGATTTTATTGATTCTCGGCGTTAGAACCTATGTGCAGACCTTATTCTGGAATACTGATATTTTATTATACTCTTACGCTATCAATGTAACAAAGGATAATTGGTTTGCTCATTATATGCTTGGCCAGTCATTGTCATTAAAAGGCGAGTATAATGCCGCTATCGATCAATTAATGAAATCTATTGAAATACACCCTGACAACGCAAACGCTCAATTTGAACTTGCGCAGGCATACCTAATGACCGGCGATGTCAACGAGGCTCAAATAGTTTACAACAAGCTGCTTGTGCCCAAATCACAGGATGATTTAAAAAAGCATAAACGAATAGTCGTTTCACCAGCCGATTACAAACGAATAAGAGAATTGTATGTAAGCTCAACTCTCAATCTTGCAACGATACATTTTCAAAAAGGTAATCTGGACGAGGCCGAAAAGTGGTTTAAAGAGGCGTTGACTGTGATGCCGGATTCAAAAAATGCCAAAGAAGGACTCGAACAAATTCAAATTTTAAAGAATAACAAAAATACGGATGCTAATGGATAAAAAGAATTATACAATACACTTAATTTATATCGCTCTTGCGGTCGTAACTTTCATTGCGTATGAACCGATACTTCACAATAGCTTTATAAGTTTTGACGATGATTCGTACATTTACAATAATCCGAATGTTACTTCTGGCTTGAGCCTGAAAAACATTGTCTGGGCTTTTACGAGCATTCATTCCAACAATTACCATCCGCTGACTTCAATGTCTCATATGCTGGATTGTACGCTTTATAAATTGCGTCCCGGCTGGCATCATTTAACCAATCTCATATTCCATGTAACAAACACGGCACTGCTGTTTTTTGTTTTCAGCAAGATGACCAAAAGAATGTGGGCTAGCGCCATTGTCGCGGCATTATTCGCCTTGCACCCGCTGCACGTCGAATCCGTCGCATGGGCAAGCGAGCGAAAAGACGTTCTCTGTGCTTTTTTCTGGCTGCTCACAATGTTCGCTTATTGGCGTTATACTCTGCAAAACTCTAAAGGCCGGTATATTCTTACGCTGATAATGTTCACTCTTGGTTTGTTATCAAAACCAATGATAGTAACCTTGCCGTTCGTACTTCTGCTGCTTGATTATTGGCCTTTGGATAGATTCAAAAATACGAGCATTTTCAAACTCATTATCGAAAAAATTCCATTTTTTATACTTTCAGGAATTGTAAGTATTATAACGCTCGTAGTTCAGGGCAAAATGGGACTGGTCAAGGATGTCGCCGTTTATCAATTACCCTGGCGAATAGAAAATACTATCACTTCTTATGTGATATACATTGAAAAACTTTTTTGGCCTTTCGATCTCGCTATTTTTTATCCGCACCCCAAAGGTACAACTCCTTTATTAGAAGTTTTAATTTCGCTGATTATATTGATCGGCATAACCATTTTAGTTTTGCGTACGATACGTTCAAAACCGTATCTGGCAATTGGATGGTTCTGGTTCATCGGCACTCTCGTGCCTGTGATTGGTTTATTCCAGGTTGGAATGCAGGCCTGGGCAAACAGATATACGTACATTCCTTATATTGGTCTGTTCATTGCCCTTACGTGGTTAATTGCGGATTTAACCGCGAAGATAAATTCCAAAAAAGTTTTATGCGCTGTATTGGCTTCCTTACTGCTTTTTGCACTGGCTGTAAAAACCTATGTACAGACTATCTACTGGCAAAATAATCGTGTGCTGTACGCGCACGCCATCGATGCTGTTGAAAATAACTGGTGGGCTTACGGTTTTTTAGGCACAGCTCTTGGATTGGAAGGCGAATATGCCGAAGCCGAAAAAATGCTTACCAAATCACTCGAAATTTTCCCTGACAACGCCACGATGTATGCTGAATTGGTAAAGATATACCTGTATCGTGAAAATTGGACCCAGGCGATTAAAATGTACGAAAAATTGCTTGGCCCTTTGCCGGACGATATAAACTCCGAGCGAAACGTAAACACAAGAAGATTCGACTATGATATGCTTCGCAATTTCTACGTCAATGCAAACGTCAATATGGCGATCGCCTTAAAAAATGTCGGCCGATACGAGGAATCTGAAAAACGTTTCAAGGAAGCCCTGCACATTGTTCCCGGTTTGCCGTTGGCAGAGGAGGGCTTAAAGGAAATAAGTGAAATAAAAAATAAAGCATCCGAACCAAACGATGCAATCGTAAATTACTAATTTCTTTATGGAAGATTCAAAATAAAATGCCGAAATCGCTTTATATTATAGATGGACATTCACATATATATGCTGCATATTACGCGCCGATAAATCAACGGCTCACAAGCCCCAAAGGCGAGCCTACGAAAGCTCCTTACATTTTCACAACGATAATGCTTCGCCTTCTGGAGACGCGCAAGCCCGATATGATTGTCGTCGCGATGGATTCAAAAGAACCGAGTTTTCGTGCCGAAATTTACAAGGAATACAAAGCCCATCGTCAGCCTATGCCGGAAGATATGCCTGTGCAAATTAAGCGGATCGAGCAGATTCTCGATGCGATGAATATTCCCATTATTCGCCAAAGCACGTTTGAAGCCGATGACATAATCGGCACTCTCGCGAAAAAAGGTTCCCATCGCGGAATGGATGTTTTCATCTGCTCCAAAGATAAAGATATGAACCAGCTTATGTGCGACAGGGGTGTTTATTTATATGATGCCAAAAATGATATTGTTACAGATGCAGAGGCTTTTAAAAAAGAAACCGGCCTTGCCCCTGAGCAGTTCATAGATGTTTTGGCACTTCAAGGCGACAAAGCGGATAATATCCCCGGCGTGCCCGATGTCGGCCCCAAAACCGCTATCGATTGGATAATAAAATATGGTTCTCTCGAAAATTTATACGCACACGCCGACGAAATCAAAAGCAAACGAGGCGATAATCTGCGTGCTTCAAAAGATTTGGCTCTTTTGAGCAAACAGCTTGTTACGATTAATTGTCAGATGCCGGTGGATATTGAAGAAGAAAAATTCACGGTAAAAAAATTCGACGAACAAAAACTGGCAGCCGTTTTCACCGAACTTGGTTTTAACAGACTGATTACGCAACTGAATTTAAAACCTCTCGAACAGCCGATTCAGCAAACGGATTCGCTATTCTCTTCGCAGCCTCTGTCAGCACCAGCCGAGTTTAAATCAATAAAAACAGTTAAGCACGACTATCAGTTGGTTGATACGCCGGAAAAATTGGACGAACTTGCAGGTGAGCTTAAGAAGCAGACGATTTTTGCGATCGATACCGAAACCACGTCTATATCAGCACACAGAGCGGAACTGGTCGGCTTAAGTTTTTCATATAAGCCGCAGATGGGATATTATGTCGCGATAAAAGGGCCTATGATGTCGAGGCAGCTTGGTTTAGCTATTGTTCGGCAGACACTTGCACCCATATTGGCAGATGATAATATTAAGAAAGTCTGTCAAAATGCCAAGTACGATATGATCGTGCTGAACAATTCCGATATGCCTTTAAAAGGACTTGTTTTCGATACGATGATCGCTTCGTATGTTCTCGACGCTGAAAGACGAAGTCATTCGCTTGACAATATGGCTTTAGATTTTCTGCACTACCATTCGATTTCGATTACCGATCTCATCGGCAAAGGAAAAAATCAGCTAACTTTCGATATGGTCGATACTGCATCGGCTTGCGATTATTCCTGTGAAGATACCGATTTGACTTTTCAGATTTGGAAATATCTAAGCCAAAAACTTGATAACGAACCGACCCTCAAAAAACTTTTTGAAGAAATTGAAATGCCGCTCGTTGATGTCCTTACGAAAATGGAACTCAACGGCGTAAAACTCGATACTTCGATTCTCAAAAACCTATCTTACGAAATTGACAGCCAACTGGAAGAAACAAGCGAAAAAATACATAAACTCGCCGGCAGGGCGTTCAACATTGATTCGCCAAAACAGCTTGCGGATGTATTATTCGATGGCCTCGGCCTAAATCCGCCCAGACAGGGCAAAACCGGTTTCAGTACCGATGCCGATGTGCTCGATGAGCTTTCGGGTGAGCACGAGATAATCGAAGAGATAATTCTTTACCGCCAGTTAAGCAAATTAAAGAACACATATACAGACAAACTCGGCTCGCTCATCCATCCCCGTACTGCTAAAGTCCACGCCAGTTTCAACCAGACGATAACGGCAACAGGGCGGTTGAGTTCATCCGATCCGAACTTGCAGAATATCCCCATTAGAACGGAAATCGGCAAAAAAATCCGCAGCGCCTTTGTTCCCGCCGTAAATGGCGATAAGATTATCAGTCTCGACTATTCGCAGATCGAGCTTCGAATGGTTGCGCATTTCAGCGACGATGCCGAGCTTAAAAAAGCATTCACACAGGATATGGATATTCACAGCTTCGTAGCTTCGCAGATTTACAACGTCGCTATCGATGAAGTAACATCTGAAATGCGTTCGAGATGCAAAGCGGTAAATTTTGGCCTGATTTACGGACAGGGCGCATTCGGTTTGAGCAGAACAACCGGAATGAATATGGGCGAATCGAAAAAGTTTATCGATGAGTATTTCGCCAAATATAGTTCCATTCAACAATTCAAAAAAGAAGCGATAAATACCGCCCAGCGCACCGGATTTGCGGAAACGATCTGCGGCCGAAGAAGGAAAATCACTGGCCTTGATAGCCGCAACGGCAATATGCGTGCGTTAGCGGAAAGGCTTGTGATTAACACGATCGTTCAGGGGTCTGCCGCCGATTTGATCAAGATCGCTATGATTACAATCCAAAAACGCATCGAGCAGGAAAATCTCAATGCGAAAATGATTCTGCAGATACACGACGAATTGGTTTTCGAATCCGTCGCCGATAAGGCCGACGAATACGCTAATATTTTCAATAAAGAAATGACTGATGCTATAACACTTAATGTGCCTCTTAAAGTCGATGTGAACATCGGCGATAATTGGCTGGAGTAAAAATGAAAAATATTAAATGGCAAATTGTTTTTGGCTTATCACTGATTCTTCTGGCGGCCTGTATATATTACGTGCATTTTCTTATTTTTCACGATGCTCATCATATCTTTATTTATCTGCTCGGCGAAACAGCTTTTGTCCCCCTTGAAGTATTGATAGTTACTCTGATTATTCATAATCTGCTAAATATCAGGGAAAAGAAACATAAAATGGCCAAACTAAATATGGTTATTGGCGCATTTTTCAGCGAAGTTGGGACTAAACTTGCAGAAAAGTTTTTCGATCTTGATAATGAAAATGCAATAATGCAGCAGCAGCTTGCGATCGAACAGGACTGGACAAGCGAGAAATTTGCCGCGGCTATAAAATACTTGCACGAACACGAATATGATGTGCAAATGGGCAGAGCAGACCTAGAACAGCTCCGAAGTTATCTTCTGGAAAAAAGGCCTTTTCTGCTTAGGCTCATAGAAAATCCAAACCTGCTCGAACACGACAGATTCACTGATATGCTCTGGGCGGTTTTCCACCTCACCGAAGAACTTGTTCATCGCCAAAATTTAAAAGATTTGCCCCAAAATGATGTAAAGCATTTGAATGGCGATATGAAAAGGGTTTATCGCGCGGTTGTTTTTGAATGGATTGAGTATGTCAAACATTTGCGGACTGCATATCCATATTTGTTCAGCCTTGCGATGCGTACAAACCCGTTTAATCCGAATTCGTCGATATATGTCCGCTAAATAAGGCTATCTCTAAAAAATGCACTTTGTCATTCTGAACGTTGTAGCGAAGCGGAAACCCCCGATTCTTCTGGAATTTTATTCCTCGAAATAAAATTCAGAGGGGGAAGTGAAGAATCTCGTTTCTGGTTCTAAAACACTGATGCTTTATAATTGGTTCAGTTTTTATATTCGAATTTTTAGAGATCGCCTTAAGAATTTAGAACTGCCCTAAATTGATCAGCGTTTTCGCATTATATACCGCATACGCGTTTGAATCATTATTGAAATACGCATAACACGATTTTACTTTTTTGCTGTTGTTCTTTATCCAGCCCGCCCATTCTTTCAGCATTTCATCTGGATAAGTGCCTGCATATTTGCCGCTCGTACCGTGAAAGCGGATATAGATCATATCGCCTGTTACTACTCTTGGCGTTTGATAATCGCCCATATCATAAATGCAAAACGTAATATTGTTATCATCAAGCAGCGTAAAACAATCCTCGCTGTGCCAGCTTTTGTTGCGAAATTCAAATACGATCTTTTTTTGTTTTTTCAGCAGCGGCAAAAATTCCTTCAGCAATCCAAAATCCTTCTTTAATGAAGGCGGAAGCTGAAACAATATTGGCCCAAGTTTTTCTTTTAATTGCGACACTGTTGCTAAAAAATCATTTGTCTGTTTTTCGACATCTTTAAGTTTTTTCATATGCGTTATGTAACGATTCGCCTTAACAGCATAAATAAAGTTATCCGGGCTTGACTTATACCATTTTTTTACTCCTGCATCCGTTGGAAAATGATAATACGAACTGTTAATTTCAACCGTGTTGAAGTTTTCAGCATAGAATTTGAACCATTTCGTCTTTGCGAGGTCTTCGGGGTAAAATCGGCTATACCAGTGATTGTAATACCAGCCGCTTGTTCCTATGCGAATATCCCTACTTGTTTTTACCTTCGACATAAAGTATATTTAACCGAATTATTAGGAATAAATATGGGAAATTTCCCTGAAAATATAGCGAAAATACTTATTTTTACCGGTATAGCACTGATTTTGGCAGGCGGCGTTTTCTTTGTACTGGCAAAACTTGGTTTTTTCCGACTCCCCGGCGATATTGAAATGGGCGGAAAAAATTGGAAACTCTATTTGCCAATCACCACATCTATTCTTATTTCAATAATACTTACTTTAATTTTTTGGCTCGTCAGCTTTTTGAGAAAATAATATGCTTCAGCTTTTCAAAGATAAAAATTATATCCGCATCTGCCTGGCGGCTTTCTTTATGTCTTCGTGTTTGCAGCTTCTATGGGTTGTTCTGCCTTTCGTCGTTAAATCATTGAACGGCAGCGATACCGATGTCGGCCTTTGCTTTATGAGTCAGACCGCTGTCTACGTTTTCTTTTGTATTTACGCAGGCATTATCGCGGATAGATTAAGACCGCGAAAAGTCCTCGTGATCTGTTCGATTGCGCAAGTCGCCGTTACCTGCGGGATATTTGCGGTTGTTTGGATGCAAAGAAAATTCATCGTTTCACCGATTATGCAAATTGTTTTTCTGCTGGCGATAACTGGTATTGCCACAGCTTTTTATTGGCCCGTTATGATGGGCTGGATTTCAAAAGGCCACGAAGGTAAAGAGCTTACCCAGCGATTCGGCTTTTATAATGTTACCTGGGGAAGTGCAAATATGCTTTTGCCCATTGTCGGCGGATACCTTATGGAAGTTAATTACCTTTCATCGATCGGAGTCGCCGCGGTATTGATGACCTTTGGCCTGTTCTGCATTTATAATGTATCAAATCCAGATAAATCACAAAAAGCCCACACTCAGCAATCAACAGAAACCATTGCCGAACAGTTGAATCCGTTGAATACTCAATTCGTATGGACATCTCGCGTTGCGCTTCTAGCGATGTATATTTGCGTAGGTATGTTTCGCAGCCAGCTTGGTATCCTATACAAATACGAACTTGGATTTGCCGAATCGATCTTCGGCTGGTCAGTTTCGATAATGTGCCTATTAAACGTAGCGATATTTTACATTATGGGCAAAAGTCATTGGTGGCATTATAAGAAAGGCTTTTTTGCATTCTCACAAATATTGATACTGGCCGCTATGGTGATGATCATATTCTCACGAAATCTTTTTATCCAGCTCTTAGCGGCAGCACTGGCAGGCATTACTTATAGTGCCGTTTACAGCTCCCATCAATATTACTGTGTCGCAGGCGCAAGAAGACGCTCCGGCAGTATGGCAATTCACGAAACCATCATTGGCGCAGGTTACGCGATCGGTTCAATCTCTGGTGGAATTGTAAGCGATCATCTCGGAAGAAATTGGCCCTATATTTTCGGCGGTATTCTCGTGGCAGCAGCGGCGATTGTCCAGGTTATTATCTGGTTTGCACTTGCCCGAAAAGATCATAGCTCCTCAAATGCGAAAACGTCTTTCTTTACATCCCCAACATAAAATCTGCCGTCGTTGTAAACAAAATTCAAGATAGTATCTATTTGACTTATTGTAAAAGTTCTGTCGTTTGACACAACCGCCAATCCAAGGACAGCCATTTGTTTGTTGTCCATCCTATCTACTTCCGCTATGGAAACGTTAAACCTGCTTTTGAGCCTGCCAATGACGCTTTTAACGATCATACGTTTTTCTTTCAGCGTCGATACCCCTTGAAGATACAAACAAATTTTCGCCGTTCCCGTAAACATTCAGCAACCTCTAGCAACCGCATTTTGTCATTCTGAACGGAGCAATGCGCAGTGAAGAATCTCGTTTACCCTCGCGGATGAAACTTCTTATGAATATTCCGCAGTCTGTCCTGATCAACGTGCGTATAAATCTGCGTTGTCGCGATGTCAACGTGTCCGAGCATTTCCTGAACGCTTCGCAAATCCGCTCCGCCGCTCAAAAGATGCGTAGCAAAACAATGCCGCAAAGTATGCGTTGTCATTTGCCGCGATAACCCAGACAGCCTCGCGTATTTTTTCACAATTCGCCAAATTTCGATTCTGCTCAAA
>MHYA01000108.1 GCA_001825675.1 Planctomycetes bacterium GWF2_42_9 | reverse complement strand
CACTCATTCTGCCGCAATTCCTGCAATCGATAGTTATTGACGAAAGATGGTTATTTACTAAACCTCTAGCCCAGACGGCAGATGGTGACGAGCATATTTTGTAATAATCGTTTATCCGGTCTGGAAAGAAACTCAGTTCTACCAACTGATTTCAATCCACTGGTCCATATTGCGATACACTTTATTTCCGCCAAAATAGTTTTGTTTTATCGCCAACACAGCGATAAAAACCGATTGTTTCGCAGAAAACAATTAAAGTGCCGTACTTTTATTCCGTCTTTACCCCGCTGCACTTTTGCTCCAACGTTCACATTTACTTCCAAAAAATATGGATACGGAGATTTTCAGCACTGTATTAGGCAATCACGAATCAAATTTCGGCATTTTCCTTATATTTCTATCGATAGGCTTCCAGATACACTTGATCGGCGAATTATTCGGATATAGGGATGAACATTGCTCTCGATGTCACTATCCCAAACTACGCCGGAGCCATTGTAACTACAAATGAATTTGTCACGGATAATCTCTTTTCTACTGTGGAAACTGTGGTGTGGAAGCAAACTTTTTCAAACTTGATTTGAATGTAATTTATGAAGAATAGTATGCTGGAATTAAAAAATGTGACCAGAAGCCTCGGTAAATGGAATCTGGGCCCAATCGATATTTCATTTTTGCAGCGTCAAATAACTGTTCTCATTGGACCAAGCGGTTGCGGCAAGAGTACTTTGCTTCGACTAATGACAGGCTTGCTATGGCCCGATTCAGGTATGGTAACCTTTGTTTCTAAACCTATCACCCTTGAAACTGTGCAGTCCATTCGATTAAAGATGGGATACGTGATTCAGGATGGAGGTCTGTTTCCGCATCTGAGGGCTGGTGAAAACGTTAGTATTATGGCAAGACACCTTGGATGGGATAAGATGCGAATTAACCAGCGGCTGAATGAATTGCTTGATCTTGTTAAACTTAACCCTGACTTTATGGGCAGATATCCAGCGGAGCTTTCAGGCGGGCAAAGGCAAAGAGTCAGTCTCATGCGGGCACTGATGCTCGATCCTGAAATACTGTTGCTTGATGAGCCGCTGGGCGCTTTAGACCCTATGATACGTTCAGATCTTCAGCACGAACTGCTTAGAATATTCCACGATTTAAAGAAAACTGTCATTATGGTTACGCACGATCTATCAGAAGCCGCATATTTTGCAGATACAATTGTGCTTATAGCTGATGGCAAGATTGTCCTATCTGGAACCTATGGTGATCTACTGGAAAACCATCAGGATTCATTTGTAAGCCGATTTATTAATGCACAACGGCAACCAACTGAAACTCTCACGAGGTCGACAGCATGAAGGTGATTATCATAATTATATTATCAGTTGAGGCAGTATTTGCTACGGTTCAAGACTCAGCGGTTAAGGTCGGTTCAAAAAAATTTACGGAGTCTGTGATTCTGGGTGAAATTGCCTCACAGGCACTCTCAGATGGTGGCGTCAAAACTGTGCATATGCGTGAGCTGGGAGGTACTCGCATATTATGGAGTGCGCTGTTAAAAGGCGAAATTGATGTATATCCGGAATACAGCGGCACTATTCGAGAAGAAATCTTTGGAGGAAAACTTTATTCTCAGATGCAACTGATCGATGAGCTTGCTAAGCATGGAATAAGTATGACAAAATCGCTTGGTTTCAATAACACATATGCGATTGGGATGAACAGAGAGAAATCCCTTGAATTGAGCATTACCAAAATCTCCGATCTGGCCAATTTTAAAATTTTGAAATTTGGATTTTCAAATGAATTTATGGATAGAAAAGACGGATGGCCCGGCTTACGTACTCGATATAATCTTCCACAGGTAAATGTTCGGGGGCTTGATCACGATCTAGCGTATCGGGGACTTGCCGCTGGAACGATTGACGTAATTGACCTCTATGCGACTGATGCTGAGATAAAGTATTACAATCTTACAATCCTGGAAGATGATCGACACTATTTTCCAGAGTATGATGCCGTTTTTTTGTATCGCACCGATCTGGCAAAACAAAAACCTCAAGCTGTGAGGATACTTGTCAGCCTGGAAAATCGGATATCGGCAGCCTATATGATCGAGATGAACGCACAAGCTAAACTCAGCAGAATTCCTGAATCACAAGTTGCATCAAAGGCACTGTGGCAGATGTTCGGTATCAGAGACAATGTTAAAGCTCAGAGTACTGCATCCAGCATTGCCCAGCGAACCTTCGAACACTTACGCTTAGTCATTATCGCTCTTTTTGCCGCAATTTTGCTTGCTGTACCCACCGGCATCGTGGCAGCTAAGGTAAAACAAATTTCAAAACCTGTTTTGGGTATAGCTGGAATAATTCAGACGATTCCGTCACTGGCTCTGCTGGTGTTTCTCATCCCATTATTTGGAATTGGGGCACTTCCGGCAATGATTGCTATATTCCTATATAGCCTGCTGCCGATAATACGCAATACACAAGTTGGCCTTGATGATGTCCCCATAGGTATACGCGAATCTGCAATTGCGCTTGGGCTTGGAACTCTGCCGCGGCTTTGGTTAGTGGAACTGCCTATGGCCTCAGGAGCAATTCTTGCGGGCATAAAAACATCAGCAGTTATAAGTGTAGGTACCGCCACACTGGGAGCCTTTATCGGCGCCGGCGGTTATGGACAATCAATTCTAACGGGCATTCGCCTGGATAATCCGGGCCTGATAATGCAAGGGGCGATTCCTGCCGCGATAATGGCTTTGGGTGTAGAAGGCTTATTTGGTTTGGTTGAAAAAGCAGTGGTACCAAGAGGACTGCGGCTCAAAACTGCTGCGCAGAAATAATTTTTGGAGTTGAACATGGCAGTAAATGAAAATGTTATCGCTGGAAATATCTGCAAGCTTTATACAAGGCCGCCGATATTAACGGGATATACGTATGAACCCGAAGAGGCATACAAGGCAAGAGATGATAATAGATTACTTGCAATACGAATAGAAACAAATCGGTCGTGTAATCTCAGATGCCGCTACTGTTATGCGCAAAGCAGTGACGAATTGGTGGATAAACTTGATTTTGCGGCACTTGAACAAATAGTTTCTCAAGCCGCAGAACTCGGAGCCAAATCCATTGTCGTAATCGGAGGCGGGGAACCGACTTTGCATCCTCAATTTCGAGAGCTCATTTCCTTTATTAGGGCCAATGGAATGATTCCAATGGTATTTACCAATACAACAAACATTACGGCAGAGCTGGCGTGTTTTCTTTTTGATAACAATGCATCAATAATGGGCAAATGCGATTCTCTACAATCATCGGTTCAAGACTATCTGGCCGGCAGCAAAGGGGCATTTAAAAAAATTCGAGCGGGTCTGAATCATCTTATTGACGCTGGATTTACAAATCCGGATGGCTCACATCTTTTGCGGTTGGGTGTTTCGTTTGTGAGCTGTCGCATGAATCTATCGGAGGTTGAAGATATCTGGCACTATTGCCGCACAAATCGGATTTTCCCAAATATGGAAGTACTAACGCCCACAGGACGCGCATTTGATATGCTTCAAAATCAATACCTTTCAACAGAAGAAATTAAAGAGCATAAATTGCGGCTGCTTAAAATTGATCGCAAGCACTATGGCTATAATTGGCTCGCTTATACACCGCTGGTAGCAAGCGGATGTCTGCAGCATCTTTACAGCTTATATATTACTCTCGAGGGAAATGTTCGGCCTTGCGCTCCCACTAAGTTTGATCAGCATCCTGCTTTTCAGAGAGATGGTGTGTATCCTTATAATGTATTCAGACGCTCACTTAAAGAAATTTACTGCGACCCCTTGTTCAAGTATGTCAGGAATATTCAAAAACACCTCGAAGGCAAATGCCGCGATTGTTCGCATCTGAATGAATGTATCGGCTGTCGCGGGTATGCATATGCAGTGGGAGTTAACGAAGGCGCTGGGCCGCTAAAGGCTCTGCGGTCTGAATGTCGCCAATGTTTCAAATAAATTTATATGGAATAGCGTATGGAAAAAATCGAAATTATAAATGCCCAATCTCTTGAGAAAATGCTTAATACATTTCTTCAGCAGAGACTATTACCTGATAGTTTCCTATATATAAGCGAGCAGGGAAAAGAAAACTGGCTGGCATTGGAATCTAACGAGCGATTTCCCATTGCAGCCAGTCTGACTGCGCTGATGAAAGAGCACGCCGGCTCAATTGCTTCTCATGCCCGGGATATAAGCACTCTTGTGAGTATTGGTGCAGTTGATGCAAAAAAAGAATTTATCCTATTGACCGAGTTGCTCAAAAATCGAAGACTTTCCTGCCAGATAGTTGATGTGAGCAGCCAGATGGTAGATGTTGCAATGGAAATGCTGTGTGCGCTGCGGATTGATTTGCATGGCATTGTTGCATTTTGTGAAGATATGGAAATACTTGCGCAGTATTGGGGGCGTCCGGTATTGCTTTGTCTATTGGGAAATAATTTCTGTAACTACGATCCGATGCAACTGCTGAAGCAGGTTTCAAGAAATTTAAATGAAAGAGATTTATTTCTTTTTGATTGCCATCTGTGTTCAAGTCACCCGCAGCGGGAAGAGAAATGGCGCCATGATGTCGAGGAAGTATATAACTCTTCCCAGAATATAAAATTCAATATCGCACCTCTTGTATCTCGCGGTATGGATCCTGATTGTTGCCAATTTGAGCTTAAACTTATACAGGTAGATAGTCCGTGGGGTCAGATATATAGAACCCGAAAACAAATTAAGTTTACCAGGAATGCGACAGTTCAGTGCGGAGCTGATAGTATTACTTTTTCCAAAGGCGAAATAATCGGGATGGGATTTACATATAAATACCGTATGACCCAATTATTGGCTTATATGAAGGAATACAATTATAACATTATCCAAAGCTGGTTTGATTCAACCGGCGATAATGTCATGATATTAGCAAAAAAATAGCGGAGAATACTAATGAATTCGATGATAATGAATAATACCGGATGCTTTGGGTGTGAATGCTTCGGCAGGTTAAAACGAGTGATGGTGCATAGGCCGGGTGGTGAACTGGAGATTATAAATTCCGAAAATCACTATGATTGGCTATTTGATAGCGTCCCGGATATTAATGCCTTTAGAGATGAACATCAGGCATACACTGAACTTTTACAATCTTATGGTGTGGAGGTTTTAGAACTTGTGGATTATATTGAAAGTCCTCTTCAAAAACTCGCCCGAATGCCAAATATCACCTATATGCACGATACTGCTGTAATATCGAGCAAAGGCGCAATACTTTCATGTATGGCGTGGGATAGCAGAAGAAATGAGCATATTGTTGTGAAAGAGGCTCTGCAAAATATTGGAATCCCGATATTTTCTGAATTTGATGAACCAGATGATGCCTTTGAAGGTTGCCTTCTGCTCTCACCCAAAACAGTTTTGGTTGCTGAAACAGAACGCCATACTCTTAAATCAATAAAGAAATTTATTACAAAAACTTTGTCAATATTTGATGAAGTTTTCTTTGTCAAAATTCCCAAAGCCCGCCGGTACATGCATCCTGACACTATTTATAACAGAATCACCGAGCGAGTCTCGTTGGTTTATCTTCCGGCTTTTGAACGTACGCACCTTTACAAACATGGACAGGTTCATAAAGTTGACTTTAAGACATGTATGCAGGACCGTGGCGTTGAACTGATCAATGTTTCCGATTCTGAGCAACGGCGGCTTGCCTGTAGTTTTGTACCGCTTGAACCGGGAGTGATTTTTCATTATGACACAGCTCTTGATGATTCCACGCGGAAATTACTTAGCCAAAAAGGAATTGAGATGATATTTTTCCGTCCAAAAGCTTTACTAGCCGGCGGCGGAAGTCTGAGGTGCCTTACATTACGGCTGCACCGAACAATGACCTGATTTATTTCTGCTGTTTAAAGCTTTACGGTTTTCATTAGAAAAAGTTTTATTACAGCGCCTGTGAGAAAAAAACATGATAAAAGTTAAAATAACCGTAATAAAAAAACTCGACCGCGACATCATCCATGCGGATTCTCAGCTTGACTGCACATGCAAAGGTCCGCCTGTTTGTCCTCTTTTTCACGAAGGTCAGGAGTTCATTGCAGATATGAAGACAGTGCCGCCCGATTTTTGCGCGGGAGCATATACAGATCTATTCCGGTTTATCTGTGGCCTTGAATCAGGCGCGAATTACCCATGGATGAATGAAGAAGGGAAAGTGCTGGTCTGCTGCAATGATGGCTTTCGCCCGGTAATTTTCAAACTAGAACGATACATTGAACCATAACATGGTGAGTAAATGAAAGACTATGATGACATAATTATGGGTCGGGGACAGGCAGGAACACCACTTTTTATTGCAGTATATATTTATCAAGCCGGCACACTCATTCTGCCACAATTCCTGCAATCAATAGTAATTGAAGAAAGATGATTATTTACTAACCCGCGTGCCCAGACCGCTGATGTCATGAGAAATCAAGTCGCATATGCCCCTCCTAACCCCTTGCCAGCATGCAAGAGGTTGCAGGTTCGCCCATTTGTATGTGCGTCCCCACGCTGATACGGATTTATTATTTGTATCGTAGGTCAGAGGTGTCCATGGCTTTAATACTCTCATTGGTAAGCCGATATTATTATTAATTCTCCAAGGCGGATCCACTGCAGTTACATTGCTACAAAAATGCGTATAAAGATAATTGTTTTCAGAGATGCTTGTGTGGCTACGAAATAGAATTAAATTCAGTTTTGATTTTGCAGAAGCTTTATAGCTTTTTTTATATCTACCAACCGGGATATTCCGCATTCTCGTTCAATATTTAAGACGCCATCAAATCCAACTTTTTGTAAAGTTTCTAGAAAAAATAAAGTATTTAACTGACCCTCACCCCAGGCAGTTTCTTTTCCCCAAACATCTTTTTTATTGCTTGCAATAGCGTCTTTGCAGTGAACGTTCTTAATCCATTTTCCAAGTGTGCTTACAGCTTCAATCGGATTTCCGCTTCCATACAAAAGCATATTTCCGGGATCAAAATTAATCGCAAGTGCAGGGTGATTGACATTGGTTAAAAATTCATTTAAATCCAAGGCGCTTTCCTGACCTGTTTCCATTAATAAAACGACGTTTCTCTTGGCCGCAGCATCAGCCAGGAATAATGTTCTGTCGGTAAATTTCTGCATAGCTGAAGGTAAAGAATGGTCAAGAAAGCCAAAATGAAATTCCAGATATTTGACTCCTAACTCGGCTGTAATATCTATGGCAGAAAGTATTCTTAAACGATTGTCCTCCCAATATGGATCTGGAAGAATACCGCCTGTTTGTCTTATCGCAGCGATAGTTGAATAATCTTCTTGCGGGAATGCGACCATAGTCGCGCTTATATTCCATTTTTGTCGCATTACATTTTTGATATATTCATTTTGCGAGTTGTCAATAGCAGGATTCAATGATAAATGAATATGCTTTAATTGGAGTGATTTCATTGCAGCAATAACATCTTCTAAGCCTTCGCCAAGGGACCAACTGCAAATTCCTATCGGCCAGATTTGTTTATTATTTTTCATTTTACCTCATATCCTGCGTTATTTTATCTTTGCAACTACTTTCATATAATTATTCGGATTTTTTTTCATATCTTCGAGTACTTTGGGAATATCTTCAAGAGTGATAATATGGCTTATCAAAGGTGCTAATTTGAGTTTTCCTGAATTTATCCAATCCGTAATCATATTGGCAGCAAACATTGCTTCTTCGCGATTGCCTGCCGAAATTGTAATTTGGCGTTTTGATAATTCCTGTAGTTCTCTTGTCCAATCAAAGCCAACACCAAATGTAACCATCATGCTGCCAGGGTGAAGGATCTTATAAAATTCTTTTCTAAGATCTGCTCCGCTGGTATCGATAAGTAAATCAACTTTACCAATAGATTGCAGGATTTTATCGTAAGGCTGGTCATCTGAATCAAAGACTTTATCAGCACCTAATTCAAGAGCAAGTCTTCTTCGCTGTTCATGGCGGCCTATACAGATGATAGTTGCAGCACTCATAAGTCTGGCAAATTGCGTATAAAATTGACCAGAGGGGCCGAGACCAACTACAAGTACTTTGCTATTGGAGTTTATAAGAGTTTTTCCTTTGCTATCAACTAAAGACCTGCATGAACCTATCGCCAGTTCCAATATGCATGTTTCTTCTGCTGGCCACTTTTCTGGAACATGAATTGATGCCATCCAGTCAGGATAAACCTGACAGTATTCTGCAAATCCGCCATAAGGCGGACACCAACCTACAATGCGTTCTCCAATTTTCCAGCCTTTAACCTGTGAGCCGATTTCAACGATTCTGCCGCAGATTTCGTGGCCAAGTACAAAGGGCCATTTCTGATTTGGCCAAACAGCGGTTGGATCCGGAGCAGCGTAAATTCGGTAATCAGTGGAATTGCATATTGATACAGCTTCAACACTGGTCAACATCCCTTCGGATATCAAGGTTGGTTTTGGAATGTCTTGAATTTCCAACTTTTTTTGACCAGTTAATACAAGTGCTTTCATAGCATATTCTTTAATAAAGAAAATTCAAATCGATTATTTTTTGGTCTGCGGTGAGAGTTTTCATCGTATCTATTATTTGATCAACTCTATACCCATCGATGACGGAACTTCCAAGACATTGGTTTTTTGCAATACCATCAAGAAACGCATTGAATTCGCCAGACCATTGGGACATTGCGTTTTCTTGAATTATTTCGCTTGTTTCTTTCCCATGTTCGCGTATGGACAGCCGGGGTGCGAGCATTCCCTGCCAATCAGAACCTTCAGCACGTATTATCGCTTTATCGGCTATGACTTCGACCGTTTCCTCCCAAAATGTATTTTGATAACCTACTCTTGGTACAAGGACTATTGCCATTTGCAAGTGAACAAAATAACCTTCTGGCATAAGGAAAAAAGAATTTATATTATATTCATTACCGGCCTTATCTAAAATAACGTTGCCCCATAATTGTTTCGGAATTCCAAATGTATAAAGCATAAGATCGAGCGAATGACTGGCGGAGTGTACGAGAAAACCGCCGCCTGATTTTTCTGGAATCGAATGCCATGTGGCTTTTGAAGCATCTACCTTTCCATCTGGTCTTGCAGAAGTAGCCATAAACAACTTGATGGTTGCTCCCAGAATTGGACCTACGCTTGCCAATTTAGATTTTATCTGGCCAAACGCGGGATGAAATCTCTTCATATAACCAACCTGAAACAACTTGCCATGAGTTTGGACTAATTTCACCAATTCAAGTGAATCATTAATATTCGTTGTCATTGGTTTTTCGCAAAAAACCATTTTCCCTGCTTCAACAGCTTTACTCGCAAATTGAAAATGCAGATAGTTTGGTACGGCGATGATCACAGCTTCGATTTCTTTATTAGCTAAAAACTCATCGTAATCTTTATAATATTTGGCACCAAATTCTGCAGCGACTTGTTTGCCATTCTCTTCATTCAGATCGCATGTGGCTACAAGGTTCCCGCCGGCATCTCGTAATCCTTGCCGAAGTAAAGTAGTGATATAGCCGCAACCAACTAAACCAATGCCTCTCATTGTTTATATTCCTTTAGACTAAAATTTCTTTTCCGCCTTGTTCTTTTGAAAGCACAGCAGCATCAAGAAACGCAATCACTTCAACAGTTACATCAAGAGTTACAGGTATACTGCCTGTAAGGAAGAAATCTGCTATGTTTCGAGTTAAGCCTGCATAAAAATCGCCATTGCCGGGGAAGCTGAACGAACCTTCTGTACCGTGAACTGTGCCGCCAAAACCGTGTATAGGTTTGCGTCTGCCGCGAAGGACAGCTTTTCTGCCATCTTTCCAAGTTCCTACTATAATTTCGCGATCGTCCTGCCAATTTGTTTGAACACTTTTTAATCCAGTACCCATAATGGTAAAAATCATTTCAGAAGTATGTATTCCATAATAAACAATGCCTCGACCTTTAGCAAAGTAGGGGGCGGGACCATAAATATCTGCTTCTAAGCATGTTCCTGCTTTTTTTATCGCCTCAAGCATAGTAGGTTCAAATCTCAACGCAGAACTGCTCCAACAAGGAGTGCCGTATTTTTTTGCAATACTTGCTATCTCTTTTGCATCTGCAGTATTGTTTGCAAATGGTTTGTCAATGAATGTCGGTTTTTTCAAAGGCAAAATCTTTTTGGCGATTTCTAAATGAGTATCACCATTTACACATTCGAGCATGAATGCATCACATTGCGGAATCAGTTTTTCGAGGCTGTCGACACCTTTGATTCCAATGTCGCTAATGCCTTTGCGCATATTGTCAAGTTCTTCAGGGTGAACGGCTGTTGAAGGATCTCCTGCCCAACCAAGTTCAACCTGAATTGCCTTATATTTGTCATCTGTTTTTTGTGCCAGTTCCTTAAAATAAGCGGGAAATACATACGAATGACTTGTATCAAAGCCGATAATTCCAATTTTCATTTTGTTTGCTCCTAAAATTCAATTATTAGTTTTTATTTACATTTATTTTATTTTTACAAACCTGTTCGACAATTCCAATTGCCTCCATGCCGTCTTCGAATGTTGCGAGTTGCTCTTGAGGTTGACCATTCACTGCTTGCAGGAAGGCACGCATCTGATTAACAAATCGCCTGTCTTCATTAATTTTGATAGTTTTCCAGGAACCGCTATCATTACAAATTTTTAATTCATCAATTGCATCGTAAGAAAACCGTACTGCTCCTTTGGTTCCAACAATTTCAATGGTTGAAGCATTATAAGGATAAACCCAGGACGTGGTTATTTGTCCAACGACTCCACTTTCTGAAACAATCATCATAAATCCTGAATCTTCACCTCGTCCCGGCCACATATATCGTGCCATCCCGGAAGACGATTTAATTTTTCCAAACAGGTAACTAAAAAGGTCAACTGAATGGACACCATTATCATAAAAATTGCCGCCGCCGCTGATGCTGATGTCTGTACGCCATGTGTCAGCTAACCATGATGCAGGGCCTACGAAAAAATTTATAAACTCGATTGGTTCACCAAGGTCGCCATTTTGCAGCATATCTTTCATTGTGCAAACAGCTGCATTAAATCTGTGGCAAAAACCTGTCGCACAGACTTTTTTAAAGGGTTTGGCCAATGCAACTATTTTTTTTGCCTCGGCGAAGTTTAAAGCCAAAGGTTTTTCACAAAGAATGGCTATTCTACGGTTTATGCATTCTTTAATCATGGCATATCTGACATTGGGAGGTGTGCTGATAACGACAGCATCCGGTTTTGTTGTGTTAAGCATTTCAAGAGCATCAGAAAAAGCTGGTGCACTGGTTTTTGCTGTAAATGAATTTCGTTGTTCATTATTGATATCGCTTCCACCAACAACTTCTCCAAGATCGCTGCACATTTGTGCTGCTTGTGTATGCACCGAACCGATGCTGCCACATCCTATAAAACCAACTCGAACTGACATACTTTTTTCCTAATTAAAATTAATTTATTAATGTACCAAAATCTAAATTTGCCTTATACATCGCTCTAATATTTTCGGGAGGTGTACAAGGAGAGAGATTGTTTGCATCTCGCAAGATGAATTTACCACCATTTTTAATTCCACTAAGTAATATTCGTTTTGTTTCATCATAAATATCTTGCGGTTTTCCGTTTAGTAATAATTCAACGTGAACACCGCCTGCGATTTCAACTTTTTCACCCAATTCATCCCTTATTTTTTTGAAATCAATTGGAAAGCCGGTATCGAATGCGAATACATTCAGTTCATCACGTATTGCAGCAAAATGACGGGAAGCATCACCGCAAAGATGCATATAATTGGTCTTACCTGGTGTGCCGCATTCGTCAACAAATCTTTTTTGGTAGGGGAGTACGAATTCCTTATATTGTTGAGTGCTCAAAAGACAAATCGAATCATCAGCCATGCAACATATCTGAGGCTCATCCGCAATACCAAATTCCTTTCTGAAAGCTTTGACGCGGTTTATGCAGGCTGTAGTAATTTTGTCCATCAAAGCATCATAAAAAGGTCTATCACTAAGCATATCCATTAGTATTTGCTCGCCCATTAATCCAAATGCGAGGGTAAAGGGGCCATCACACCAAGTTCCTGGGATTCCTATTTCACCAATTGGTTTACCCTTGAAGGTGTAACCAGAATCTTTCATTTTCTTAAAAAAATTATAATATTCAAGCATTCTTGCGCCAACTCCCTCGAAAGTTTTGGGCACAGGTTTTTTTAAATAATCAAATTTATTTTCGTTTGTAATAAAAGGCACAACATAAGGTTCATGATCAGCAGGATAATATGGCTCGGCCCCAAGCCATTCGAATTCCCAGACATTTTGTCCATCTCCATATAGTGTCCAGCCGTCTGTTGGCAATCCCATTTCTTTATCCTGCATCATAATATGGCGATGGATATACTGGTATTTAAGTTGAACATCTGCCATGGCCGCAGGATCTTGCATATACTGATCAAACGTAATATTTTCAGTATTCCATTTAGGATCCATCAAATACATACGCGGATTCATGCCGAGGATCATTGGGATCCTTTTGTGTGTTCCTGCACTATATTGGCTCCAAAGTTCCTTTACATTTCTATTATGCGTATCGAAATCTATTTTAGGAGCATTTTGTAAAAGCGTATCCATAAAAATAATCCCTATTCTGCTGATATTAAGATAAAAGATTCAGGTTTCAAAGATATACAAATTTTTCCATCCACAGATTCAATCACCTCTCCAGTTCTTGCGTTTTTGAACTTTGCATCAGCTAATCCTTTCCAGCTCAAAGTGATATCTTCAGTTTTATTGACCATCAAATTTGAAACAACAGCAAGAACTTTATTCTTTTTAGGATGCGCCCATGTAGCAACCAGTACTTCTTTTATTTTTGGTTTCTCTATGCTGAAGTATGGATTATTTTTCCATGCAGGGATAAATTCTGAATTACGTGAATCAAACTGCATAAATATTTTCGATATCTCCACAGTTGTATTGTGATTCATATATCCTAAGTTTCCGCCGAGCGGAATACCATGAGGTAAAAGCCACGCAT
Source organism: Planctomycetes bacterium GWF2_42_9 (assembly GCA_001825675.1). GTDB lineage: Bacteria > Planctomycetota > Phycisphaerae > Sedimentisphaerales > UBA12454 > UBA12454. The sequence continues at coordinate 18,091 of MHYA01000108.1, read as the reverse complement.
AAGTATTAAGTGTTTGTTTATCGGTTGATGGATTTTCTGTGTTTTCCCACATTAATGGCAGAAACATATTCGGTACTCCCCAATTAGTAGAAAGGCATCTAGTGCGTAATAAACCTAATCCTACACAGCCGCCTAAAGTTCCTTCGGGTTTGAGCATACCTGTTCCTTGCAGGGGCCAGCCGGCGAATTCCCCACTTAACCATTCTGTTGCAAATCCCATTACTGATGGTACGAATTCCCAGGAATGAATCCAATAATGATATTTCGGAAATCCTTCACGAGCCGGAGCTGTTTTGGCAAGGGCATATTCACTTTTCACATTATCTTCAAGGAAAAGAATCATACGTTGATTGAATTCTCTGCCTTCAAGTACGGGTACAGTTAATTTGCGTTTACCATTGCTATCTGTCCAGCCGCAACCATGATGAGGATTTGAACAACCCATTTGGCCTGCTTGCCATCCGTCAAAGTAAACGCCATCAGTGTTGAATTTTTTTACATTTTCTATGGCCCAGCCGTAAAAGAGCCATTTTCGGAAAGTATATGAAGCTCCGCAATCCTGATAGTGCGGTACGTTGTCCCAGTTTAAAATTGATGTGGGTATAGTTTGCCATTCAAGAAGCCAATCATCGAATCCTTCAGATAACGGACTTATTTTTTGCGGGCATGCGGCTACTGTTACCATCCCAACGTGTTTTTCATGAGCTTTTGCAATACTTGCTTTCATAGATTCGGCATTAACATTATAAGGATTGTTGAGTCCTTTCATTATACCCGTTTCTAATGGCCAAACCAACAGCATGTCAATATTTTCAGGAATTTGCTGCCATGCTTTCCACGATTCATGATTTAAAGTATCCGATAGCATGCTATGATAATCAGACGGCAGAGGTTTTATCGGTGTTGCCTGTATGCCAAAGCGGAAATTGCGATTGGCCAGTGAAGCAGGTTTTTCAATTAAATTAATTGTGTATTTAACGCTTTCTTTAGATTGAGTGATCGTAGCATAATTGTTTTCAGAAGATGGCATCCAATGTTCGAGAGATGTGTATGTAAAGCCAAGTCCAACATCTTCATTACCCAGCCAATGATAGAAATTTACTATTGATTCATTTGCTATCCATGGCAGTTCGATAGTTTTATCTTCTATCCAGCCGGTTTGAGGCCTATTAAAGGTTTGATACAAAGTGGCTTTGTCCGCAGGCATTTGTATTTCTATCCTGGCTGTTCCATTGATAGTTCCACCGGATGTCGTCAAATCAACCCATAGAAAACCATCATATTCCACCCACATATTTGCCGATACTGTAAGACCTTGTATGCATCCTTCAGATTTGAGCGAAATACGTTTGTTTTGTTTTTCTGTAATTGCGAATTTTTGGCAGGGTATCACATAATCTTTATCATTAATTTTTAAAATGAATTTTATAGGTTTGGTTAATAGTTCAATATTTTGGCTCGTAATACTTGCCGGCAGAATACTTCCAGTTTCCCAATCCATTTTTCTGCCCCAAACTTGAATTGTTTTACCATCATTACTCTCTTCAACGGATTTCCAGGGTAAAGGTACTCTGTCTACTTGGCCGTATTCGTCGTATATAGAACTTTTAAGCCACTCCGGTGATGCTACTTTATTAAAAGTGGTCTCTGTTTGGGCTAGTACAGTACCATCTTGCTTGTGAATACCGACAAGACATCTGTAAGTGCCAACAGATAGAATATTGTAATCAATTATAGTTTCTGATATTCCGGGAAGAGTTTCAAACGATTTTTCAGGAAGAACATTGGTATTTGTCTGTTGTACGTTTATTTTAATAATGCATTTATCTTTAATTTTTTCTATTAATCCTGATGTATCGATTTTCAAGGATATACAATTGTTACTTGGGATATTGCCGACAGTCAGAATTAATGGCGGTTCAATTTTTAAAATGCCTTGACGTGTGAGTAAATCCTGTGATTTTTTAGTTTCTGGTTCAGTGCTGGATATAGCAAATGCAAATTGATTCGCTTCAGTTTCTGGATATGATTTTTTTATACTGATGGGAATATTTGCTCCAGGAGCAACTGAAAATGTCTCATTTTCAGTATGTATAATTCCAACTACATTTCGATACGCGTCATCTGTAACTGTACTTCCTTTTTTACGAACATCAAACTGCACGTTCATATTAATTGCACTTGGTCCAGGATTGAACAATATGCCGCGAATATCAAACTCACCGAATCTGATATTTCCCAGAGAAGTAATTTGTGCGTATGGGTCTGAATTGCTCATAAAATGGAGTTTTGAAAATAAACTTGTATCAGCAAAATCGCCCGTACCTTTTAATGGTGCAAGTGACGCCCATGGAGCGGCACGATCTACAGCAAGGTTAATTCCCCAGACTTGTTTTTCATCCGGTTTTGTGTTTAATTGAGAAAAGGGAATTGCCATTTCGGCAAACCAATATGCACCGCCAAGTCCCCAATTTGGTAACTTGCCAGAATCTATAGAGCTTGTTTTGGTAATAAAATTACCATTCCATTTTGGGTCGTTATCTTTAAGGTCGGTAACCGTACCAATAGAATTGACAACAATCTGATATAAATTTTGACTTGTTTGAAGAAAAACTTCTACGGCGTCATCTTGATAAGTAGGGCCATCAGGTATTATGCATTTGCCTAAAAGTTCACGGCCTTCGGGTTTCGGGGTCATAAATAGGACATAAATATTCGCTTCATTGTAAGCCAAAAACACGACAGGGCCATTATTAATTAGCTGGCCATTGGAATAAGAATGAAAACCAGTTACCGCAGCAGCGATATCCCATTCATCCAAAGAAATTATACCATCAATATTTGGTGTCTTTGAAATTGGCGGGATGTTTAGTGTAGAACTTTTAGTATATAGTTCTTCGCCAGGGTCGAACTGGGATGCTTGTAATATACTGAAACAAATACAAATAAACAGGCAAGAAATTAATATGTTCTTCATATCCCTATGAGTCCCTTTCTATGGTTTAGCAGCCCAATTAATAATCTGGATTGTATAAGCCCGGAATAGATATTTTTTTAATTCCTGATATTGAAATATTATCACCATAAGAACCGACCGTAAAGTTTACGGTGTTTTTTTGGGATGTCAACAAAAATATAACGCATCCGCAAGAAAACCTTATTTTCAGTGTAAAAATTTGGTTTTTGATTTTAAGGTTTAGTAATATTTAAGAAATTGTTGCGTATTAAAGATTATTTCAACCATTGTGGAGCATAATATTTATGAATAAAAAAAGATTAAAATTTATTTTATGCGAATACTGCTCCCTGTGAAATGTCTATTTTGTAAAACATTTATAAATAAGAAGTTATGTATTTTTTTCGTTAGACCCAAAATGGGTGTAATCTTTAAATTTAAAATTCTATTGACAATATGTATTTAGGGGTATATACTGATTTCGTAAAGTTTACGAAAATTAAATTTTTGCTGTTTGTTTCTGAAAGTTAATAATTTCTATTTTAAATATAGGCACCAACAAAGATGGCAATTAGAAATTTTAATTCTGAAAATGTTACAATCCACACGGTAGCAGAGTTGGCCGGGGTATCAATTGGAACCGCAAGTCGAGCTCTGTGCAATCGTGATGGCGTAAGTAATGCGACCAGGCAAAAAGTGCTCAAGGTTGCTGCGGAGTTACGATTTCGGCATAAAACTCTGACAAGAACTTATAACATAGCATTGATTATGCCTCCGTTGCAGGAGTTACGATCTTATGGTCTTTGGTATTCAGTATCAATTTATGAAGCTATGTGCCGACTGGCATCTCAAAAAAAATGGGGAACTCAAATATTTGACCCACGAGATATGCATGAGCTAATGGATAGTCAGGTAGACGGTATTCTTTCACAAGGAGGAGTGCCTGAAATTTTAGCTATGTCAGACAGATTTAAGCACGTGCCAAAAGTTGCCGTCAATGACAGAAAAAATCAGCCCTGGTGGGTTGTTCAGACAAATCATAAGCAAGGTGGGTATTTAGCAGGTAAACTTTTGGTAGAAGCTGGGCATAAACGTATTGCAATGCTTACTTCTCCTTTTCATTGGGATACCGAAGAGCGTGAGGATGGTATTCGTGAGGCAATGTTGGATGGCGGATTAAATCCTGCGGATTTGATGATCTTTCGTACAGGCAGAGGTGATTGGGAGAACGGACTAGGCAGAGTGCTTTCAGCGAAACCGACCGCATTATTTATAGGATTTGAAGATTTAACTTTATTTGTTCAATCCCGCATTGTTGCGAAATATGGGCTGCAAGTGCCTGATGATATTTCTATCGTTGGTTTTCATATACCTGGCATATCCGATTTGCACTATCCCGCATTGACTGCGATTGAACAGCCTTATGATTTTCTTGCAGCAAAAGCAGTTGAGCAATTGGAAAATTTGATGGCTTCAGAAACATCTGGTAAGCCAATGACAGTTTCATTAGATAACAAAGTATGGTTAGGACAATCAATAGGCAGTCCGAAATCAGAATAATGACAATTACATTATGTGTTTTATCTGGCACAAAGATTGACTTGGAGGAATTATGAAAAAGCAATCAATAGTTGGTTTGATTTTATTATGCTTGTCATTTTGCCCGGCAAAAGCTGCGAAGTTATTATTCTTTGCGGATTTTAATAAAGATTGCAATTCTATTTATGCGAACGGCAGCCCAACTGCCGCTGTAAACCATGACCAACCAGACAATTATCCGAACATCGGATTAAGCAATGATGGTCAAGGTAAATTTATATCCAGCACCCCCAATAAAGCTTTGTATTGTCCTAATACAGATACAGAAGCTGGAAATTTCGCAACAAACGAATTTGTGAAATACAACGCATTTAGAAATTTCAACTACGAAAAAGGAACATTTGCCGTTTGGGTAAAACCCACTCTGCAAACACGGTTCTATAAAGAGGGACGCATAATAGGTGTTGGAGAGCATCCGCTTGGCTTTGCCAATTCATGGTTTTTGTGGGATTATGATGGTTATGATTCAAGGCATTTTACAGTTGGCGGTACTGATGGCAATGGTAATCAAGGTTCTGTTTCCGTAGCATTAAACTCAACGAATGGTTACGACTTTGCTTCTCTGCGTGACAGGTGGTTCTTTGTTGTCGCATCTTGGGAACATGATTCTGTTGCTAACTCAATGTGGATTAAAATTTCTGTAAGAGATCAATACTCCTCTAGCTTTATCACTGCCCAAAACAGCGTTTCAATGACAAATGTGTTCAATGATAATAGATCATTGCTTATTGGCACAAGCTGTTTTGAAAGTGGAAATGTTTGGGGGCAAAGCGGTTATGGTGGATATATTGATTGGGCACAAATATATGACGATGTGCTTGATGATGCGAATATGGCTGCACTTTATAATTCTTCAATTGAATCTATCGCGCCACAAATGCCTGCAATGCCGCGTTTAACATTTATGGCAACTTTCAATAATAGCGATGGAAGCCTAAATGCTGATTATGCTTATGTATCTGAAACAGCAACGGTTTACCATGATGCTTCCGGCATAAGCCCGGACATATCGCAATCTCCTGATGGTTCCGGCAAATTTTCAACTAGCACACCAAATCGTGCGTTTTACAATCCTAATTCTGCTTTTTGGGATGGTATTCAATTTGATGGTCTTTCGTACGAATATTTGAAGTATTCAGCCCAGGGACATTTTAAGTTTGACGGCGGTACTTTTGCGATGTGGTATAAACCAACGGTCTATAGGCCGCTGCTGGATGCCCTTTTGATCGGCGATAATGTTCATTGGTCGTATCCGCAGTCTTGGTATTTTGTACATAGACAAAATGGAGTTATAGGCAGCAGTCCAGAGACTGACCCGGTAGAACAATTAATATGTTTTTATGGACGCGATTTAGCAGGTAATAGTATTCCAACCGCAGAATTAACAATTACAGATGGTGCATCGAAACTTAGTGAGTGGATTTTTGTTGCAGGTACGTGGAAGCTGGATTCCGCAGCAAACAAATTAATTACTTCCGTATGGTATAGAAAGCCGGGCGATTCAGTGTTTAAAGTTGCCGAGATGGGCATCGACGATCCAGATAATTATATCATTAGTCCTAATACTTCGGTAACTGATCTGTATGTTGGTTCCGCAGGCACAGATGGTAGAAATGGCATCGGCGGATACATTGATCAGCTTTTAATTTATGACGGCCCAATTATGTATTATGGGCAATTGGAAGAGTTGTACTTTAATACAGTAGAGTTGCTCCCTAATCCGGATAATTGCGGCGATGTCGCATTACGCAATCAATTAATGGTTGTAGATTTGAACAAAGATTGTGTAGTGGATATGAAAGATATTCTGCAGTTCGGAATTAATTGGCTCAAATGCAATGATCCCCAAACAGGGTATTGTCAATAATAATGAATGTTAGACGGTCTAACATTAGTATTATATATAATTTAGTGGAGGTAAAAAAATGAAGAAGTTTATAGTGTTAATTATGGTTGGTATTTTGAGCATGGCAGGTTTGTCTTTTGCTGGCTTATCGTCAGACGATAATTTGACTTTTGTTGCCAGCTACAACAATGGTTTAAATGCTGATTATGCGACCGGCAATGGAACAGCTACAGTAACTCACGGAGACGGACCTGATGTCGGTTTGAGCGCGAACGGCACGGGTGCATTTGCAAGCAGTACACCTAATAAGGCCTTGACTCAAACTGTTGGTTATGCTCATTCAAGTATTATTAACACCGGCGAAACCGTAATGTATCAAGCACAAAACAATATGAGTCTTCAGGCTGGTACTTTTGTTGGATGGGTAAAAGCATCCGGTTCAGAAAGATTTTTTGTTCCTGCTGAAGGTATGATATTTGCTGAAAACGGTCACTGGACATCTAATAATTCGATGACGCTGTTTGATCAATATACATACGGCTATCAACGCCAATATGTGCTTTCCGGTAAAGACGCTTATGGCAACTACTTTGCAGTTGACACTGTATCAACAAGTGCAAATAAAGGATTTGATGAATGGGTGTTTGTTGCTGCCAGTTGGAATCTTTCACAGAGCGGCCAGTTAGACCTTAAGTTATGGGCTCGTGCAATTGGTGAAGCATCATTTGCTACAGGTGCAAGTTCTTATTCAGATATGGAATTTGTTGATTTTGACCAGTATTCACCGCTGAACATAGGCAGCGATTATTGGGGCAGCCGAATTTACGGCGGATTAATAGACAATGTACAGATTTATAATACTGCACTTACAAATGCTCAAATAGATGCTATTTATAGTTCAGGTGTAGAAATTATTCCTGAACCAGCGACATTGGTTTTACTTAGCTTTGGATTAATGGCAATTAGGAAAAAAATCAAATAATGATTTAGTCGGAGCGACTCAGAATATGCTGGGTCGCTCCATAATATTGCAAATGCGAATGTAAACACTTTAAAAATAAAAGTACGAGAGGCATGATATGAATAATATCAAGAAAACAAATCGGAAAATTGTCTGTGCAATTGTGCTTATAGTAACATTAATAGCAATTATAACATCTGATGTAAATGCCGGGCAACCTGTGTTGGATAAGGATGGCCAGGTATTTTTTCCATTGGGTTGGTATGATTATATCAGGCCTGAAAACTTTGAAGTTATGAAAGCTATGGGGTGCAACGCTGTTAGTTGGTGGGGTTCTTCAACTGATCCCGAAGTTGTCAAATATTGGTTGAATCTGGCCAAGTATCATAACATAAAAGTGATTATAGGCGTTCCAATCGAGTGGAGAAATATGAATGCTTCGCAACAGGCTCTATTATCCGCCTGGGTTGCTGCAATTAAAGATAATGATGCTTTGCTTGCCTATAAAATAGGTGATGAGAATAATCATCCTACATCTTCTGCGTTTACTTCAGCTAAAGCATTGATCGCATATAATATTATCAAAGGTGTTGACCCAACTCGGCAAGTAACACAAGTTTTTGGCGGCTCATCAAGCGCACCGGAAAATATACAAACTTTCCTGCAATCAACTGATGTTGTAGAAAGGGATTCATATAATATCCTTTCCTCGGATGCTGAATTTCAAAATGTAACAAAATTCAATAAAGATTTTACTGCATATAATAATAATGCGAATATAACCGCGAAATCGGGAGTAGTTGCAGTTCATCAGGGATATGGCGGCGAACCATTGTATGCAGCTATGCGGTTGCCGACTTACAATGAATTCAGGTATGAAGCGTTTTCATCCTTAACTCTCAAAGCAAGAGGAAACTGGTGGTGGACTTATTCTATAACTTCAGAACAGGCAAGTGGGCCGAATTTTATGGCTAATGTAGCAACACCTGTGATTCATCAATATGCACAGCTTATTCCAAGTTTACAGCAGCATTATAATGTTGGAACTATTACAAGCAATCGTGATTCGGATACTCAAAGTAACGGCTTTAATGATGTTACATATATAATGTCTGCTGACAGAGACTACTATTATCTTGTAGTCGCAAATAATACATCCGGCACAATTAGCGCAACTGTGAATGTTTCAAACATTGCAGCTTTGGCCAATTTAACTGCTGATGTAATTGGTGAAGCAAGAACTAAAGCCTTTACACAGGATGGCAGTGGATACCATGTAACAGAATCGATGACAAAGTACGATATCAATATTTATAAACTTACAAAATTGACTCCAGAACCTAAAACATGTGATGATGAAATTGATGAGGATGGCGGTTTGACAGGAGATGTCAACGAAGATTGCTATATTGATTTTTCAGATTATGCAGAAATAGCTGAACAATGGCAATCTTGCAATGATCCTCAAATAACAGGTTGTATGTAATTATAAATGAGTATGAAGCGAAAGGGAAGATTTATGTTAAAACGGCTAACAAGCAAAGGTTTTACTCTGGTAGAATTGTTAGTAGTTATTTCAATTATTGCCGTTTTACTTGCTGTATTGATGCCGGCAATGAATAAAGCCAGAAATATTGCCAAACGTACAATTTGCGCAAGCAATATGAAGCAGGTTGGCCTTGCGATGGAAATGTATCGAACTGATAACGGTGGCGTTCGTCCTTATCGCAACTGGCATCCGCGAATAAATTATCAGCTACTAGGTTGGAATCCTGCTACGACGTGGAGTATGATGCTGATAAAGCAGTATTGCGGTGGACAAAGTAAATTATTTATTTGTCCGAATGCAAAACTCACCCGCGAATGGGATGGAAAAATGGGATGGAAAGACGGCGCTATGGGTTGGGCCGGAAACTATGCTTATAATTATATAGAATACGAGTTGCAAAAAGCAAACGGCGGAAGGTGGAAGCAGCTTCCTTCGGCTTCGATGCTGGTTGTCGATGGTGCTGAACAGTCAGTCCAAAGTACGTACGCTTATGGTTATGGTTACTATGGCTGGGCTTATTCAGCGACAAACGCTAAAACTCGGGCATCATATATAACTTTTGGTCTATCTCCTTATGAGATACCATACGAACGACATGATAAAAGAATTGGTGTCTTATTTGCTGATGGACATGTTGCATTTAAAACGCAAGCAGATTTTCAATTTACTCCGCAAGTAATGATTGGTCTCGATGGCGAAGAGCAAGATGGCTGGTTTTCAACTACATTAAAATAGTTTTCATAAATTATAATAGATCATTGGGGTTAAATAGTTTCAATCCGCTTTTAACAGAAGCGAAAGGTCTTATATGATTAATAAAATCTGTTTACATAAGAAAATGACTCTGATTTTTCTGTTTGTTTTCATAGCAGTTGTTCATTTTGATGTTTCTGCTGCTATATGGACGAATAATACCATTGGATTGCCGATGCGGGTGATTAAACCCTGGACTCCTCTGCAATGCGGCACAAAAAGCGTATCAGCGTGGGGCAGGACATATCAATGGCAAAACGGCAGTTTACTTCCATCGAGCATCATTAGCGGTAATGATGAATTGTTGGCAGGGCCGATGTTGATATTTGCGACAATTAATGGAGTTTCGCAATCCTTTCCATTGAATAATTTTACATTTACGCAACAAGCTGATGAGCGAGTTGTAATTACAGCACAATCAATCATAAATTCAATTACCGTTAATGCTGCTTTTACCATTGACTTTGATGGTTTTGTATGGTGTGTGCTTAATTTTAGTGAGCCTGCAGGAACAACGCAAATAAGTGATTTGCGAATTGATGTTCCCGTACAACGTAATAAGGTAAAATATTATCAAGACAATACAAGCACTGGTTTTGGCTCAATCCCTGCCAACGCTAATGTCAACTTTGGATGGGTAACAGGTGCTACTGGAGAGTACAGGAATTTTTATCATTGGTTTGGTGATGAGGAAAAAGGATTAGGCTTTGCCTATCGTAGTTTACAATATTGGAAACCAATCACTAACACAAATTTTTGTACATTTTTATCAAGGCCTACTACTGCAACTTATCGCATAAATCTTCTTCAGTCTCCAGCTTTAGCAAACGGTCTTGTTTATGAATTTGGAATTCAGGCAACACCAATTAAGCCGCTTGTTCCTGATTATCATTCGATGTTAGGGGATACAATGGTTTATGGAATTGCATCTCAAATAGGGGACTATGTGGATATTATTGCAATGATGCCGCAAGTTGAGAATAATGGGGCAGGTTGTGATATTTTCCCTGGGCTGAATGACCCTGAAAATTGGTCGAGCTGTTTGAATAACCCTGTTTCAACATGTCATTCAACAGGGCAGGCTGTTGGTGTTGCGCTATGTCCGCAAAAATTAAGTGCGACAATACCAAATCTAAATTCTTATTTATCCGAATGGAAAGTCATTCCGGAGCAAAGTCTCGATTGGGATGGCATTGCTAACTATGACAACTGTCCTGCCTCGGCAGATTTAGTTAATTATTTTGTATATCAATGGAAACAGCGTATTCTGCAATATAATTTAGATGGAATTTATTTTGATGGTTGGCTTGGGGCTTGGCCTTGCAAAAATGAAGTTCACGGTTGCGGTTATATAGATGGACAAGGTAATAGGCAGGAGATAGTTCCAATTCTTGAAGCACGTACAGCAATGATGCGAGTTGCAACGATGCTTGAAGATACTATTAATAGCAATTATGTTCCGGTTACATACTCGCCGAATAAACCTGATTTCCCAAATTATTATTTTATGGTTCATTCCTGGACGACTGTTCCGCCAATTATGGGTTTTGCCACTAGCTGGCTAACTGGAGAATATCTATGGAGTGATGTGGTTGGTAATCACAGTGCAAGTTATGCTCAACTGTTGGGTGTCGATAAGTTAAGAGCACGTTCCATTTCTAATAATTGGGGTGTACCGAATTTTTGGGACGCCGTTATTTCTGATACCTTAGACGGCCATCTTACAAAAATGGTTTTTGCGTGGATGTTGCCGCACGGGGAACCAATCTTTTATTTATCAATGATGAATAGTCCTCTTACTATAAATGTTTATAATATAATGAAGGAATTTGAAACACGAAAAGCGATGTTTACGCCGGCGTGGAAGTCAAATAGTTATTTGGAAGTAACATCCCCCATATCACAAAATATTTTAACTGCCACATGGGAGGCAGATTATCAGGTCTTAGCAGTTGTTTCAAATATTGATGGAAGTAATTCAGCAGCTATAACCTTAAAATGGAATAAGGCATCTAATCCGATAATAGTGGACGCATTGACCGGAGAGAAAATACCATACAACCAAACTTCTAAAACATTCCAGGTTTCAATAGCAAAGGAAGATTTTAGACTCCTTAAATTCACTCATTCCGCAGATTTAGATAATGATGAGGATGTTGATTTCAGCGATTTAGCTATATTAGTCGATCAATGGCTTATTGATGGTACAGCAGATTTTAATGGAGATAATGATGTTGATTTTTCTGATTTTGCTTTCCTTGTGTCAAAATGGACAGGGCCAATATCACCAATAGATCGGGCTTTAATTTTCGCAGCCAGATACAATAATGGATTAGATGCAGATATTTCGAATGGAGACGCAGTCGCTATTGTAACGCATGGTGCTGGGCCAGATGTTGGACTAAGCGCTGACGGCACAGGTGTATTTGCAGGCAGTACACCAAATAAGGCACTTACTCAAACCGTTGGCTATGCACATTCAAGCATTGTAAATACTGGCGAAAAGGTTACGTATCAATCAGAAAACAATATAAGCCTTGAGACTGGTACTTTTGTCGGCTGGGTAAAAGCATCCGGTTCAGAAAGATTCTTTGTTCCTGCTGAAGGTATGATTTTTGCAGAAAACGGCCACTGGACATCTAATAATTCTATCACCCTATACGATCAATATACCTACGGTTATCAACGACAATATGTGTTTGCCGGCAAAGACGCGTACGGCAACTACTTTGCCGTTGATACTGTATCAACAAGTGCAAATAAAGGGTTTGATGAATGGGTGTTTGTTGCAGCAAGCTGGAGCGTATCTGTAGATGGTAATTTATCGCTCAAGATATATGCTCGCTCCATTGGGCAATCATCATTTGCGACAGGTACAAGTTCTTATTCAGATATAGATTTTACCGAAGTTGCAGGTCCTTTAACTATTGGCAGTGATAGTTGGGGCAGTCGCATATATGGCGGCTTGGTGGATGATGTTCAAATTTATAATCGGGCATTGACCGATGAAGAGATTGAATCAATTTATAGTTCTGGAAATGAACGATAAATTGTACGATTTTATTTATGTATGGAAATGAATAAATAAATATTAGTTAATGTTTTTTTGAGGATCGCAATGAGTAAGTTAAAAGCAGTTGTAATAGGATGCGGAGCAATAGGAACTCGTGCTCATATACCTTATTTATCACAGCACTCTAAGGTTAATGTTGTAGCTGCATGTGATATCGATGAAAATGCTTGCAAAAAAGCAAAGGAATTGAACGTTCCTAAGATTTATCAGGATTGGGAGAAGATGCTTGATATAGAAAAACCTGATATAGTATCAGTTTGCACTCCCAATTATTTGCATAAGTCGATGGTTATTGGTGCTGCCTCTCGTGGAATACACGTATTGTGCGAAAAACCAATGGCTACAACTTTAGCAGATGCCAAAGAAATGGCAGAAGTCGTAAAGAAGAACGATGTTAAATGTATGGTTGGATTTACACATCGTTTTATGCAGGAAAATATTAAATTAAAAAGCATCGTTGATTCAGGCGAAATTGGTACTCCATTTTTCTCACAGGTACGTTTTGCTCACGCAGGGCCAGAAAATGGATGGAGTGATAAAGATTGGTGGTTTAAAAAAGCGGAATCAGGCGGCGGCAGTCTTGTTGATATGGCAGTACATGCAATTGATATTACTCATTGGATAATGGGGCCGACTCGCAGTGTAAATGCAAGGGTAGCGACATTGATCAAAAAGATTGAAGTCGATGATAATTCCTGTCTTATTCTTCAAAATGACAAAGGAATGAGTATTGTAAATACAAGCTGGTCGAGTCCGGTGGGCATTAATGGTATTTTAGTTGTAGGAACAAAGGGTGCAATAGAACGCCCGTACGGAGAACCAATGCGTATATGCAAAGGTCTCACATTGGCTGATGGAACCAACAAAATGGAATGGCAAATCGTTGAAATGGAAAATATCATTGATGGTTATAAGGCTGAATTTAATGCTTGGATTGAATATGTAATAGACGATAAAAAAACTGTTCCAACCGTAACAGATGGTATTGCTGCTCAAGCTGTGATTGAGGCTGCGTACAAGTCTTCTGCAAATGCGATTATGATTTAGACTTTCCAAAGGATTATAATGTCAGCCATAGATTGGATCATAGTTGCAGGCTTTCTGTTGTTCATAAACATAGTTAGTTTTGCTTGCCGCAAATACATGAAAAGTGTTGCCGATTGGCTTGTTGCAGGCCGAGGTATAGGAAGGTACTTGGGCATCGTTGCTGATACCGGACAGGGCATAGGTGTTGTTTCTATAATCACAATTCTTCAAGTTACGTACGTAGCAGGTCCAACATATTTCTGGTATTACATACAAACACTGGGGCTTGGACTGGTTCTTGCGTTAACGGGTTGGGGCGTGTATCGACTTCGTGAAACAAGGGTCATGACAATTAATGAGCTGATGGAACGTCGCTACAGCCGCAAATTGCGATTTTTTTGCGGATTTTTATGCTTTATTTCCGGCATTATTAATATGGGGCTGTTTCCAATTGTGACAGGACGTTTTTTTGTATATTTTTGTGGGTTACCATTTTCAGTTGATATTTTGGGGTTGGCCCTCCCGACAGTGCCTCTTGTTACAGCAATAATACTTTTTGTCGCTGTGTTATTCTGCCTTGTAGGAGGGCAGATATCTGTCATCATTACTGATTATATTCAGACTAGCATAGTAATGATTTTGTTTATTGCGATAGGTTTTATTACATACGGTGTTGTCAAGTGGGAACATGTAGAGGAATCATTGCGAGCTTCTCCAAATATATCGAACATGGTAAATCCTTTGAACTTCAATTCGAACAGTCAATTCAATATCTGGTTCTTTGTCATGATTAGTTTTGCCTTAGTTTATAATATCTTGAGCTGGGCTCCAAATATGATAAGGGGGCAATCAGCGAAAGACCCGAATGAGGCAAAGGTAATGATGCTTTTATCATATCTTCGCGTTGGATTTGGTGTTGCATTGTTTTGTTTTGTGCCTATCGCATGCTTTGCATTTATGAATCTACCAATCTTTAATGAAAAGGCTAGTGCTATAAGGGAAGTTATAGAACAGATTGGCAATCCTAATGTGCGAAGCCAGATGGTTGTGCCGATGTTTCTTAGTCATATCTTACCGGCAGGTATGTTTGGTTTTTTTGTTGCGGGAATGCTTGCTGCTGCGATTTCTTCTTTTGATACATATATTTTAACGTGGTCAAGCGTGTTTGTTCAAGATATTGTAATGCCACTACGTAAGAAACCTTTGAAGCCAAAGCATCACTTATTGCTATTAAAAATTGCAGTTATAGTTATTGCATTATTTTCATATTTTTTTGGAATGCTTTATACTGAGACAGATTTCATTTTGATGTTTATGATGGTTACGGCCGCCATTTATACTGCGGGTGCCGGTGCTGTTATACTTGGAGCATTATATTGGAAAAAAGGGACGACAGCAGGAGCATGGTCAGCAATGATTTCCGGCTGTGTTATCGCCAGTTGCGGGCTAATATTACCTCAATTTATAAAGAATTTCCCTTTTAATGGCCTACAAGTGAATTTTATCGCCAATATAACCAGCACAATAATGTATATTGTTGTTTCATTGCTTACAAGAAAAAAAGATTTTGATATTGAAACATTGTTACATCGCAAAGATGGTAAAAATATTGAGGTTAATGAATTAAAGATTGCAGGTTCGCGGAATTGGTTTTTACGAAACATTTATCAAATTTTATGGGCTCTGGCAATTATTCTTGTAGTAATAACAGTATGGGTCATCTGTCATAACATCACCCACAATGTGAATCCCGAAACTTGGCTTACGTTTTGGAAGTACTATGTTTTTGGTTTATTCTTCTGGACGATCCCAGCCACCATTTGGATGATAGCCGGAGGCGGCAGAGATTTATATCGTTTTTTCAAAAAATTAAAAGTTCACCATGTTGATGTGGTGGATGATGGTTTCGTAAGAGACATCAGTTATAATAACAACAGTCTTGAGGTACTAAATGAAAAAAATCGTTAAGCTGCAACGCTATGAAAAAAATCCTATATTGTGTCCAGATGCCACACATCCTTGGGAAGCCCAAAATCTCTCTAATGCTGGAGCTGTAATTTATGATAACAAAATATATTTGCTTTATAGAGCCGAAGGATTTGAGCCACGTTCTCAATATACTTCATGGCCGATTGCAAGCTTGGGTTTGGCCGTATCATCGGATGGTTTTAATTTTCAAAGATTTGAAAAGCCTGTTATAGAAAAGAGTGATGCTTGGTACGAAAATGAAGCAGTTGAAGATCCTCGTATTGCAAAAATCGGTGATACATACTATATAACTTATGTAGGCACATCGCTTCACGGCGATAATATTGTACTGGCTACTACAAAAGATTTCAGATCATTTAAGCATCACGGCCTGCTTACTCCGCACATAAATCAAAGAACAAGTGGTTTGTTTCCCAAAAAAATCCGTAATAAGTTCGTGCTCATACATAGAATCATACCAAGTATGTGGATTTCGTATAGTGATGATTTGAAGACCTGGACAGATACAACTTGTATCTTATCTCCCAAGAGGGGTACATGGTATGATTTAAAGGTTGGTATTGGAGCAACTCCTATCGAATTGGAAGATTCATGGCTGCTTTTTTGGCACGCAAAGGATAGTAATGGAGCTCATGGTATTTACCGTCTTGGTGTTATGTGGCTTGACAAAGAAAATCCATCTAAAATTATTAAATTCCAGGAAGAACCGATTCTTGAAGTTGAATTAGATATGGAAAAGTTTGGATATTATAATAATGTTGTTTATACATGTGGGGCTGTGGAGCTTAATGGTCAATATCTCGTATATTATGGATGCGCGGATAGGGTTCTTTCTGTGGCAACTGTGCCTGTTGAAGATTGCAGGCTATAATATTTATATACGACAAAACAAAGACATACGTTTAGATATGAAAATATTACTACTAGAGCTTTAATTTGGCTATAGAATTTGATACAAATAAATTTAATAGAATTAAGAGAGATGGATGCGATTTTTGGGAAGGAAACCTCAAACGGCCTTTAATACAAGCATATCTTTCAGGCAGAAATGCTCAAGAGTCTCCAGCTTTTGAAAATCAGAGTGAACTGCTTTTATTTTTTGATAAAAATGTTTCACCAGAAGTTTTTGTTGACGTTTGGGAACGTAAACTTTCCAATATCACGTTTATGGGCGATAGTTTCCCGTATATTAGACCTCTCATCGGTTCATCAGCTATGGCCGTTTATGTTGATGCTAACTATATTATTGATAAAGACACTGTGTGGTTTGAGCCGCCAGTAATCACAGACTTAAGAAATATCGAAATTAGATATAATCCAGAAAATATATGGTTTAAAAAAACTATAGATATCTATTCAGCCGCCATTAAAAGATGGCAAGGAGCTGTTCAGCCTATAATAACAAATCTTGGTGGAGTTTTTGATATTCTTGCTATGATCGTTCCTGCGAATGATATTGTTTTAGCAATGTACGATCAGCCGGATCAAATAAAAAGATTAACTTGGCAAATACACAAAGTATGGTGGCAATATTATGACGTCATATCGCAAATAATAAGGCCGAGCAGTATTGGATTTATGGATTTTTGGCTGCCGATACCTTGTCAAAAACCTTCTTTTCTCCTGCAATGCGATTTTTGCTGTTTATTAAATGAAAAACTGTTTGATGAATTTGTAAAACCTGAAATCGAGGAGTCTTGCAACCGGCTTGGAGGAGCAATGTTTCACCTTGACGGGCCAGGGGCGATCAGGCATTTGGATTCATTG
The DNA here is from genome assembly GCA_001825675.1 of Planctomycetes bacterium GWF2_42_9. GTDB lineage: Bacteria > Planctomycetota > Phycisphaerae > Sedimentisphaerales > UBA12454 > UBA12454. The sequence continues at coordinate 572 of MHYA01000108.1, read as the reverse complement.
TTGAGCATTGATAACCTCAAGGTAATTCAATGGGTTCCCGGTGACGGAGAGAAGGATGTTACCGAATGGCCTGAACTTTATCAAAAGGTTCGTAATGCAGGCAAACAGCTTTTTATTACCGGTGAAGGAACACGTGGAAATTTTGATAAAATAGTCAACCACCTTTGTTCAAGTGAAGGTCTTGCTTATTTGGCTTATGGAAATGTGAATGAAAAAACAGATTTTCAAAAATGGTTGTCGATGTATGATGTGCCGGTTTAGCGATTAGTAACTTCTAGAGAATTCCAATTTATGAATCCAGCAATTGATTTTTATGAATCTGTAGTGAACAAGACTGTGATTTTTGCCGATGATTTTTACGGCTCCGATACCTATAAACTCTATGCACATAGAGATACGCTGCATAGTTTTACAAAAGCTTTCGGCGTTCCGCAGCCGAGATTTTGCTGCTTCTGCGATGATGTGATCGGCGCAGACTTTTCGTTAAGTAAAATCCCAAACGATAATAAAAAGAAGGGCAGATACCTTCTTAAATTAGTCGCTACCTGGAAAGATTGGAAACAATTTATTCA
>MHYA01000107.1:19425-21089 GCA_001825675.1 Planctomycetes bacterium GWF2_42_9 | reverse complement strand
AAAACACCTTCTTCTTTAGTGGTGCTTCGTCTATTATTTATTCAAATTAATTATATCTATGATGCAATCAGGCAACGCCCTTTAATTTCAGTTTCAATAATATTTTTTAAATTTAATAAGAAATCAATTTGTCTTTCTTTAGATTCAGAATTAGTTTTTTGTGTTGAAATTTTATAGTGGTTTACATAAAAATCGATTCGTTTTTTGATACTTTGAATTTCGCTGCTTGGAATACCCGCAAGGTTATTTTTAACTAGACTTGCTGTGTAGGTATCTGTATCAAAATAATTATGTAAAAGCATTTTATTTATAGTTCTTTCTTTAATTAATCTGTTAGACAACACTTATTGCTTTATTTTTTATCGAAGCGACACATATTAATGTAATATGTTTTATGTGTATATATAAATAAAAACAAAAATATTCATGAAATTGCCTTTTTTTTAAAAATATTTTTTAGTATATAGGACAAAATTTAACAAGCATTTTTTTGTATAAACAGTGATTTATTAATAAATGTAAAAATAATTCAATAAAATACAAATTAGTATCAACTAATTTTATTTAAGTGTTTTTATTAAGAAGATTGCTTTATTCAGTTATGAATATTCTTTGAGTAGTCTAAAGGGATTCAAGGGAATAATGAACAGTATAAAAATAAATAATTTATCATATTCTTTGTCAAAACAAGCCAATTCTGATGAACAAAAAACGTCTCAACAGGTTTGTAATTCAAAGACGAAGCAGAAATTTAAAAAGCCGGCTTTTGGGGCATCTTTGCCTGCGAAAGAAGGTCTAGGCAAAAAAACTATTAATTGTGCCCTTAATCTTGTTGATAAATTTCAAAGAAAATTAGAAACAGGAGGTTTTTTCTTTGAATTTGTTTTCATAGACTTTGTAGGGCTAATTGTCCCAAGAACTATTCAGGCTTATAATAGAAACAAAGAAGAACTCGGTCATCCAAATTATAAAGCCGCAACAGAAGAATTTTTAAGAGAAGTGCTTACAGGCCCAAGTATGTTTCTTATTCCTATGGGTTTCCTTCTTTCATCAAAAAAAATGTTTGGTTCTGCTTCTCAGGTAAAGCTTGATGCTCTTAAAAAATTCAAAGAAATTACCGCAAAAGCCGTTAGCAATAATAAAGATAAAAATTTAGTTCAAAATTTCTATACTGAAGTTGTGGATAGACTTTATGGTTCTAAAATAACTAAAATTGCAAAAAAAGTTATTGTTGATGATTTCTTAAAGCTTCATAGTGCTAATCCTAAAGAAGTAAAAGAATTAAAATCCAAAATATCAGAAACTTTAATTTCAACCAACCAAAAAATAGGAAATTCTAAAAAGCTCGGAACTTCTCTGGCTGAATCATCAAAAATTAGCCTTGATGGTCTTTCCATAAAGGTTGGAGATTTTGTGGATGAATGTCGGAACTATTCGTCAGATGTAATAAATGCGGTTTCAGTTGCAGGAAAAGGCGCAAATAAACAATTAATTAACAAGATTCATGATTTTAAAGAAGGCGCAAGAAAATTAATTGTAACAACATCTGTTGCCTCTATGGGAGCATTTCTTTATTGTATTCCAAAGATTTATCAACAAAATAAACAATATCCGGGTCTTGATGGCTTAGCTGACAATTCTGCCAAAGATGATAATAAATTAGT
>MHYA01000107.1:161-19400 GCA_001825675.1 Planctomycetes bacterium GWF2_42_9 | reverse complement strand
GGCAAAATACAGAAAGTATATCGCAAGTGTCAGCTTCCAAACTACGGCGTTTTCGATGAGAAAAGATATTTTGTCGCCGGCTGCGAACCTGCCGTCATCAAAATCAAAGATATGTCCATTGTGTGCACGATTTGTGAAGACATTTGGGAACTGCAATGGCTCCAAAATTTCCTCTCTTCTCTGCCGCAAAAGAATTTGCTCGTAAATATTTCCGCTTCACCCTTCCACGCGGGTAAAATTGATCAAAAAATTAATCTTTTGCAGGATTGCGCCAAAACTCTTAATTGCGCTATCGCATATTGCAATATAATCGGCGGCCAGGACGAACTTGTCTTCGACGGCAGAAGTATTTTCGTAAATTCTGATGGAAACCTTACCGCAGTCGCAAAAGCATTTGAAGAAGATTTGCTAATCGCCGATATTTCAACGAATGGCCAAATAGTTTCAGATCGCCCGATAAAGAAAACAGATTGCGTCGAAGAAATCTACAACGCACTTGTGCTTGGTACTCGCGATTATGTCCAAAAGAACGGCTTTAAAAAAGCGATTCTTGGTTTAAGCGGCGGTATCGATTCGACTCTTACAGCCAACATTGCTGTCGATGCCCTCGGCAAAGAAAACGTCATCGGCGTAACAATGCCGACCCGTTTTAATCTTTCCGAAACAATATCCGATGCGCAGCTCACCGCGGAAAATCTCGGCATCGAATTTCACACTATGCCTATCGAACCGATATTGCAGACTTATAATAATGAGCTTGCAAAATTTAACGGCTGGAACGACAAAGGACTTGCTTACGAAAATTTGCAGGCAAGAATCCGCGGCATTATGCTGATGTCGCTAAGTAATCAGTTTGGCTATCTCGTTTTGACAACCGGCAACAAAAGTGAAACTGCAGTCGGTTATTCGACACTCTACGGAGATACCGCGGGCGGATTTGCAGTGATAAAAGATGTGCCGAAAACGATTGTTTACGAATTGAGTCATTACGTAAATAAACTCTGCGGCAAAGACCGAATTCCGCAAAGCGTGATAGAGCGTATTCCGACAGCCGAGCTTCGCTTCAATCAGAAAGACAGCGATTCGCTGCCAGAATATGATATTCTCGATGGAATTTTGAAAGCGTATGTCGAAGATGAAAAATCTTTACCGGAAATAATAAAGCAGGGTTTCGACCAGGCCGTCGCGATGAAAGTTATCGCTATGGTGGATCGTAACGAATACAAACGTCGCCAATGTCCGCCCGGCGTGAAAATAACGCCAAAAGCATTTGGCCGAGATAGAAGAATGCCAATGACGAATCTTTATCGTCAAAAAATTAATAACAACATTTGACAATAACACGGATGTAAAAAAATGCCCAAACGTACAGATATCCACAAAATACTTATAATAGGCTCCGGCCCTATAGTTATAGGCCAGGGATGCGAATTTGATTATTCCGGCGCACAAGCGTGCAAAGCTCTCCGCAAGGAAGGCTATGAAGTCGTACTAGTCAACAGCAACCCCGCTACGATTATGACCGACCCCGAACTTGCAGACCGAACATACATCGAACCTATTACTCCGCAGATGATCGAAAAGATCATTCAGAAAGAAAAGCCGGATTGCATTCTGCCTACTCTTGGCGGTCAGACAGGCCTTAATACTGCCGTTGCTTTGGCGGAAACAGGCATTCTGAAAAAATACGGTGTCAAACTCATCGGCGCTGATTTAGCTACGATCAAAAAAGCTGAAGAACGCGACAGATTCAAAAAAATCATTCTTGATATTGGTCTTGACGTTCCCAAAAGCGGCTACGTTCATAACTGGGAACAGGCACAGAAAATTATTCAGCAGATAGGCTTTCCCGCAATTATCCGCGCTTCCTATACCCTCGGCGGAACAGGCGGAAACATCGCCTATAACGCACAGGAATATAAAGAATTTATCCATTGGGGATTGAGCCTTAGCCCGAAAAGCCAGGTGCTCGTGGAAGAATCCGTCATCGGCTGGAAAGAATACGAACTCGAAGTTATGCGCGATAGAAAAGACAACGTTGTGATTGTCTGTTCTATCGAAAATCTCGACCCGATGGGCGTTCACACCGGCGACAGTATTACAGTCGCACCCGCTCAAACGCTGACAGACAAAGAATATCAATCGATGCGCGATGCGGCGTTAAAAATTATTCGCGCAATCGGCGTTGAGACCGGAGGCTCGAATATCCAGTTCGCTATCAATCCTAAAAATGGGAAAATGTACGTTATCGAAATGAATCCGCGTGTTTCAAGAAGCTCTGCCCTTGCATCAAAAGCTACGGGCTTTCCCATCGCGAAAATAGCATCGCTTCTTGCTGTCGGCTATACGCTCGATGAAATTCCAAACGATATTACAAAAATGACGCCGGCCTGTTTTGAGCCGACGATTGACTATTGCGTAGTTAAATGGCCCCGCTTTACATTCGAAAAATTCCCAGCCACAAATGCAGAATTAACAGTTCAGATGAAAAGCGTCGGCGAAGCAATGGCAATGGGACGAACCTTCAAAGAAGCGTTCCAGAAAGCTATTCGCTCACTTGAAATAGATAGATATTCATTAGACAACAAACACATTGCAAAAGTCGATGACGAAAAACTTCGTCAGATTCTCCGATCTTTCCGCTGGGATAAAGTTTGGTATGTCGCGGAAGCATTACGTAGAAAATTCTCGATCGAAGATATTTTCGAGCTTACAAAAATAGACCCGTGGTTCTTGAACAACATCAAACAGATTGTCGATTTCGAAGATAAGATCAGTATTAAAAATCTCGAAAAAGCTAAAAAACTCGGCTTCAGCGATAAATATATCGCGTCAAAATTAAATATTTCCGAACCACAATTAAGAAAGCAGAGAATTGAACAGGGAATTTCCGCCGTTTACAAAATGGTCGATACCTGCGGCGCCGAATTCGAAGCCCACACGCCATATTTGTATTCGACTTACGAAGATCAATGCGAAGCAAACCCGACCACACGAAAGAAAGTGATCATTCTTGGCGGCGGCCCAAACCGTATCGGCCAAGGTATCGAATTTGACTATTGCTGCTGCCACGCCGCGTTCGCATTAAAAGAAATCGGCATCGAATCCATTATGGTCAACTGCAACCCGGAAACCGTCAGCACCGATTACGACACTTCCGACCGGTTGTATTTCGAGCCGCTCACATTCGAAGATGTTATGAACATCGTTGACAAAGAAAAACCAGATGGCGTTATAGTCCAGTTTGGCGGCCAAACGCCGTTGAAACTCGCAAACGCCCTTTCGCATGCAGGCGTGAAGATCATCGGCACAAGCCCTGATAGTATCGACGCCGCCGAAGATAGAAAACGTTTCAATAAGATCGTTGCGAAATTAAAACTCAACCAGCCGCCTAGCGGAACGGCAATGAGTTATGAAGAGACAGTTAAAATTGCTAAAAAACTTGGCTATCCGCTGCTTGTCAGACCGTCATTCGTACTTGGCGGCCGTGCGATGCAGATTGTATATGATGAATCAGAATTAAAAACCTGCGTCGAAAATGCGATCGCTGTTTCCAATGAGCATCCGATTCTCATCGATAAATTTCTCGATGACGCGGCAGAGCTGGATGTCGATGCGATCAGTGACGGCAAAACCGTCGTGGTCGCCGGTATTATGGAACACATCGAAGAAGCAGGCATACATTCAGGCGACAGCGCGTGTTCGCTTCCGCCGTTTTCATTAAGCAAGAAACTCATCGAAGAAGTAAAACGCCAGACAAAACTCCTCGCACTGGAGTTAAAAGTCAAAGGCCTGATGAATATTCAGTTCGCGATTAAGGGCGATGAAATTTATATCCTCGAAGTCAATCCGCGAGCATCAAGAACTGTGCCGTTCGTCAGCAAAGCCATCGGCATACCGCTTGCGAAACTTGCCGCAAAGGTAATGGCAGGCAAAACTCTCGATGAACTGGGCTTCACACAGGAAATGGTTCGGCCACACTTCTCCGTAAAAGAAGCGGTCTTCCCGTTCCTGAAATTCCCCGGCTGCGATACTATCCTCGGCCCGGAAATGCTCTCGACCGGCGAAGTAATGGGCCTTTCGGACGATTTCGGAATCGCGTACGCAAAATCGCAAATAGCTTCAGGCAATTCACTGCCCACAAGCGGAAACGTATTCTTCAGCGTAAAAGATGCGGACAAGGAAAAAGGCATTGAAATAGCCCGCAGACTGCATAATATGGGCTTTAAACTCCTGGCGACAAAAGGCACGTGCATTGAACTTATTAAGCACAATATACCTTCTGAATTCGTACTCAAGATGAATGAAGGCAGGCCGAACATCGTCGACTTGATAATTAATAATCAGATTTCGCTGATTATAAATACAACTGTCGGCAGGCAGACAATTAAAGATTCGTTTTCGATTCGCAGAACCGCTCTCGACCGCAACGTACCATATACAACTACGATTCGCGGCGCGGCGGCAGTTACAACAGCCATCGAATCGATGAAAAAAGAAGATATTAACGTAAAACCAATACAATTATTTTATAAATAAAACTTAGTTAGCCCCCGGATTTATTCCGGGGGTTATTAAAAAAGGAAATAACGGGATGAAAGGCATATTGCTACTTGAAGATGGTACTTGTTTCAAAGGCACAGGTTTTGGAGCCGAAGGGAAAAAGTGCGGCGAAGTTGTTTTCAATACCTCTATGAGCGGCTATCAGGAAATTCTAACCGACCCGTCATACCACGAGCAAATCGTTACTATGACATATCCATTGATAGGCAACTATGGCACGAACAATCTCGATATCGAATCGCCCAAGCCCTACCTTAGCGGTTTTGTCGTCAAAGAAAACTGCGATTTCCCAAGCAATTGGCGCAAAGATTTTTCACTCGATGAATATCTGAAAAAATATAATATCCCCGGCCTCGAGGATATCGACACAAGAAAATTAGTTATGCTCCTTCGCAGCAGCGGTTCGCTTCGCGGAATCATCTGCACAGACGGCACGAGCATCAAAGAATTAAAGAAAGAACTTGATAAATACCCCGGCCTTGTCAATCGCGATATTGTTCAGCACGTCTGCGCAAAAAAAAGTTACGTCTGGGACAAACCCGTTGAAGACGAATTCGGCATTTTGCATAAAACACCGTTAAAATATAATGTCGTCGCGTTCGATTGCGGCATCAAGCAGAACATTTTGCGTCTGCTTGTTACCAACGGCTGCAAAGTTACCGTCGTCCCTGCGGATACTTCCGCGCAGGATATTCTAAAATTAAAACCGGATGGCTTTTTCTTAAGCAACGGCCCTGGCGACCCCGGCCCAATCAGCTATGCCATCGATACTATCAGAAAACTTCTCGGCAAAGTCCCTATTTTCGGAATATGCCTTGGCCATCAATTACTCGGCCTTGCTCTTGGCGGCAAAAGTTTTAAATTAAAATTCGGCCATCACGGCGCAAATCATCCCGTGAAAAATCTGATTACTGAAAAGATCGAAATAACAAGCCAAAACCACGGCTTCTGCATCGACCCCGATTCTCTGTTGGATAAAGATGTTCAGATAACGCACATCAATTTGAATGACAATACGCTGGAAGGTTTCCGCTGTAGAAAGGTTCCCGCTTTCGCCGTGCAATACCACCCAGAAGCATCGCCCGGCCCGCACGATTCAAATTATCTGTTCAATGACTTTATAGAAATGATGGACAAAGCGAAATAAGAAAAATACTTTAAAGGCCGGATATTACAAGACCAATCTTTATAGAGTATCCTTTTCAATAGTTAATAAAACCTTCAAAGAGTCGGAAAAGTCTTTATGTGTTGTCCCATTCTGCATAGTATCTTTTATTGTCTGCTCTTTGTGAAATACCCTCAAGGGGAGTCGAACCCCTGCTGCAGGCTTGAGAAGCCTGTGTCCTAACCACTAGACGATGAGGGCGTAAATTAGCTTTGAGTTATGAATTTTGAGTTTTTTAGTTTTGAGCTATTCTCCCCAACTAAAAACAAAGAACTCAAAACTTAGAACTAAAATTGGCGGCGCTCGGGATCGAACCGAGGACCTTGGGCTTATGAATCCCACGCTCTAACCAGCTGAGCTACGCCGCCGATAATCAACATATGTCCTTATTTATCAAGGTCTTATGCTTATCTGACACCTTAAAATAGTGCCTAGAGACAATAATTTAACACATTTATTCTATTTTTCAATTTGTTTTTATTATGATTTGTATATTTCATAAAAAAGGCTGCCAAACTTCGGCAGCCTAATATAGACGAAATTCTTTTGCCTATTACCAGAAACGCCAGTAGAGATAAAACCATATAACCGCATAAATACTAAACCACAATGTAAGTCGGGCATACCATGGGCGAACAACGTCCCGGCCAACATCAGTTATAAACGATTTCTGCCAAACAAACGGCTCGTATTTTTCTTTTGATGGCGGAGCTGTTGATAAAGCAACAACTATCATTCCGATTATCGTCAGCACTTCTGCTATAAATGCCAAATAGAACCAATGTAATCCCAAATGCAATCTATTATCAAAGAATACGACAGCTAATTGGATTACCATACCGCCAATCAAACCAAATACGGCGCTGATATAATTTGCTCTCTTCCAGATAATTCCAACTATAATTACAGAAATAATCGGCGTAGAGACGTAAGTAATGCCCTTCTGGAAATAAATAAATATGCCGCCCAGCTTTTCCACGAACGGGGCAAGGCAGCCGGCAATGGCTAAAGCCAAAAACGATACCATTCTGCCCATCCATATCATTTGCTGGTCGGTTGCGTCTTTCTTTATCCTTTTATAAATGTCGAGCGAAAAAATAGTGGCGGTAGAATTAGCTAAGGCGCTTGTCGCAGACATCACCGCGGCAAGAAAGCCGGAAAGGATTATGCCGCGAAGACCCCAGGTGCCGGCAAATGTTTTTAATGCAAATGAAAATGTCGTATCGGGATTTTCAAGAGGCTCGCTCATTTTCATAATGTGTATGTAATGATAAACGATCAGACCGAGGAAGCAGGTTACCAGCGGTCTGAACAGATTTATAAAGCCTGCGAAAATAACACCCATTATGCCGTCCCAAGTCGAACGAGCAGCAAGCACACGCTGAATCATAACCTGATTTGTTGCCTGATAAAAGACAAACAATCCGAACGTTCCTGTTATCAAGCCCACAAACGGCGCAATCTTATCGCCCGGGGGATGATAAAGGTGAAATCTTTCAGGGCTTGCTACTTCCATCGCTTGCCAGCCGCCGGGTATATTTTTCAGAGCCAGAAAATACAGCAGCAACCCGCCGCCCAGCAGCATAACGCACTGCACCGCATCAGTGTACATAACCGATATAAGCCCGCCTTTGATGGTATATAGAGCAATTAAAATAATCGTCGCCCAGAGTATGATATAAAAATTCCATCCCGTGAGTTCCGAAAAGGCTAAACTTCCGCCGTACAAAATTGGAACCATAAAAACAAAGACATACGCAATAAGCATTGTCCAACTATAAATATCGCCGCAAAGCTGACCATATCTGCGTTTCAAAAGTTCAGGAACGGTCGCGATGCGGTTGCGTAAATAAATAGGGATGAAGAATACAATAAGCAGAGTATAGCAAGGCAAAGCCCACCATTCCCAGTTTGCTATTCCCATTCCGTTTTTGTAGGCCGCACCGACTGTGCCAACTATTTGTTCGCTTGAAACGCTGGTTGAAACAAACGCAGCACCGATTATCCACCAACGCAATTTGCCGGACGCAAGAAAATATCCGCGTGCGGTTTTATCCTGTTTGCGTGTTGCCAGCAAGCCAACCAGTACTACAAAAAGCACCGAACCGATAATAATCAAAATATCAGCAACGGAGAGTGAAAAATTCATAGTTCATCCTTTTAACGAAAGTTTATTCTATATTCCAATATCGTCCATAATATTTATTTAACAAACGCAGCAATTTCTTCCTTTAGTTTGTTATTTTGAGGATAACCCTGCCCCAGATGCTGACGGAAACATTCAGCGTATTCAAAACCACATTGAGCGCCCCTCTTTGCGGCATATTCTTTCATCGTCTCAACATATTTATCCATACCGTGATGAACCAGCAGCCAATCTCGCTGACTCTTATGGCAGCAAAGCATTTTCTGTTTGGTTTCGATCACGGAAGTTATATCGACATACATTCCGGGAACAATTTCACTTCCGAAAATATCAACCAGGCCGGTTGGGTCTGCATAATACAAATGCGGGACATACGCATAAGGCTTTGTGCCAGGTATTATTATATTTGGGATTCCGCAGCTAAAGCACGCGGTGCGGGCAAGCTGTGACGTTATTTCGTGATCGATAAAATAATCCTGCGGACTTGGCGCAAAAACTATCGTCGGTTTTACCTCTCGCAATAATTTAATAACCTTCAGCAATGTAGGTTTATCATACATTATAAAGACATCTTCGCATTCGAGGCAATGATATTGAGCATCAAGTATTTTTGCGGCATTTGCACCTTCTATTCGGCGAACTGCACTTATTTCCGCTGCGTTTAATGTTGCCGAGCCGGCATCGCCGGGGGTCATTGAAGCGATATGAATTGTCCAGCCCGCTTTTTTCAATAAAGCCATTGTTCCGGTACATACGAATTCCGCATCATCAGGATGCGAACAAACCGATAATGCTATTTTTGACGACATATAAAAAGCTCCTTAAATTTTCGATGAAGTTAGTAATAATTTGATGATCTTTTGTATTTTTTCCGGTTCACCGCGAAAAGCCCACGTCTGGGAAACATCGGTACATTCAAATTGTCCAGCGGCGGAACCTATTGCCGGCGTATGATATTCCAGCTCAACGAAATTACCCCACTGCGGGTTATTTATCTTGCATACCTGAAAGGCGAAACCGGTTCGCTGTGGCTCGTTAAAAGGCACATCAATATAAAGTCCGCAAGGATTTACAAAGAAATTTCGTACAACAAGCGTTTGCGATCCTTCATTATCATATACATACCCCGCTCTGCCTGTGATTTCAATAGCTTGTAAAGAAAATTTGCACGAACCTTCGTTTGAAACATTGTATAAGCAGAGATTATCAGAAATAGACAAATCCTTTTTAAATAATTCGCCAAAGATAGTTACAGGGTTTGCCTCTTGGTATGTCGGCACAATCATTTTGCCGCCGCAAGGAAGCTGCGTCAAATGCCACAAGCCGATATTTGCGCAATTATATTTATTAGAATCCAAAATTTCCAGCGATGTCGTAGATGTAAAACCAGCATACTCAATATCAATTTGCGGCACTGGATTATCTGCGGATGTGAATTTTTTCGTCATTGCCAAATTGACAACCTGTTTACTTTTGTACAAATTCACTGCAAGTTTATTGCGAACTGAAATACTATCATCAGTTGTATCAATTAAAAAATTTCCCGGATCCAGCTGCTGCGGCTGAACATAAACATTCAAATCAGGATAGTTGGGGAAAAATAATTCGAGTTCAGGAGCAAGCCAGGTTCTATCGCCACCGCTATTGCGCCATTGCTGCTGCTCGTAAAATGCTTTTGCGTCGACAGCGGTTTTAAGAGCCGGATTAGTCCATAAAAAATTTTCATCGTTTTTGGCACTGCTGAATCCGATCAAACGGCCGCCGTGGAACATTATCAATAGATTTGTACCGTTCGCAAATTTGTGCGCAACTGTTTCTTTCCAACAGTTTTTCAAAACACCCGCTATATGTTGAATATTTAGATTCATATTATTAAACTTTAGTCGAGCGTCAAACAATCCTTTGACCAGAAATTGACGATTAATGGTTTCATATTACAAAACATTTGTTATTGTTTACAATAACAGGTAAAGATGTTATAATCAAGCAAAAATAATATGGTGCATAGTTTTTATATAGATTTTTGACTCAAAAATAGCTATAATTTGAATTTAATCTTTTTGGGACGGTTTATGGATACCAAAAACATCGGCATCACTTTGAAAAAGCTTAGAACAGAAAAAGGCATTGGATTGCGTCAGTTAAGCCGTCAGGCAGAAATTTCACCTGCGTCGCTGATTGCTATCGAAAAAGGCACAAGCAGCCCCACCCTAGCCACTCTGGGCAAAATCTTAAATGAACTTGGATATGATTTGGCCGACTTCTTCGTTATGTCCAAAAAGAATATGGATGCACCGGTATGTTTCGAGAAAGATATGCAGAGTATTGCCGATCAAAACAGAACATACAAATATCTTTTACAGAAAACATCGAAAAGACGTTTTATATTAGTACACGAAATGATCGCCCCGACTGAAAAGCAAAGCGAATGGGAACAGCACGATTATGATTTAGCGGGCACGGTTATCTCCGGCGGGCCGGCAGAACTCGAAATCGCAGGTGAGGGAAAGTGGAAATTAAACGCAGGCGATGCATTTTATATAGATGCTCATCAGCAGCATCATCTGACGAACATATCGAAAAAGCCATTAAAATTAATAACGGTATCGGAAAGTTTCAAATCAAAGCGATAGAAAGCCCGCACCCATTAGCCGCTTCGCAATTGGCTCTTGGCTTTAAACTCGCCGCACCAGTAATTTTCCTTCACTAATACATAATCTTCCACGACTTTGGGATACCTATGGCAAATGCCGTATTTTATTTCGGACGGCTCTTTATCCCATTCCCAAAATCTACAATCCCTGCACGCTTCTAATGGCATAACTATCTCCTATAATTATATCAACTGCGACTTCCTGCAAGGCATTATAACTTTATGCGGAATTCTTTTCAACAATCTTAAAATATCTGCTTTATGCTGAAATTACTAAAATCGATTTTGGACAACAGCAAGTTTGCTTGTGCAAAATATCATTTTCGACCTACTATATAAGTACAATATAAATAGATACTTACAATTAAATATAGTGATTCGTGAAAATATTACTGTTATTTTTTATTTACTTTTTCATTATTTATGGTTAAATTCCTAAATTGATTTAGTTATTTATGGAAATCTATTACAAATCTGCTTTCAACATCTTGCCGTCCAACTTAATCCCAACAGTTGCTATTATTGCAGAAAACGGTTCTGCATACTCATATTTTATTCAAGAAACGGAGGTTTTGTAATGAAACTAGTGATTAGCATTCCAATTTTATTCCTGGCGATGTTGTTTCTTTTGCCTGGAAACGCCACAGCATATGAAGGAGACATCGAAGGTTTGGGCGGCGACACACACAACTACTTGGCATACGACGTTTTTGCAGTCGATAGTTTAAAGCCTTACTTCAATGAATTAATTCGTTATGGCAACAATACTAATTACACGTATAGCAACTGGGCAAAACATTCTAACTGGGAACCTGATCCGCAGCATGGCTGGGGCTACATCTTCAGCGGCAACTTGTATAATTTCGATCTCAACAACAACGGGACAGGATGGAATCTCCTTCGCGGCGGTACAACTACTAATGAATTCACTTTCGGCGCGTTACTACACGGATTGGCTGATTCAGCAGTCCCTGCTGTTCACGATCCTGTCGCATGGGAATACGAGGATGCTCACGATTATTGGGAAAGCGAAGCAGTTGATATAGTTCCAAACTATACCGATAAGCCCGCACCAACTGAATATCTCCAGGGCAATCTCGAAACAAGGCAAGATGCACTGGAAGCACTAAAAATCGCTTATGTAGCTAGCTATCAGAACTGGTGGAACAATGTTCCTCCATACCCATCGCTTACAGAACTGCAATACACAGCAGCGAAAACTATGCAGATTGCGGCAGATGCATCATTGAAGCAGTATTTTGACAATTTGAATTTGCTTGCTCCCAGCAATGTTATTGCAGACTGGACTTTTGACGAAGGCGACAGTACAACTTACGGCAGCGACCATCAATACATTTACACACACAGAGGCAGTACAAACGCAAATCTTGTACGCGGCTGGACACACGGTGCAGATATGTACGACGGCACGTGGGATAGCGGCTATGATAGAACAGGCGCCTGGCACGGCAAACTGCTTAGTGAAAACAGCGGCGGACAGACCTATTGCAAGAGTTTCAACTGGACAGGTTACGAAGGACAAAAATGCTTGCCGAGCGGTTCATATTCTTTCGAATTCATTATTAATCCCGACACAATTCCATCAACGGCAGCCGAAAACAGTGATAACCCGCCGACACTTATGCATGTTTACGATAGAAACAACACGACAACAGCCAAGATTATCGTAAGAAGTTTTTACAAAGAAAATATAGGCGGCTCGCTGCATGATTACATCATTGTGGGCGTACGAGCAAATAACAATACATGGCCTTGCCTTGGAGTTGATCTTACAAACGCCGGCTTCCCAGTCGCAGCAGGTAAATGGTACTATATCGCGATTGACTATTATCAGCCTTTAAGCAGATTAAAAATGATGGTAAGAAATCTCGCGACTGGGCAGGAACTGGAACAATCAATCACGTGTCCACCCCTTATGCAGTTTAGTACAAATTCAGAACCGATGCTGTTGATCGGCGGCGAATCGGACGATAGCGACTTACGTCCATTTGACGGCAAAATCGACAGAGTACGCATTTGCAATAATGCCGTTGGTGGTTCGGAAAGACTTTATAACGACACAACCATTGCATACTGGAAATTTAACGAAAATACAGGCCAGTTAAGCCAAAACACATCCGGCAGCAGCTCGGCTGATTTACAGTTTGGTTCTACAACAAGCGCAGATAGTTATGATCCCACATGGACAACCGGATTGTATAATTATGCAATTAAAGGCAAAAAATATACAGTAAGCAATAAAGCAATCTACGCCAAAGACACCGGTTGGACATTAAGAGATAAAGAAAAAATGTCTCCAGGCAACTCATATTCTATCGAAACGATTGTTAATCCAACTTCATACGCCACGTCAGGCACATGGAACAACGTTAATCCAATGGGATTGGTTAAATATAAAGATTCAGCCACAGGCGGCAAAACGATGTACAATATTCAAACATTCACTGATAATGACTTGCATAGAAAAGTGCGATTCTATGGAGAGCACGCCGATGGCACTTACACAGATTATATATTTGACCCGCAGGCAGCAGGCTTAACCATCAACACAGGTACATGGTATTACATCGCCGCGATATACACTGATAACGATGGAACAGGCACACTCGAATTAATAGTCAGAAATATGTCAACGGGATCTATGGTTAGCGGTTCCACAACATCTAAACGTTTGGCAGGCGTAACTACAACCCCAAGCACAACATTCCTGGTTGGCTCTGAATATACAACATCCAGCGGACGCTGCTTCGATGGTAAGATTGACGAAGTGAGAATCAGCAACAGGGCTTTATCCAACGCGTATAGACTATACAGCATCAGCCACTAATTAATTTTAGATTGGTATAGAAGTTTATTTACCCGCGCCATTTAATGACGCGGGTATTTTTTTAACATTACAAATATTTAACTACCTGCGCTAAAGGCTTTTTTGATGGGCCTTTGCCGGTCTTTAAAGCATATCCCACAGGAATTATCGCCATAAACTCACCTTCAGGTTCGTCTAAAAATTGCAGAACTTCTTTCGTTACGAGCACAAGTATTCCCAGCCAAACTGTTGCCAAACCTATCGAACCGGCGGCAAGCATTAGGTTTTGAACGGCCGCGGCAGAGCTTTGTATTTCCATAATACGGAAGAAATTGTGAGCCTGATTTTTATCCACTTTAAAAAGCTCCGTCCCTCTGTCCATAAGTTCGCCTGTGTTTACCACCGCAACCGCGATAGGCGCACTTGCTATGCTTCGAGCCGCCATACGCAGCAATATAGACGATGGCCGGGGAAAGTCTTTGGATTTCAAACTTACAAATTCCGCCAATTCATTTTTCCGCAGCCCTTTTAAAATAACAAACCGCCACGACTGCTGATTATGTGCCGATGGAGCCTGATTAGCAGCACATAAAATAGTTTGAATATCTTCGTCGCTGACCTGCTGGTCGGAAAATTCCCTTGTGCTGCGTCGATTTTTTATCGAAAGCAGAGTCTCATTTTTTGCTAAAAACTTTTCAAATTCGTTCATCATTAATTCCTAATCGCAGCCGTACTTATTATTGCAATATTTTGCAGATTTTGCCTTCAATCGGTTTTTCAAGCAAATCAGACTGTTTCGCGATAAAATCTTTAAGGTATGGCTGATTCATATGATTATCAAGAGCGGCTTGATCTTTCCAATTTTCATATATCATAAATAAACTATCATCCTGTGCGGAAATATGAAGGATATAATTAATGTTTCCGGGTTCCTGATGAGTCGAATTAGCAAGATCGTTTAAAATTCTCTGAACCTCTTGTTTTTTTTCTTTCTTTGCCTTGATCGAAACAAAAATAGTAATTTGTTCTGTAATCATTTTTTGTCCTTTTTTGTCCTTATAAAAATATCATTATTCTTATAATATATTTTGCACTGTAATGGAAGGAAGGAATGCTTCGGAAAATATAAAGAATTGCACCGGAGATATTTGTTAAATACAAAATCTTATGGTTTACCTGCATCACCGTTGGCTTAATATATTGATTCTATAAACTGGTGTGGTTTGAATAGACAACAAAACTACTAAGCCTGCCGTGCGGCAGTCATCACCCTCATCGTTGAAACCGTAATTGGTGATTATCAATACAAGTCGCAAAAATCAAAGATAGAAATTGAAACTATACTATAATCAGGAATTACAGCGAATTGATTAAAAGATTATGCCCGCCAAACGACGGGCATAATTTAGC
Source organism: Planctomycetes bacterium GWF2_42_9 (assembly GCA_001825675.1). Classification (GTDB taxonomy): domain Bacteria; phylum Planctomycetota; class Phycisphaerae; order Sedimentisphaerales; family UBA12454; genus UBA12454. The sequence continues at coordinate 4,636 of MHYA01000107.1, read as the reverse complement.
GGGCCAAATTAACCGTTTTTCTTTTTAGAATAGCAGTTTCTGCAAAATACAGGTCTGCCTTCTTTAGGCTGGAAAGGAACTTCACATTCCTGTGAACATTCAGCACATACAGCTTTGTACATCTGGCGTGGTCCAAAACTTTTACCGCCCTGACCACCTCTGTTAAAATCTCTCACGTGATTTCTCCAAAAAACTAAACAAACATAAAATCTTTTATCCGCCACCTAGCGGATAATTACAAGTCATTATTTATAGCATAAATATATTAATTTGCAAGCACTAAATATAATTTATTTAAAGGTTTATAACCCGCGTGAAGCCGAGCTTTTCAGCAGAAGCCAGACAAAAAAAGGCCCGCCAAGCAGTGACGTCAGCACCCCGACCGGTATTTCCGCAGGAATTATAAGAGTACGCGCAAAAGTATCACATAATGTCAAAAATGCGCCGCCGAAAATTACCGAAGAAGCGATCAAATATTTGTGGTCATAACCGATAAGAAGCCTGCAAATATGTGGCGCCATCAAACCAACAAAACCAATCGGCCCGCAATAAGCAACGACAACCGCAACCATAATCGAAGTCGCGAAGAAAATCAGCTTCCGGGATTTTTGAACATTCACGCCGCGTGCGATTGCAATTTCATCGCTTATACTCATCAAATTCAAATTTAAATTTTGGCCGGCAATCAAGACGATACCTGCGAATGTAAAAATCGCGAAGATCAAAGGCGTTTGGAATCCGCTTACATCGATACTTCCCATCAGCCAGCGAACAACACGGAAAGATTGCGTAAAGTCGCTCATATATTGCAGGAACAAAATCAGACTTGAAAAGAAAAAATTAACCGCCACGCCGGCAAGCAGCATCGTACCCGCGGAAAAACCCTTCCTGACCTTGGTAAAACCATAGACTAAAAACACTGCCGACAGCGAACCTAAAAACGAAAACAAAATCACGCCGTAAGGAATCTTCAATGCTGATGCGAACAGCACAAAAATCGCTGCGCCGAAAGCTGCGCCAGACGATATACCCAGCGTAAAAGGCGTCGCAAGCGGGTTTCTGAACATTGCCTGCAAAGCCACTCCGCAGCAGGCCAGGGCCGCACCCGCTAAAAACGCGGTCAATACTCTCGGCAAACGCAATGAATAAAACACCTGCGATTCAACTGACACTCTATCGAAATCAAATAATGCTGAAAGCGGGATTCGCACAGAGCCGACGAATGGCGAAATTGCCAAAACAGCCAATGCGAAAATACAGATAAATATAAATATCGTTTTCCTGTTCATACTACGCTATCCGGCACAATCAGTTTTTGCCCAGTCGCGGGATGCGAAGCAAAACTGAATTTTTTTGAATATATTTCTTCGAGAATTTTTTCACTCATTATTTCGGAAGGATTGCCCTCAAATACAATTTTCCCATCGCGCAAAGCAATAATAGCATCGGCACAAAGCACAGCGGAATTCAAATCGTGCGTTACGCAGATAATTGTCGTGCCGAAGGTTTTATTAATTTTCATAAGCAGTGAATGTATATCCCGCTGATGTTTATAGTCTAGATATGTCGCAGGCTCATCAAGCAGGAAAATTTCCGCCTGCTGCGCAAGAGCCGCCGCAATGCTCACCTGCTGACGCTCCCCGCCGCTCAAGGTTGCCATTACCCTATCCGCAAACGCAGTTATCTGCGTCATTTCCATCGCGTCTTTTACGAATTTTTCATCGTCAGGGCTTACAACGGAAAACGGGCTAAGATGCGGGTATCTTGCCATTAAAATAAATTCGTGAACAGTAAACTGAATATCAGCAGGCAAAGCCTGCGGGACGTAAGTCAATGCGGATGCGAGTTTTTTTTGCGAATATTCTTTTAAATCCCTGCTTTTTATCTTGATCGTGCCGCGAAAATCATCCGCTATCCTGCACAAACATCTAAGCAGAGTAGTTTTGCCTGCACCATTCGGCCCAACTATGAAAAGACGTTTACCGGCAGTTGCGGAAAAAGATACTTTGTCCAAAATCTTTTTATCCGCAATCCGAAAACTTAAATCTGTTGTTTCAATTACTATTTGGTTCATCTTCCTGAATTTTCAACTGCGGATTTATTATACGCGCAATCTTTTCAAGTGTCAGTATAAATCTTGGGCCTGGGATTGCGGTGTAATCTTCTGTAAAAACGAAAATCGCGTTATTTTTCGCCGCGTCCGTCTGACTGAAATTCTTCCACTGTTTGGTAATGATCTCCGCATCGATCGGTTTTGTCTCGACCGGACCGATATCGATGATAATCTGCGGATTCATCGCAATTACCGATTCCCAACTGATAACCGGAAACGGAATTTTTCCATTGTAGACATTTTTTCCGCCTGCGTATTCGATCATCTGGCTGTAAAAACCATCATTTCCCGCAATGGTAATATTTTGCGGCTTATCATTTGGATTTTGCGAATAATTATGACCAAGGCTTATCAGCACACTAGGTCGGGTTTGATTTTCAACGGCAATTTGAATTTGTGCGATTCTATTTTTTATATCGCTTACGATTTTTTCTGCTTCGCTGATTTTACCGCACTTTTGCCCAATCAAAATAATCGATTCTAGAATTTCTTCGAGACTGTCGTGTTTAATGATCATTGTTTCAATGCCAAGCGAATCAAAACGTGCTTTGCTGTCGGCCATTTCATCGACTACCATCACCAAATCAGGTTTTAGGGCTATTATGGCCTCGTAATTTGGATTTAACAACGCACCGACACGTGGAATTTTCTTCGCAGCCTTAGGATAGTTACAGAATTCACTTACTCCGACAATTTTATCGCCCAGCCCGATCGCAAACAAAGTTTCAGTAATGTTCGGAGCAAGCGCGACTATTCTGCTGTATGATTTTTTTCCAGTAATAGTTTTTTCTTTTTTTAAAGTAAACGCTAAAATGATTGCAACGCAAATCATTATAGGCGGCAGCCATCGCAGAATATGCCAAGTAATTACATCAAGAAAAACAGATGGATTCTTCCACCATGGACGGATTGGAGATTTCATTTTGGATTTAAATTCACATTTATGATTATTTTTCATTATATTAGTCAGGAAACAATCTTAAAGTTGCGTTTTTGTTGTGCTTTTATTTCTTCCAGAGATTCGACCCAATCGGCCAGTCCTTTACGGTAAACCTCTCCAGAATATAAAAATCCATCGTTATGACAGCCGTAGATTTCAAGAAAATCTTTCGGCTCGTTTGCGTATTGTTCGTAGAGCCGAAGGCCAAATTCAAACGGCACAGTCTCATCGTTCCTGCTGTGAATTATCAAAACCGGACATTCAACTTTTTTCAGATATTCACCTGTTTTAAATTCGTATCTTGCGAAAAGCCGCACCGGCATATATGGATAGCATTTGACGCCGATGTCAGGAAACGACGTAAAACAGCTTTCAACGACAAGCCCTTTTGCTTTAACTTGCGAAGCCAGATTCGCAGCGATACTGCCGCCGAGCGATCTGCCGAAAATGATAATATCTTCCGGCTTCAATCCTCTGTGATGAGTGAGCCAATCATAAGCGGCCTCTGCATCGAGATATGTACCCTGCTCTGTTGGTTTTTTGCCATGACTATTACCGTAACCGCGATAATCAAAAATTAAAACGTTGAATCCTAATTCATTAAAAATATTCACGGAATCCAAATAATAAGAAACATTGCCGCCTTTGGCGTGGCAGAAAAGGATTGTATTTTCAGCGCCATTTGCCGGCACGAACCACGCCGAAAGCAAAACCATATCCGTTGTCCGCAGAGTAACTTTTTCAAACGGCAGCCCCAACTCCGCAGGTGTAAACGGAACAAACCTGTTTGGGCTGAAGATAAACGTCGGCTGCATAAAGAACAGAACCGTCCCAAGTACCCAATAGGCAAGCAGAATTAAAATTATCACCGATAAAAGCATAAATTCTCAAAAATGGCATTTTAATTTGCTCCCGGACTTAAAACAAGTTAGAATTTAGCTATTATATATAATACAATCACTGAAAATTGAGGTAATTGGCAAAAAATATAAGAAAATTCATAAAATTTGGTCTTTTCTGCTAATGCTGATAATTTTCAATAAATTTCAACCAATTGCTTAGTCCATCAATGTAAACCTGCCCGGAAGTAAGAAAACCTTCATTGTGTGTCCCTGATATTTCTACAAATGTCTTCGGTTCATTTGCTGCTTCTTCGTAAAGCTTTTGTCCAAACTCATAAGGTATGAGATCGTCTTTTTTGCTGTGTATGATCAAAACCGGATACTTTATTTTTTTAAGATTCTCAAACGTGTTAAATCGGAACTTCGCAAAGAGTTTTACAGGCAGGTAAGGATAATAATGATGAGCCATATCTATGAATGATGTAAAAGTGCTTTCGATTATCAGCCCTCTTGCTTTTACCTCGCTTGCAAGATGCGTCGCCACACTTCCGCCGAGTGATTGACCGTAAATTAGTATGTT
>MHYA01000107.1:0-147 GCA_001825675.1 Planctomycetes bacterium GWF2_42_9 | reverse complement strand
TCTTTTCATTTATCAGCCAGTCGTAAGCCGTCTGTGTGTCAAGATAAACACCTTGCTCTGTAGGCTTGCCTTCACTATTGCCATATCCTCTATAATCGAAAATAATACAATTAACTCCAAGATTATTCAGGATTTCAAGATTCGCAA
>MHYA01000106.1:20804-21147 GCA_001825675.1 Planctomycetes bacterium GWF2_42_9 | reverse complement strand
CGCTCCGTAACTCTTATGTTGTAACGAGAGCGGGATGCTGTAAAGCGGCACAGGGCACAAAGTCGCGAAGGTTTCTGAAAGTGATGATGATTCAACGACTTTCTTTGTGTCTTCGTGGCGAAATCTATGTTTTGGAGCGATCTCTGGAAGATCGGATTGAATCGCTGCCGGAATTTGCGTATTTTGGGGTCAGTGGTTTTTTTCAACCCAGGTGCTTACCACTTAAACCGTCCTTTTGCATCTAAGTCGCAGATTCGCAATCGTAAATTGACAATTGGAACTCCTCCCATGGCTCATCATGCACTCTGGAGCGGACGATTCAAAGAACCCCTGTCTGATATCG
>MHYA01000106.1:15139-20783 GCA_001825675.1 Planctomycetes bacterium GWF2_42_9 | reverse complement strand
TCGCTTCGATACAAGCAAGTGCAGCAGCGCAAGCCATTGGGTTGCCGCCATAGCTGCTCGATGCTGAAATCGATTCAAATGATTCTTTGAATGGTTCACGTACCGCAACGCAGGTTACAGGGAAGCCATTTCCAAAGCCTTTGCCAAGAGTAACAATATCTGGAACTACATCCCAGTTTTCCATACAGAGCCATTTGCCGCATCTTCCGAAACTTGTGAGAACTTCGTCAATCATAAGCAGGATTTTTTTCTCATCGCAGTATTTTCGGAGTTTTGGGAAGAAATCATCAGGAGGCATAACCGAACCGCCCCAACCTTGTATCGGCTCAAGCACAAAACCCGCGACATTGCCGACAGTACCTTTATCAATATATTCATCGAACAACTGGATATATTTATCTGTGTCGACTGAACCGTCGGGACAAGTAAACATCGGGCGATATGTATTCGGACGCGGAACCATGTGCATACCCGGTGCTCTGCAGGGGCCGTAAACGAAAGAACGGATATGGCCGAGCGAAACGCCGCCGTAAGTTTTGCCGTGATAATCATAGAAGCAGGAAATCATTTCGGTTTTGCCTGTTGCAGCGCGAAGAACCCGCTGGCCTGCTTCTACCGCTGTTGTGCCCGAATCATAAAATTGAAAGCCGGTCAAATCGCCGGGGAGAATTTCCGCTAGCTTTTCAACAAGACGTGTTTTTATCTCTGTCGTGAAATCGTGGCAGTTCATTAATTTGCCGGCCATCTTCTGAACAGCTTCTGTTACTTTCGGATGACAATGGCCGAGAGTCGTAACATAAATTCCTGACGAAAAATCGATATATCTGTTGCCGTCAACGTCAACAAGTTCGCAGCCTTTGCCATAATCAAACGTTACGGGGAAAAGTTTTACCTGACTGCTTAAACCCTTGAAATACTTTGTGCATCTTGTGTGTAATTCTTTGGATTTTGGGCCGGGAGGAGTTACTTTAATGTTCGGTACCTGATTTAAATCGAGATGTGCCCAAGCGGGCGCTTTTGCGGTCTTATTCTTCTTTTCTGCCATTTTTTATTCCTTCCATATAGATTAAATTTGTGAAATAATTATTTTTGTACCGGTTTTTTCCAAACCAGTTATTTGCTCATTTGTTATATTGCTATCGGTAATTAGGGCCTGTGCTTCTGAAAGCATTCCGTTAGAAGCAAGATCAGTTCTGCCTATTTTTGAACTATCGGCAAGTATATAAGTTTTTTGTGCGCGCCGACGTATCTTCTGGTCAACTTTGGCAATTCGCATATCCGAATTAAATAATTCACCATTCAGACCTATGCCGTCCGCCCCTTCAAACGCCATATCAACCATAAACATATCGAGAACTTTTTCTGTAACAACGCCGGTTAAATCAGGACTGCCCTTCATTAATATCCCGCCAAGGAGAACTGTCTGCACGCCCGATGAAAATTGTAAAACTGAAGCAACCGCAAGGCTTGGCGTAATCACAGTCAAATCTGAAAAATTCTTCAGGAGATACGCAAGTTCGAGAGTTGTTGTGCCGGTGTCGAGAAGTATTTTGCTGCCTGGCCTTATCAACTCTAATGCTTTTTTAGCGATAGCCTTTTTCGCTTTTTGATTAGTGCTGCGTCTGGATTTAAAATCAAATTCAAATTCCATTTTTTCTGCCGGTACTACCCCGCCGTGGGTTCTGGTTATATGCCCCTGATTTTGGAGTTTATTTAAATCACGATGAATTGTCATTTCACTAACATTAAACTTTTTAGCCAATGCACCTACAGAAAAAGCCTCATCCGTTTTTATCATTTCACGGATAAATTTTTGCCGTTCCTGTGAAAGAAATTTTTGTGCCATTTAAGTTCCGAAGTAATGTTATTTACACACAATAATAACATACTCTAACAGATTAGTCAATAATTTAATATGGTTTTTGAGGGTAATGATAGTTTTTTCTTGACTTATTCATAATTGGTTATAACATTTATATATTAATACAAAGCAAATTAAATGCCCGAATACAATAGATTATATAACTCCTTAAGAGAGCAGATTTTAAACGGCTGCTATGCCGCAGGACAGAAACTGCCGCCTGAAAGGGATTTATGTACCGATTTTGGCGTTTCAAGAATTACAGCAAGACACGCCATAAGACTTTTGCAGGAACAAGGACTTGTCGAAAGATTCCAGGGCAGAGGAACTTATGTTCGCAGTACAAGTCCTAAAAAAGTAACAATCTCAAATTGTGATTTCACAGGTTCGATCAGAAAAAACGCTCCAGAATTAACAAGAAAATTAATTTGTTTTGAAAAAGTTCTTCCGTCCAAACAAATAGCCGAGCAGCTCAATCTGAATGAAAATGAAGAGTGTATGCTGGCGAAAAGAAGCGATATTATGAATAATGAGCCGGTCGCTTACGACCGCGCTTTTATACCGTTAAAATATTCATCATCTCTAGATGAAAAAATGCTTATAAAAATAGATTTTCTTGAGATGTGGACTAGAGCGGAAAAAATTGTAATTTCTTACGGCACGCAAAATATTGAAGCTGCGGGCGCAAGCAATGAAGATTCAGAAATCTTGAACATCAAGCCCGACAGCCATATCCTTTTCGTTATTGACACTGTATTTAATACCAACGGCCAAACGGTCGCAGTGTTTGAATCCATTTATCGCGGCGACCGAATCAAATTAATTTCGACAAATAACAAAGGAAAAGCAAATGTCAAAATTACTGATTGAAAACGCAAATATCATACTCACGGATAAATTAAGCAGGAACTCGGCCATTCTCATTAATAATGGCAAAATATCCGCGATATACTCCGGCGGCGATAAACTTCCCAAAAATATTGATGAAGTCATAAACGCAAACGGCAGCTATCTTGCTCCCGGTTTTATAGATTTGCATATTCACGGTTTACATAATTATTTAATTGATAACGGCGTAGATGCTTTAGAATCAATATGTAAAATTCTTCCGCAATATGGTGTTACCGGATTTTTGCCGACAGTTTGTCCCCTGCCGAAAGGAAAAGACGCAAAATTTTTAGGAGCACTTGCAAAAGTTAAAAGCAGTGGCGCACAAATTCTCGGTTTTCATCTTGAAGGCCCATTTCTTACACTTACAGGGGCACTTCCTAAAGAGGCATTGGGAAAAGCAGACATCACAAGAGTTAAAAATTTAATTAATGCGGCGAAACCTTATAAAGCGATTTTTAGTATCGCACCGGATTTTGAAAAAATTGAAAAATTAATTCCGCTAATGACTAAAAAAAATATTCCGGTATTTATTACTCATACAAAAGCTGATGCAAAACAAACATTAATCGCAATAGAACTTGGAGCATGTCATGCGACACATTTTTATGATGTATTTTATCCGCCTGCTGATACGGACCCAGGAGTAAGACCTTGCGGCGCGGTTGAAGCAATACTGGCAAATGAAAATGTAAGCGTTGATTTCATTCTTGATGGTGAGCACGTTGACCCAATAACAGTCAAGATGGCATTGCAATGCAAAGGTACAGATAAGGTATGCTTGATAACAGATGCCAACATTGGCGCAGGCTTAGAACCTGGAAAATATAAATTTGGCGGTGAGGAGATAAGTTTTGCATACAAAGGCGCGCCGGCAAGAGGTACAAAAAAATCAAGATTCCCCGGATGTTTATATGGCAGCGGGTTGACAATGGATAAAGCTATGAACAACGCAGTCAAGATGCTTGATATAGATATTGTACAAGCGGTGAAAATGGCAAGCAGTAATCCAGCAAAAGTTTTGGGGCTTAATAATAAAGGCAAAATCCAAAGAGGGTATGATGCGGATATTGTAATATTTGATAAAAAATTAGATATAGTAAAAACATTTGTTAAAGGTGAATGCTGTTATGAAAAAATTTGAATTTGAACCGGCGAAATTTATCCCATTCAGAGATAAAGTAGTAATCACAAAATGCAGAGCGATTAAGCGTGAGGATATTGAAAAACATCCTAATCCTGATTTCAAGATCAAGGTCATCAAAGATGACGAGCTTGTATTTATATGGTTCGGCGATTTAATTGCCAGGCTAAAAAACGCCAGCGATACAAATCAAAAAATCGTAATGATCCTGCCGAATCCTTGGCCGGGGTATCGTCATGTAGCAAAAATTATCAACAGATGCAAAATTAATTGCAAAAACCTCTGGGCGTTCGCGATGGACGAATACGCAGACCATAACGGCAATATCGCACCGGAAGACTGGGAATTCGGGTTCAGTCATGCGATGCTGAAATACTTCTATTATGAAATAGATGAAGCATTAAGGCCGGCTCGTAAACAATTTGTTTGCTTCAGCGATCTGAAAGATATTAATGATTACAGCAAAATGCTTGCTGATCAAGGAGGCGCAGATATATGCTATAGCGGACCGGGTTGGACAGGCCATCTAGCGTTCATTGAACCGGATGCTCCGGAATTGCAGGCGCCGCTGGAAGAATGGAAAAAGTTTGGCGCGAAAATTGTAACGCTAAGTCCGTTTACAATCGCGCAAAATTCTCTGCACGGCTGTTTTGGTTTCAGCGGTGACCTTTCGGCAGTACCACCAAAGGCAGCGACTATCGGCCCTGCTGATGTAATTGCAGCAAAAGAACGTTTTGATATGCATGGCATTACCGTCGGAGGCAGCAAGAATTCCTGGCAAAGATTAACAACAAGGCTCGTACTTCATGGGCCGGTAACACCTAGATTACCGCAGTCAATACTTCAAACATTAAGAACTGATGTTTATGTTACGGAAACATCAGCAATGAATATAGAAACTAATTGGGATATAGGATACTAAGATGAATAAAAATAAATTACAGGCTGGTGCAGCCCAAGTTGATATAAGTCCAAAAGATTCACAGTTTTTATATGGTTACCCACATATAGAAAGATATAGTACCGGAATTCATGATAGACTCTGGAGTTCGGCATTGTATATATCTGATGGGCAAACAAAAGCAATATTCATTGCAAACGATATTATTTTTGTGAGCAAAGATAGTGCCGCTGCAACACGCAAAAAAATAGAAGAAAAAACCGGCGTACCAGCAAAAAATATAATGGTAACTGCCACACATACGCATTCTGGTCCTCTTACATTAGACCATCTGTGTGCCACCAGTGATCCGGTAGTTCCAAAGACAGACATGAAATATGTACAGCTTATGGAGGAAGGCATAGTAGAAGCAGCAGCCAAGGCCTATAACAACGCACAACCTGCAAAAATAGGATTAGCTATTGCTGACGATACAGGTATTGGCACAAACAGAAGAAATCCAAAAGGCCCGGCAGATCATAATGTTCCGGTTCTGATGGTTAAGAATGCCGATAATGATTCTAATATTGCTTGTATGCTGGTTTGTTCAATGCATCCTACAGTTTTACATGAGGATTCGACTTTGGTAAGCGGAGATTTTCCTGGAATGTCCAGAATTTATCTTCAGAAAAATGTGGTAGGTAAGAATTGCCCTGTTTTGCATCATACCGGCCCTGCCGGCAATCAAAGCCCACGTTATGTTACAAAAGCAAATACTTTTGAAGAAGCAGAAAGATTGGGACTAATCCTTGGAAAAGCTGTTGAAAAAGCAATTTCTAAAATAGAATATCAAAATAATTTATCTATTAAT
>MHYA01000106.1:489-15099 GCA_001825675.1 Planctomycetes bacterium GWF2_42_9 | reverse complement strand
TCCCATCAGTTGAACTTTCGCAAAAAAAACTTGATAACGCCATAATCAGACTTGAGACGCTTAGAAAAAACAAATCGCCGAAGCAGGAAATTAGAACCGCAGAATGTGATTGGTTTGGTGCTGAAGAGACATTGACACTATCTCAAGCTGCGGAAAGCGGATTATTAGAACAAGCATATAAGCTAGCTCTTCCTGCTGAAATTCAGATCATACAAATTGGCAAATGGAATTTTGTCGGCTGGCAGGGAGAAATATTTATTGAACACGCTCTAGCGGTTAAAGATAAACTTGCCGACTCCTTCATTATTTCTCTGGCCAACGGCGAAATGCAGGGATATATTGTTACAAAAGAGGCTTTTGATGAAGGCGGTTATGAAGCATCAAATGCGATGTTCAATTATGAAACTGGAGAAATTTTCGTTAAAGAAACTTTGGAATTATTGAAATGAAATATACACTCGGCATAGATTTAGGTACAAGCTATTTTAAATTCGGTATCTACGATGATGCTTTGAATTTAAAAGGTCTTGGGCGAGTCGCTCTTGAGAAAAATGTCGGCAGCGGCAATCTATGCGAGATTCCATCAAGGACTTTTATTCAGCTATTACAAAAAGGTATCGACCAAGCCTGCCAACAAGCAAATATCACAGCAAAAGATATTAACACTGTCGGCTATTCATCACAAGCAAACAGCTTTCTTCTTCTTGATAAAGACAATGCTCCTTTAACTCCTTTGATTTTATGGCCGGATACAAGAGCTAAATATTTATATCAGGAAGTTATTCGACTATGGCAAGAAAATGATTTCCTACAAATGACGGGAATGGGAATTGAGCCTTCGCCACAACTTTGCATCAACAAATTATTATGGTTCAAAAAAAACCAGCCTGAAATATGGCAGCAAACAAAACATATACTAACAATATCCGACTATATTGTTCATCTTTTTACGAATGAAAAAGCAGGCGATATGGGAACTGCATCACTTTTAGGGCTTATGGATTGCCAAACCGGAAAATGGTGGGACAAAGCGTTTGATATTTTGCAAATCGATATACAATTATTTGCGAAACGACTTAGAGTGGGCACAAAAATAAATACCGGCACAACTTCGGAAGAATTATTTGGAATTAAAAAAGGAACTGAATTTTATCTCGGCAGCCTTGACCACCATATAGCTGCAATGGGAGCAGGGTTGGGTAAAATCGCGGATATGAGCGAATCAACAGGCACAGTGCTTGCGTGTGTCAACTTTACGGACATATACCAGTCAAAAAGAAATGTTTGTATTTCACCATGGAAGGAAAACCATTATTGTCAATTAACATTTGACGGCAACGGAGCTGTTTCAATTGAATGGTACCAGAAAAAATTTGCAAGTCAGTACAGCATCGAGGAACTTATAAAATTAGCAGAAAAAGCTGGAAGCAGTGAAGGCCTTAAAGCCAAACATACGAGTTTTAATTATGATACAATTGAAGCAGCATTTGAAGGAATAAAAAAAACTCATACACATGGCAATTTTATTTATGCTATGATGGAATCAACAGCTTATACTCTAAATGAACTGATAAATAAACTTTGCTCCGATAATAAACCTCAAAAAATCGTAGCAACCGGCGGTGGCGCAAAAAGCGATTTATGGCTTAAAATCAAATCCGACATTACGGGCTGTGAGTTTGTAAAAATAGTTTGCCCTGAACCGGCGACGCTTGGTGCCGCTATCCTTAAATAGTTAATTTAAAATCAGCACTCCTTGATATAAACGAAAATTAATAGTTATATCTGGCGAGTAAGTATTTTCCGATTTATTGCAGGCGTAAATTTATCCCCATAAGTTTAATATATAAATAAGCGTTCCCGGCGGGAGTCGAACCCACAACCTTCGGCTTCGGAGGCCGACACTCTATCCAATTGAGCTACGGGAACAAACCTAACAGATTTAATATTTAAAATTTTATGCCTATTTGCAAACCAAAGATAAACGAGATTCTTCACTTCGTTCAGAATGACAAACAGGATTTATTTGCTACAACAATTGTTCAGGGCTTTCGAGCAGTTTGGCGGTATAATCCAGGAACTGTGCAGCTTCGGCGCCGTTTGCGATTCTATGGTCAACAGCGAGCGTCAGCTTAAGATGCTTTCTTATAAGAACCTGGCCATCTTTGGCAACACAAGTATCGGCAATCCTGCCAATGCCAAGAATACTGCATTGTCCAGGCACAACAATCGGAATAAACGAATCAATTCCATACGCGCCAAGATTGCTAACTGTTATGCAGCCGCCTTCGAGATCGGTCGGGAGAATTTTACCGATTTTTGTCCTGTCGATCAGCTCTTTACTATACTGGGCAACTTCGCGGATGTTTTTCTTATCAACATCTTTAACGATCGGAGCGATAAGGCCGCCTTTTACAGAAATCGCCAAACCAATGCCGATAGAATCAGCAAGTTGAATAGCAGTGCCTTCAAATCTGCCGCTCATAATCGGCCATTTCGTAATTCCAAGTGCGAGAGCCTTTATAATTAAATCATTGAACGAAACTTTCGGCTCGCCATCTTTGTTTAATTTTTCGCGGAACGCTACAAGGTCTGTAACGTCCACCACGACATTCAAATAGAAGCAGGGAATTTCACGTTTTGATTGCAGCATTTTTTCTGCGATGATTTTGCCCATTTTGCTCAACGGCACTTTCTGGCCAGGTTGATAAACAGGGCCTTCGGGTGCTTTTTTGACTACAGGTGCTGGTGTATTTTCCATTGTAAATAATACCTCTCCAACAGGAATGGTCTGGCCTTCTTTTACAAGAATATCTTTTACGATTCCTTCTACGGGCGACTCCATTTCCAATGTTGCTTTATCAGTTTCAATTTCAAAAATTATTTCGCCTTTTTTTATATTTTTGCCGGGGGCGATTTTACAGCTAACGATAGTACCTTCTTCCATCGTTTGCCCCATTTGCGGCAGTTTTACTTCATTTGCCATTATTTTTCTTTCTTACATACAAACAGACGATACGTTTTTGTTTCCATAAAATCTTTGCCGGTTCTGTTGCCGAACAAATACTTCTTTTCCGCTTTTTGCAGTTTTGCTCTATATTTCCATTTGATGAGTTTTGTGATCCATGGGTTTCTGCTCATCAGGAATCTATCCACAGCGCCGGCGATAGGAATCATAACTTCTTTTGTGGCTCTGTCGAGAATATCCATATTCGGGGCGGTTTCAGCAGTAATATCTATATCTTCGATAATTTTGAAAGGTGATTTATTCATCACTTCCATAAATTTATCGAATTTATGGCCGCCTTTTAGGCCGTTTTCAACCTTTACCGGTTTTTTGAAAAAGTCGCAAATCAAAATATAGCCGTTCGGGTTCAGCAGCCGAGACGCAATATCAATCACCCTGTCGAGGTCGATATATTGGAAACTTTCGCAGAATTGAACCATATCATATTTTTTATTGGTTTGAATTTCTTCGAATTTGCATTTGAAGACTTCGGCGGTTTTGCCCATTCTTTCTTCGACAAGTTTATTCTGGTATTCTGTCGGGCAAACACAATCGACCTTATAGCCAAGGTCGGCAAGTTTCTTTGAGAAAGCACCAGCTCCGCAGCCGACATCAAGTATCGATTTTACTTCGGCGGGAATGTGCGAAATGATGAATTTGCAATACTCATCCTGCGCGATATGCAGATTGAGGATTTCCGGCTCAAGGCCTTTTTTCCATAATCCATAATGCAAATGTTCGAGTTTAAACAGACCTTTGCCGGCGATGTGGCCGATTTCCAAGCCTATTTCGCGAGATACGTGCTTTTTGCTTTCTGCCAATTTTCATTCCTTTATAAAACCGTAAATGATAAGCACTTTGGGCCAAACTGGCAAGTAAAAATCAAACCAAAAAGTTCGTTAATGTTCAGTAATCAAGGCGTTAGAGAAAAATGTGGAAGATTCGAGAAATTGGGGATTTTCCATCTTATTGTACGGTAAAAACGCGGTTTTTAACGAGATCCTTCGTTTCACTCAGGATGACAAACGATTTTTGGGCGGCAATTGGAAAATATCTCTATTTTCGATATTTTTGTTTGATTTGCTGCTCATCCTGAAGTTTTTTGAGCCAATCTTCGTCTTTTTTTCGCTGCTTTTTAACGTCAGACCATTCTTTGTTATCTGTCCATTTGATTTTTTTCGTTGAAAAATCCTTATCAATCTTTTTCTTGTACCATGAAGCCCATTTTTCCCAGTTTGGGCCCAAATCTTTGCCTGTGAGCCTTATCAGCGAAACGCGGGCGTACAATCTTGTGTTATTATTAGGATGATACATTAAATGGATCAAATCGCCTGTAACAGATTTATCGCCGATGATGCCCAATGCTCGCGCGGCCATCCAGCGGTCGCGATTATCCTTTTCCTGTTTTGTAAAGGCAATCGCCGCCAATGACGGAACAGCCTTTTGGCTTTTAATGCACGCAAGAATATTTATTGCTCTATAGTATTCTTTGGATTTTCGATTATTCAACTGACTTATCAAAGTTTCTTCATCGTAGGAAGTTGTAAATTGGCGGCAATCCAAAAATTCGCTGAAAGTTCTGAAAGACCATTTGTCAAAAGCCCTCAAATCATCAGGAAGATTTTTGCCCATTTCCTCGTCATAAATGACAGATGGTTTTGGGGGCGGAGAAATCGCAGCGCCTTTTTCAAGCAATAAATCCACAGTTTGCCTATGGCCATTAGCGGCGGCTAAATCCAATGACGTTCGGCCATTGTTATTCTTTACGTTTACATCCGCGCCTTTTTCAATTAAAAATCGGCACATATCAGGGCTGCCATTCGAGGCGGCCAGGTGCAAAGGCGTGCTGCCTTGCGAATCTTTGGCGTTTACGTCTGCGCCTCTGGAAATAAGTGTCTCTGCTGTTTCCTGATGATTGTTCATTACGGCAAGATGCAGCGGCGTAGTTTGGCTGTCAGAATATGTTTGATTTGCATCAATCGCTTGCTGTGTTTTTTTGAGGGCATCCTGTATTTGCTCCTGAACCTTTTCTGATAATGGCAGGCTATTGTTTTGAATATATTCCTGCAATTTACTCAAGATTTTTTCGGCAAGCATCGCACCTGTTACCTGTGCGTCTTCGCCGAGTTGGGCGCCAAGTTGCTGTAATTGCGAATTTTTCTGTTCAATATCTTTTTCGAGATTTTCAATTTCAGAATGTGGTGCGTTTTTCATTTTCAATTTTTGCAGTTCAATGCTTTGGCTGGTAATCTCTCCGATAAGCTTAAACATCTGATTCAATGATTCGTTGGCATCGGTAACCGGTTTGGAAAGTTCGTTTACATCACACGGCTCACCTATCGAAACTTTCACTTTTTCAAAATATACGCCGCCATTTGCGTCAATTGCTTTTGCATTTCTGGCTTCTATAACAGTTTTATCCGGCAAATACTCGATTGAGGCTGATGGACTTACAAACTTCTTTATAATTTTTCCATTCTCTGCTTTAACAAAAAGTATAGCTTGATTATTATTTTCGTTAGATTCCGCAATATTGTTCTCTGTATCAAGAACAGCGGAAAAGTAGTTCTCTCCTTCATTGATCGCAAACGGCTGGCTACATTCGTTCCAGAATTCGCCCGGCTTAATCGGCCCTGCGCCGTGATTGCCTGATTGCGGTTTATCAAATAGATTGAGATTATATTTAGGATCGCCTTTGTAAAAGTTCATCCTGAAAGCAGGCGATGTCGCTGCACCTTTATTTCCAATTTTCACCGTCAATCTATATAACTCGCCTACATCATATGGATAAATATTGAAATCTTCAATATAAACATCAACGTCATGACTATCGCCGCTGCTATAATTAGAAGTCCCAACCTTTGATGTGATAGCTGAAAAATCCGGCACTTTTTCCTCTGATCCCTTTTGAGCAAAGTACAAATTACCAAAGCTGCTGCCGCCCTTTGCAGGATAAAAACTCAAATGCAGCCAACCTTGTTTTTCATAGATGAATGTCCGTTCAAAATCGCCGCTGCCGCTTTTTATTACAGGCCCCTGCTGGCTTGTAATTTCGCCATTCGTTGCATAAATATGAAGCATTGCATCATCATGCGAAGACAAAGTATATTTACCTTTTATCGTATAAGTTTGGTTCGGTTCAAACTTATCTTTACTGCCGGATATTTGCGTGATTTCAATTGAATCGCCCGGCAAAAATGCCTGCCTTGTGATTTCAAAATCGATAGGATAAACTTCTTGACTATTTATTACTTCTTTTCCAACCTCTACATCGGTCTTAAATCCCGACTTTAGAGAAACATTTTTAAACGTTACATGTTCATAAGCTGCTTGCTGAAATTTATAATTTTTTATATTTGCTGTAGTGGTATCTTTAATTAGAAAACCCTGTTGGCGCATACCATTTACCATCAAAGATGTTTGATATTGGCAGCGTATTTGTTTTCCATCTTTGGTGACTGCAATCAGTCTGCTAGCTTGATTATCTTTAAAATTATCTGTAAGCGTTATCACTGTGCCTTGGGCAGTATCATTTGCTTGTGAAAATATAATAGTATTATCTTTATATTTTCTGAAAGTTGTACCTTGACCATTATGTTCCGCGATTGTCTCCCATTTGTCTTTATTAGGTATGTATGCAATTGTAATTTCTGTTTTATTAACGCCGGATTTAATATGCGATCTGCGTGCCAGCATACTATCTGAAGGGCTTAATACTGCTATATCACTGCTTTGTTCTGAATGTTCGATTTCACCTATTTTAATTTCTTCAACATCTCCTGACACTTTAATTACAAACTCATAACCAGGTTCTTTTGATTCATATTTGCTCCTGTCAAGTGTTTCAATTTCATAATTTAAAAGTTCGCCATTCGGCTGCCACCATTGTTTGCCTTTGCTCGGATGCTCGCAAACGCCGACAAGTTCGACCGTCGTACCGTTGGAAAGTTTTATGGAAAAATCGTTTACATCTGTGTTTTCTGGGCCTTCTGCGGCTTTATCTTTTGCCATTGGCAGCACGCAGGCTGACATTATGCATATTAGAATAAAAACTGTCGCGATTCGCAGAGGTCTGTATTTCCACGTTTTTTTCTCAAGCCAACGCAGCCTGTCTATTAATCGGCTTGAATTCTCGAAAAGCCCAAGCAGTCCAAGGCCCGGGTCAACAGGTTCGGCAATCAGTCTTTTGGCAGTCTCAAGCAGAGTCTGCCTGTAATCGGCTGTTTGCTCTCTCAAAATCCTCGCGACAGTAGCGTCGCAGCAAAGTTCACGTAAATTCTGCAAATGCCTTCGAATAACCCAAAGGAAAGGATTAAACCAATACGCGATTTGCAAAATCATATAAATACCATGCACTATCAAATCTCCCCTTTTGATATGCGCAAGCTCATGCAAAAATATATGCTCGGCCTGCTGTGGTGAAATATTTTCGAAATTTTTAGCAGGCATCAATAAAACTGGTTTGAAAATCCCGAAAACGGCCGGGCAGGAAACTTTATTTGTCAAAATTATCCGCGGCAGAGTTCTCAAATTATATTTTTTGGCAACCGATCCGAGAATTTCCAGAAATTTTGCAGGTATCTGGCCATTCGTTTTTAAATGCTGATGACGAAGATTGCGTAATCTTAAAACGAGCCATACGGTCAATACAATTGCACCAAATACCCATACGCACAAGGCATAGACTTTCCACGATATAATAATATCCTCTTTGATATTTGCCGCTTCTGTTTCCTCGCCAGTAATGTCGCCTCCATCGTGTAAGGCATTTTCAATCTGCGGTGAAATTTCAAAAGGTTTTGAATTAGTTACGATATTTATAGGCACAGTCTCGATAACTGGCGGCGAAATTTTCTGCTGATTGATTTTTACCGCGGCGTGCTGCAAAGCCAACGGGATTTCGTCGGTAAAACTTGCGGGCGAAGTAAGCGAAGGGGGCAGTATAAGTTTTACGAGGATCAAAAGCCAAAGCGCGTAACGCACCTGCGGCCAAGCCCATTTCTTAATTAAAAAATCCACACACGCGATAATCGCGATAAGAATCGCGACTTGCCAGAACATTGAAACCTGCCAGTCGAACCACATCTGGGCAAAATGATTAATCTGATTCATCATTTTTTCTCCTTTTGCTCTTTCTGAAGTGTTTTAAGTAATTCTCTTTTTTGGCTCTCTGTCAATTTCTGTTCTTCCACTAAGAAATGCATTAAAGGCCCGAAAGCACCATCGAAGGCCTGATTGACCAGAGTTTTAAGCGCACTTCGCCTTGCGTTTTCCCTGGAAAGCAGCGGCTCATATAAACTTGTATTGCCTTTTTTGTTTTCTTTGACTGCGCCTTTTTCGACGAGTCTGGCAAGAAGTGTTTTAATTGTGGTATATGCCCATTCGACCTCTTTCGGCAATCGTTCGGCGATTCCTCTGGCAGTGGCCGGGTATCGCTCCCACAATACGTTCATTATTTGCCATTCCGTATCCGTTAGTTTCATAGCGGACTCCTTACTACACATTTAGAAGCATACTACTACATTTGTAGAAGATGTCAATAAGTTTTTTACTGAATTTTAAATTTTAGAAATCTGTGTCTTTTGGCCATCAAACGAGATTATTCATTGTGCTTCGCTCCCTTCAGAATGACAATGCGGCACATTTCTTCTTTTACATAGCAAGCATTAATAATTGTAAATTTCAAGATTTCGATTATAGTTATGCCCACTATGAAGATACCAATTACTAAATACGGATTGCCGCAGGTGGTTATATATCCCGGCCTATGTGCGGTGTTAATGATTCTATCAGGTTTTATCGCATTCTGGAGCCAGGGATTTTGCTGGTTTTTGGAGATAATCCTGGGGCTTATTCTTATCTGGATGCTCTCGTTTTTCCGCGATCCTAAACGCATTATTCCACAAGGAAATGATTTACTTCTCTCCCCTGCAGATGGCACTATAACTGATGTGCAAGTCATTGACAATCAAGAGTTTATAGGCGGGCCGGCAATCAGGGTAGGCATATTCCTTAGCGTATTCAATGTGCACCTCAATAGAGCCCCCTGCAAGGTCAGGATTGAAACAATAGACTATCACAAAGGGGCATTCATAAACGCAATGGATGCAAATTGCGGCAAACTCAATGAAAGCAATGACTTAGGAATGACGAGACTTGACGAGCCGAAGGAAAAATTGTACGTTCGTCAAATCAGCGGCGCTATTGCAAGGCGAATAGAATGCGATGCCGAAAAGGGGCAGGAATTTAGTGGCGGAGAAATATTCGGAATGATAAAATTCGGGTCGAGAACTGAATTGTACCTGCCTGCACAAAGCAATGCTAAAATCCTGGTTAAGAAAGGTGATAAAGTCAAAGCAGGCCTGACTATTTTGGCTAAATATGATGGAACAAACAAATAAATCCGAAAACACAAAACGTAATTTGCTTAGAAATGTGCGTAAGCAAAGGCTAAAATACATTACGGTTCTGCCGTCGCTGGTTACATTGATAAACGGAGCGTGCGGTTTCGCGTCGATTGTTTTCGCATCTCAAATCGGACACCAAAGCGATGCGGGGTTGCTTATTTACAACAGCGAATTTCCATTTTTTAAAATGGCCGGCTATATGATCTTTTTCGCTATGATCGCGGATATGCTTGACGGACATCTTGCAAGATTGAGTCAAAGCACAAGCAGTTTCGGCGGTCAGCTTGACAGCCTTTGCGATGTGATCAGTTTCGGAATAGCACCCGCTTTTCTAATGCTGCGAGTTGTTGAGACGAGTTTGTCGTTCAGTCCACGAATTGATATTTTTATATACCGCTTCCTTTGGCTTGCGGCAGCGATATATTTCAGTTGTGCGGCGATACGGCTTGCAAGATTTAACGTGGAAAACGAAGAGGACGAATCGCATCATATGAGTTTTCTTGGTTTGCCCAGCCCGGCAGCGGGAGGCGCGGTTGCAAGTCTGGTTATCCTGAATCAGGAAATGCTAATGAAAATCGAAGAAAGCTGGAGGCCATATTTACAGTTTGGGCATACAGCTATCATTTATCTGCTGCCTTTTGCGACAATTCTTGTTGGGGCACTTATGGTCAGCAGAATTCGCTATCCGCACGTGGTCAATCAATATCTCAAAGGCAAAAAACCTTTCGGTTATTTAATCAAAGCTGTTGCAATCATCGTTATAGTCATCTGGTATTTCGAGGGAGCACTAGTGCTGGTGTTCTGGAGTTTCGCGTTGAGCGGACTTGTAAAGTGGGTTTGGGATAACGTTATAATTCGAAAGCCAGCGGCGGAAGACGATCTTCAGGAGAATGACGTAATAGTCAGTGGTCAGTAGACGGTTTTTGGACCCTGTCGGGATGACAGGGCTAAACAAAACATTGCATAAAAAAACCCCCGCGAGATTCGCGAGGGTTTTAGAGATTCTTAAATATTAACTTACATACCAAGTTTTTTCATCATATTCTGAAGTTTTTCGACTTCTTTATTATTTTCCAGATACGACTTAATCAGGTTTTGATGCAGTTCTTCGCTGCGATCATAGAGCCTTTTCAGTTTCTTTGGTTTTGTAGACTGAATCGCGTAAGCGGCCATCATTGGGAACGCAACCGTAACATCGAGATATGCTGTAACGGTTTCTTCCAATTTGGTCGGGTCGATCTTGCCCCAGCTTGCGGCTTCGGCTGGCGGAGCACCTGAAAGACCGCCGGTGTCCGGGCGAGCATCTGTTACGTTGATATCGTAATCCTGGCCTGCTTCAGGAATCATTAAAACTTCCTGAATCTGCGGTTCGGTTTGGAGTGTGAAATTCTTGGGAGAGCCGCCGCCGATTAGAATGACGCCGGTTTTACCTTTTTCATATTGTTTGGCGTTCAGAACAATCGCGGTCGAATCGTTGACATCGATGCTTGGATTGATCTTGAGTTTGAATTTATCGGTTAAGCCTTTTGCTTCGGCGAGGAGTTCGAGGCCTGCAACGTTCATACCGATAGTCGAATCGCCGGGCGAAGATGTGAAAACAGGAACGCCGTTTCTATATGCAGCGGCGAGAATGCTTACCTGACCGAGATTGTGCTCTTCTTCGAGGTCGCTAAGAATCTTTCCGAGTTTGTAATAGAATTCTCTTGTGCCCATTTCTTTCTGGAATTCAGGTCTGATGAGAAATTCGCGGAGTCTTCTGTCTGTTTCCATTAGAACATCTTCATAGTCAAACAGAATATCGTAAATTCTTGTAACGCCTTTTGCTCTTAGATCCGCATCGTCAACGGTGTGAGTGCCGCGGAACATCGGGAGGTTGAAGGCATAATGAATATCGTGGTACATATTGGCGCCGGTGGCAACGAGCCAATCGATGAAACCGTGATTCATAAGCGGAATAACGGTCGACGGTCCCAGGCCGGCAGGAGTAAGAGCGCCTGCGAGGCTGACGCCGATGGTAACATCATCCTGCGAATACCTGTCGCGAAGCAAATGGCAAGCGGCACGAAGTCTGCCGCCATTATATGCGTCCAGATTATCGACCAGATCAACTATGCTGGTGTTTTTAGTTATAGGCTGCGGCAGTACCCTTTTGCCCTTGAGATACTTTGCTTTGCCCGGACAATTTGTTTTTTTTTGTTCCATATCAATCTTTTCCTTAATTATAAAACAGCGTGGGCTAGAGCCCACCCTACGAATTAATTACCGCTCAAAATGTTCAAAATTAAGGGAGTTATTTTAGGGCAGGAAACGCATTTTAACAATGAAAAATTTTAAAAAAATTCCTATTTTAGGGGGCAAAAAAAGAGATTCTTCACTTTCGTCCTGCAAGCAGGACGTCGTTCAGAATGACAATGTTTAGAAACTGTCGTTTAATATGATGCGGGGTGATCTTCTTCCTGCACGACGAAGACTTTGCCATCCTTGACTGCAATCGGTTTTAAATTGCCACAGGATTTGCAATATAAGAACAATTTTCCGTTTGGGTCGACTCTTAACTGCATTGACTTTTTGCAACAGGTAACGGGTACGCCTTCGTCGTCGAGAACTGTTAAATATAAATCCTCTTCGATGCCGGGATTTCTCGCAATGACAATATCACGATCAGTGAATTGCATATCGAGCCAGGAATAGCAATCCTCGCAAGAGGCGACTATTGAATTCCTTAGAACTTTTTCTTGCTTTGTCTTTATATCTTCTACCAATGAAGGCGGTTTGGTTTGCGGCTGGCAGCCGAGAGCGAAAATTAACGCGAACAGATATAATGACAGAAATGTTTTTATTCTCATATTTTCTCTCCAAGTTTTGCGGCTATCTGGGCGACACGTTTTCCCAGAGCTTTAACGATCTCCAAATCTTCTGATGTAGGCTGGAGACTGTTGTCGGGGCCTGCAACTGTAGATGCACCATACGGGGTTCCGCCTCGGCCTTGCGTATGCAGCATACCCGGAGTTGAATACGGGACGCCGACAATAAGCATACCCAAATGCAGCAAAGGCATCATCATAGTTACAAGAGTGGTTTCCTGGCCGCCGTGAGTTGTGGATGTTGAAGTGAAAAGGCCGACAGGTTTGTTTTCGAGAGCACCTTCGAGCCAAAGTGAGGCGGTGGAGTCTATAACTCTTTTCATTTGCGCACTCATATTGCCGTAGCGAGTGGGTGAGCCAATGAGAAAGCCATCCGCCTGTTTTAAATCTTCCAAAGTGCATACGGGAATATCTTTTTGCATTTCCCAAATTTTCTTTGAATGTTCACCAGCCATTATTTTTTTTTCATCTTCAGGAAGTTCTGGTGCTCTTCTTAAAACAACTTCAATGCCTTGAACAGAAGATGCACCTTGCTGGGCAACTTGAGCCATTTTTAATGTATGCCCGTAAACTGAATGATAAAGAACCAGGATTTTCATAGTTTAACTTTCTATAGAAATAGCGTGTGCGGGACAATATTTTGCCGCCTTTCGACAGGCAAGTTCATATTCATCGGAAATAATCTCCTCTTGTATCTTTATTTTTGTATTTTTATAATTGCAACATAACTGGCAACAAATTCCATCACAAATGCCTACGCCGTTGCAAATATTTTTATTTATCACAACTTTCATCTGTTTTACCTGGCACTTTGTTTTTGTAACCTTTGTCCCCCGCATTCATCGTTGATACATTTATACCAAATGAAGACGTTATTCCCCTCTTTAAGCCTGTCGGTTTGAGTCATATTACTGCCGCAAACCGGGCATAAACCTCTTTTTTCAACGATGTGAAATTTCGAATCTAATTCACTAAATTTTAACATAATACTACTCCGAAAAATTCCATGTTTCTTCTTTCGAACAATTATTTATACTTAATAAATGCGTCCAGAAGAATGAGCAAATCCCCTTTTTTCGGATTCGAAAGTCCTTAGGTTTATATTTAAAAAAATTGTTGCGTTTTTTATTTTTTTCCGATTTGCAGGACAGAATTAAGGTCTCCATAAGGATTAAGTTCTGTCGCGGTATTGTTCGGGTCGTGCTGCCAATGGCCGTCAACGACAAATCTATACCTGTAACTGCCCACAGTCAGGGGCAGTTTAATTTGCCAGATGCCCTGCTCATCTATTTTACTCATTGGCGTAAGCTGGGGCTGCCAGCCATTGAAATCGCCTGCGACCTGAACGATGCAAGCGGTTGGGTAAAAGGCGGTAAAAACAACTCCGCCTCTGACTTTGCTGACGCCTAAAGGCTTTTTAGTTTTTTTTACGGTTCTTTTTGTTTTAACGGCAGTTCTCCTGACAGATTTCATTTTTAGTTCCTTTTCCCAATGGTATTTAGTATTTGGTGTTTAGTATTTGGTCGCTTAAATTTTCCAATTTGTTTTTTATTTTTTTCAGAAGCATCAAGGCAGCGGATATACAAATTCTCCATAACGTTCATAAAGTTTATATAAGAATCATACGGCGAATCGTAAGGATTGAAATATTTATGGACATCGCCATCTGAAAACCATTTAGTACACATATAATAGAAATGATCAGAAGTTTGCAATTTTCGCCAATCGGAAATAATATTTTTATCTTCTGAATTTTTGACCATTTTTTCGAGCCGATAAATTTCCGTCAAAGCATTTTTCTGCATAGGATTTCCAAGCCAGGCGGAAAGATCACGTTCAATATCAGCCCAGCTTACGGTATAAGGAATGTCGAGAGATTCAGAAGCGGCATACGAAGTTATCGTTTCGGATGGGGTTTTAAAGCTATTGTCGGGATGCCTTAATATTTCTTCTGGTAAATGACGCAGGAAATTAAAAATGCCGGTGTCTTCCCATTGATGCTCACCGAAAGTTTCATAATCCATAAATAAATTGACAGTGTAGCCGCATCCATTGACCTCGTTGACCCATTTAGCGAATTTTGGTGCACTTAAAGGCCATTCTGCCCAGCCGCGGTTTGAGAAACGAAAAGCAATGTCATCGCTAAGACGGTAATTTTTGAGGAGCAGCTTTAATTTTTTGCAGCGAAATGGCTGATATACAAAATTAGGACTCTTGTAGCCTAAAATATGGTCGGCGCCTTCGGCTATAATCCCATCGAATCGATCTGTACTATCAATAAGTTCGGCGATTTGATTATTGTATATTAATTCAGTGTTGCGGAATACGCGGG
>MHYA01000106.1:0-306 GCA_001825675.1 Planctomycetes bacterium GWF2_42_9 | reverse complement strand
CCTCAGCGATCGTGGTCGTAATCTGCCGCAGGTCCCGCACATCTATTGCAGCTCCGATGATCCGATTACCATATGGGCGGCATAGTTCCAGCGTCTGGTCAAGCGAGACCTCCGGTTTATCGGTGACAGCCACCGTGCAACCAGCCTCAGCCAACCGCATCGAAATCGCCTGCCCGATTCCATTGCCAGCCCCGGTCACCAGGGCTGTCTTTCCATGTAACGAAAACATAACATAACCTCCTAATGACTATAACGCTCAACCCGCAGCTCAGCGGTAAGGGCATGGGCGATCATCCGCTCGACTCT
>MHYA01000105.1 GCA_001825675.1 Planctomycetes bacterium GWF2_42_9 | reverse complement strand
CACCTGCGTTCTGATGATGCTGGGCATGGCACCATTGCCAGTCTTCATAAGCCGTTGTCGTAAGCACGCCTGCTGTGTAACCCAGAATTTTATTTGCCAGGCGGGATTTAAAAAATGAATTATGAGTACAGTCATGAAAAATTACAAATATCCGCACTAGTAAACCAGCCGCGAGGATAGAAATAGCAAATGTAATAAGATATGAAACACCTGCCTTTACTGTATAGACCATCAATGCCAGCAGAATAAAATACGGAATAAAAGTGTTTAAAATTTGCAGTATCGCTTTGGGCAGATTTTTCTGCTCATATTTTTTTATTCCTTCGTACCATCCTGGCCATTTTTTATTTTGTATTGCATCAGTTTCCACAACAATCTATTAAAAAATATGCCTCGATTACAGATTAACATTTTATACCCCTCTGTATATGAGGGCTTTTACTTAATTTCAAAAAATCGCTAGTACTAACTTTCAAGCTATCGGGCTATAAACCATAAATTTCCATCCATTTTTTCATCTTCGGCCTAATGCTAACTTAAGATTAGAAAGATAAAATATTCTACTGATAGGACGCCATAGCGGTCTAGTTTGTAAAAAAGAGATTCCTTGTATTTTGGAGATATCTTAAAAGTGAAGCGGATCAATCAATAGAATTTGCGAAGATAGATATAACCTCTCGCCAAGTGTACGTCACCTGTTCAGTAACTCAAGAATCAAAAATTGCAACTTCAGATGGGAATTCTTTGTAAATGTCACATCTGTTTTCATCAATAGTTAATCGGACACAACATTTTCCGGCAACAGTATTAAATTTGGCTCCTAATATCTGGGGCATAGGCGGATCGGTTTTGGTTTTCAACAATCGCTTTATTGAAAGAGTCGAACAGCCTGGAGTCATTGGCCGAACACCTATAATTGACGCTATAAAATGATAAAGAGGATGAGATGACCATGCATGACAATCGCTTCGTGTCGGCTCAGGTTTTTCCGCAAACGTAGTAAGGCCATTATCGAGCATATCATGCCATAATTTAAAATCAGACCATATCAATTCCGCGCGACCAACATGATACATAGCTTCATAAAGATAGAATTTAAAATATACCGTAGCTTTTGCAATATCCTGATTGTTCAAAATATTGTTCAGCAGAACCTGTCCGTCGACCACCTCCTTAAAACTGTCTGTTAGTATTGCTAATATATTAGTATGCTGACTTAAAGCCAATCCTCCTGGGTCATCAACAAAAACTTTGCGTTGAGGATCAAAAGCCTGTTTCTGTAATATTTCTCTGATACCTTGCATCTCTTGGATGAGTCGATCTGTATTTTCTTGATTACCTGCAAATTTAAATAAATTTATTGCCTGCTGAATGGCATATAGATAAAAAAAACTAACCAAATAACAATTGCCTTGCGACGCGCTTGTTGGATGTCCGTCCTTCCATGATGGATATTTTGCCCAATCAATAAAAGGCCAGCCTGGCAGTTTTCCCAGCAAGCCATTTTCTTTTTTGTATCTTTTAAAAGTATTCAATATCGTTTCAACGATCCCAAGCTTTTGTTTAACAAAAGTAATATCACCTCGCCACATAAGAAAATCATTCAACATGGCAATATACAAAAGACTAAATAAGGGGATCGTTTGTTTGAAACGGTTTGGATAAGAACTAAAGGTTAAACCATCCCAACCAAGTGACAAACCGAACATTTCAATTGCTTCACGAGCTAGTCTATCATCGTTACATAAAACATAAGACAATAAAGCTTGAATTCGAGTATCCCCGATGTATTGCAATTGTTCGTAATATGGACAATCCATATATGTCTCACCAGCACAAAGCTGCATTGTTCTGAATCCCGGCTCAATCAAGCGGTTGAACCAGTCATTAGTTTCGAATTCAGCTTTAAGTTCTAACGGATAACCAGTGGATCGATAAGATAAATTTTCTATAATAAGAGCCTGATCAGAAGTTTCAATATCCAGTTCAATGTATCGCCAACAACGATAACAAAAAGGCTCAAGGACAACGTGCTCTCTGTCTGCGAGGAGAAAGTGGTCTGTAATGCCAATGAGAATCCTATTTCCAATTTCGTTGCGGTTGCCTTTACTTCTGACATCTTCGTTAGATTGGAGAGCTTCCTGATATGTCAAACTTATAGAGGCATCCTTGCCGCCGGTTACTGTTAGAGTTGGATAACCAACGACTAATTTTTCATTATCTATAAGAATTTTGTATTTGCTATTGGCCGGTATTGTAACTGCCTTAGCATTTTCACATAATGAATTTTGAGCAAGTAATGAAATTTCATCCTGTAATGTACTGGTTAAAGTACCATTATAAAATATTCTTTTACAACTTCCAAGATGACAGTTTTCTGATTTTAAGGCTGGAATGGTTCTTTGGTGTAAATTCCAGTTTAAAAGTAATTGAGGATGATTTTCTTTATGGTTTCTGGAATATCCCAAAGCTTTTACCGGCATAAATTCTTTTTGAAATATCTCCATTGTTGGGCAAAGGTCAGCTAAAGTAAAGCCTATCATTTCATATCCAACACCGATACAATAAGCGTCTTCCGGTACTGGAATAGTTGCATTGCCGAACCATCTTTTATATTTCCATTTTTCCAGCGTGCCTTTGATTTTACCATCAGCATATTCGGCTACAGCAAGGAAAGCAGGCCGAGAAGTTATTTGTGCTGATGGAGCTGTATCTCTGTCGTACCAAACAATCGCTGAAAATATGTGTTGACCTGGTTTGATTTGTGTCAGCGATAGATCATAAGTATCAAAAAAATACCGATCAAGTGTTCCACGTTGCGGTCCCATGCCCATGAAATTGCCATCAAGATAGAGCTTATATCGATTGTCGGCCGAGATGTGCAGTCTGAGGGGGAGTGCTTCATTGGCAGAAAAGTAACTGCAAAATTGAACTACTTCGAAACTGCTCCCGGAATCCTGAGTCCAGACCCAATTTCCCGGCCACGCAGTCGGATCAAACGGAATATTGTCAATTAATTTCAACATATCAGCTAATATAATTCGAAAGTTTTATTTCTGCTAATTATTTAAAGTTGGGTTATCTATAATTTCCTCAACCAAAAAGTCATCGAAGATAACTTGGCCTTGATTGGTATTTTGCGTAACTAACCGAATTGATGCAAATGGTTCTTCAAGCTTAGGTGTAATGAAATTGATACTTAACTTTTGCCATTTGTTATTGGTTGTTTCCACAAAAGTCTCGATACTTTGCTGCTGTTCTCCCCATCGCTGGTCTTGACCTTGCCATTTAGCAACAAGTCCGATTAACGCATTTGCTGGAAAATTGTCGGTTTTAAACCAGCAAGTAATGCGATATGATTTTGAAGGGATCACTGATAAATTTATCATAAAACATGCTGCTTTACCTTGTAATCCATTAGTATCAATTACAAGCGAACCTGGTTGTGTATAACCATAGGTTTTATTCCAACAGATTTTTTTGAATTCAGGCAATTGGCTCCAAAATCCCCAATCACTGGGCAATTCAGTTGTGCATTCGCCAACAGTAAAATTATATTTCTTTAATTCAGTGCCTTTCATAATAGAAAGTCTATCGCGTGTTTCAACTAAATTGCCAAGCTTGTTTTTAATATTACTAAAACCCTTCAAAAAGAAAGCCGCACGAGCCTTTTCTTTATCAGATATCGCTTTTTCCAAAACTTTTTCCAGCAGCATTTGGCATTTATCAATATCGGCTTGTTTTAACTGAGAAATATATCCGTCATCCTGGAATGGCAGCCATGTTAAAGTTATACCTCTTTTGAACCAGGCATCTTTTGTAACACGTTGCGTCCAAAAATCTTCCCAAAACTGATAATACTCTTTTAGATAAGGAGCCGCATCTGAACCGACAGCACATGTATACCATTCATCCAATGTCTTATCTATATCTAGTTTCGGATTCCACAACAATTTGAGGTATAAATATAATTTAGGTCCTTCAGTCCATTCAGGCATGGGATATGCTTCAGCATATAGACTTCTAACACCATTTGCATATCCAAATCTTAAATAGTCTGCTTGAAGATGCCAGTATATTCTAGGTATTTTGTAAAACATGTCACCGTAGATGTAATCGTACCATCCAATTTGTGCAGCCACCTTACTCCATTCCGTTGTGCGTTTCATATCTTTTTTTGCAGTATTTTTATCTAACCATGCCATACGGTCAAATGTGAGAAATGGTACGATGTTTGGATTCATTTTTATTTTTTGGGGTGGGTCAGCAACATTAAAATATGCCAGACAGCCAAATAATTTATCGGGATAGCTTTCAAGCACTTTTGAAGCTACTTCGGTTGCCCAACCATAATAATAATCTGATAGGTCTGGTAGCCCAAGAGAATTCAACTTTGAAGAGGGTTTGCCAAAACATTCTGTATCGTTTATACCAATTGAGATGCTGGATTCACCCGGATTGTCTGCAAAAAATTGTTTTATAATCTTTACGGATTCTTCCTGGAAACCAGGAGCATCGAATATAGGCTGCCAGGTATCACCGGAAACAGGTCCGCCATCTAATGGGCATATCTTTTTGCCGTCAATAGGAGGGTACCAATCGGGGTGAGAATTATAATATTTGCTTGGCGGAAAAAGATTGCATAGATTATGATGGAACTCAATTCGTAGATGCATTCTAAGTCGTTTAGCCCATTCGCGAATCTGGTTGTCTTCCTTTATTTGTGAAAGTTCCGGTGAACTCAGTTGGCGACTCAAAAAAGCAGGTTCCTCTATTATAGGCTGTTTCTGAATGTATATATTTTCATTTATTGGAATATACTCGCCTAATTCGCCTGGAAAAAGCCATCTAACCCCAACATACCGCTCAATGAATTCGTAAATACCATACCTTAAACCCCAATCAGATTTGGCTAAAATTACTATTTTATTTGATGCCGGAAAGAATATACCAAAACCATCGCTGTCCAAATTTTCAATATTATTGTTTAAAGTTCTGGCATAATCCGTATAGCCAATATGAATCTGAACATTATTTGTATTCTCTGAAATGGTTCCAACTGGAATCGTGGCGCCGGTGCTTTTTTTTATAGATTGAGTCAATAATTGTACATCAGAGCTTAAAGCTTTTATACTTTCTTCCGCTACCACTATTGATGATTTTGGGTTTCCATGTTCCACGATACAATAGGAATTTGAATCAAGAGCGGGAACTGCAATCCTAGAGAAAAGACACATTATAGTGAAAATAATGGTAATGAATTTGGTGCCAAAGTTTTTCATATTGTGTCCTTACATATTTGCAAAAATACTGCTATAAAAAGCAGTTTCGAATTTAATTGTGATTCATAATCGAAAAAGGCAATATGCCATGATTATGCAGTTTTTCTTTTGATTAACAAGGGTTCGACCCATATGTGTTTTTCGACATTTTTCCCGGCAATCAAGTCTTCAAGGCAAATTGCTGCCATAACACCTTGTTCTCTTACCCTGTGATCTACTGTTGTGATGTCAAAATTAGAATGTTCCTCCAGAAAATTTCCGCCTCCCGCAATTGCGATCTCCTGAGGAATGTTTTTTCCAATTGAACGTAAATATTGCAAGGCTCCTACAGCCTGAAGATCATCCAAGCATAAAATTGTATCCAGGTGAGGATGTTTTTGCAGTAAACGACGACATGCAGGAGTTGCAGGATTAATTCCATAATCGCAAGGTTCGTAACATTCCAAAGGGAACTGAAGCCCTGCTTCGCGAAATATTTGGCAAATCAATTCTCTATGAGGTTCGAACTCAGAAACAGGTTTACCGATATATCCTATATTTTTGCGTCCTGTTTTGAAAAGATGCTCTAAAATGAGAAATAACCCACGCCTGCTATCGCATTCTACTGTTATAGTTTTTGCACCAGTTGTGATTGCATTATATGCATGCCCGATAAAAACTAAGGGTATATTATGTTTTTCCAAGAGTCGTACTTCTTGTTGTGTCAAATATCCAGATAAAGCAATTATCCCATCAAAATCTCCTGACTCAATAAAATCAGAAACCTTAGATTCTGTAGTGGAACGTTTCTCTCCAGCGGAAGTGGCCAGCATTTCAAGACGGAACTCAAGATTTTGTGCCTTGCTTTGAATTCCCTGCAACAACAATTGGATATAGGGATATGTTACCGGCGATGCGTTATCATGGACAAAAAGATATCTATGCTTAGCGCGTATGTTAGCTCCGTTACGAACGAACGTGCCTTGACTTTTCCGGCCTTCAATTAATCCCTCTGACGCAAGTTCCTGCAATGCTCGGCGGACAGTAACTCTACTTACGTTGTAGATTTTTGTTAATTCAGCCTCAGTTGGCAGTTTGGTTCCGGAACCGTAAACCCCTGACATAATGGGCTCTCGAAGGATTTGATAGAGCTGTCGATGGATAGGGTCTCTTCTTAGGCGTTGAGAAGTAACCGCCTTGATTTTATTTGTATTCATTGTTGACTGATTCATATTGTTAATCACTCCTTTTGTATTATGATACAATAAAGCTCATTTAGCGTCAAGTATATTTTTTTAAAAATAACGATAAATTATAATGTTATTATATAAATATATGTTTGGTAATTGCTTACAATAAGAATTGTTCTTTGCTTTGATAGCGATATTGTGCGGGTTAGGCAAAAAACGTAAAATTTGATTGACACTATATGTGCTTTGTAGTAACATACGTAAAAATGGTGGTATGAGCAAATTAAAGTTCGGAGAAAAGATATGAAGCAAAAGAATGCTTTTACACTTGTTGAATTGCTGGTTGTTATTTCGATAATTGCAATGTTGCTGGCTGTTTTAATGCCAGTGTTGAGTAAGGCCCGTGAGTCGGCGAGATCAGTTATCGGCAAGACAAATTTGAAGACTATTGGGCAGGCTGAAATGTTGTATGCGGCACAAAACAACGGCCTTTTGGTTCTTACTCGTTGGGACAGAAAAGCAAATGAAGTAAATTATTGGGCATCGCAATTATGGGCTGTGTATAACGGAATTAAATCGGTGCCTTATTCGAATGAATATTCTACAAACAAGCCTAATGGACGTCCTAACTGGTTGGTCTGTCCTTCCCTTGAAAAATTGAATGTTAAGCCTGATAAGCAGGGATTTACCGGCTATAGTTGGAGTGATGTTCGTTTTGTGGTAGGGCCTGCAAGTTATTGGTGGCTTCAAAATATCAGCTATGCGCGTAATGCTACAGGTCAAGGCTATTACCAAAGGAATCCTGACATAATCATACCTGCGACTCGTCATGCAAACTTGAAATCTCCTGCTTCGTTGGCAGCTAGTGCGGACAGTTTTTACATCGATTTTTATGGTCCTAACAACGTTCGTTATCCTACAGATTTATACGAAGCGGATGGTATTACAGAGAGACCTAAATATGACCATGATAAATGTCCTGGAGGGCGGCAAGTTGAATACCGCCATGATGGCAAAAAAGGCCTAAATTTATTGCTATGGGATGGACATGTTGATTCTGTACGCAAGTCTATAGGTGAAAATTTCCAATTAGATCCAAGTCCAACAAGACGATAGTTGGCAGCGGTTGAATAACATTGCGAATTGGATTAGTGAATTAACACTGAGT
The DNA here is from genome assembly GCA_001825675.1 of Planctomycetes bacterium GWF2_42_9. Taxonomy (GTDB): domain Bacteria; phylum Planctomycetota; class Phycisphaerae; order Sedimentisphaerales; family UBA12454; genus UBA12454. Next base: position 13,573 of record MHYA01000105.1, on the reverse strand, counting down.
ATGTGATGAAGATAATAAAATGCTATAAAGAAATTTGGTTGATGCGGAGAGCATTTTTTTTGATGGCGGTTCTGCCGGCATTAATTATTTGTAATCATGTATTTGCTGGGTGTGTAACAGAGCTCTTGATGGAGGAAGGCGATGCAAATGTAGTTGGTGATACAAGCGGCAGTGCCAACAACGCATATTTTGTTGGACAGCCAATATGGCAGGGCGGACATGGGGGTGTATCTCAGTATTGTCTTAGATTTGACGGCAGTAATTATTTTGAAGCACCGGATTCTCCCAGTCTGGACAGTATTACTACTGGTTTTACAATGACAGCGTGGATCAATGTGGACCAAAATTCTGCCAGCGATACAATTGTTTGGAAGTTAGGCGCATTTCGTATCTGGAAAAACAATGCAAACTTGACAATTTCACTAACTGGTGTTTCTACAGTTCAGAATGTTGTTTTAACTACTATCCCTAACGGTCTTTGGCAGCATATAGCGATTACATACAATGGACAATGGCTTAAAGCTTATGTCAATGGAACATCCGTATACAGTAATCGTGTTAATGGGTCCAATGTTTCAATTGCTACATCAAACAATCCATTGCGCGTTGGATGGTACAATAGCGGTTCTATTCACTATCGCGGTCAGATAGATAATATTCGGTTGTACAATAATGCTCTTTCTTCTACAGAAATTATTGCGGATAAGAGCAGCGACATTATCCCAACACAGCCATTGACAATTATACAATCCGGAGTGGCTGCAACGGCGATAGTAATACCAACCGGAACAACAATAGAAACAGAGACGGTAGCTGCTAATGAATTACAATATCATATTAAACAGGCCACTGGAATTACATTAGGAATATATGAAGAAAACAACAAACCGACAACATTTAACGGTTTGATTTATATTGGTAAATGCGATGCAACAGCATCGTCGGGTATCAATGCCTATTACCTTGATGATAATGCCTATGTTGTGCGGAATGTTGGAAACGATTTGTTTTTATCCGGACATGATAGTACAGGCAGCCCGCTTGGATGTTTACATCTAAATGATACTCGCATTGGAACCATGCTTGCAGTTTACAAATATTTGGAAAAATATATGGGGGTCAAATGGCTTTGGCCGGGGCCTAACGGTGAAGTTATACCGACAACCCATGATTTGGTTGCAAACAATATATCCATTATTGGTAAGCCGGTACTAAAACATACTCGCTTGCAAGACTATAATCCATGGAATTGGGGATTCAGCACTGGCGGTTGGGCAAGCAATGTGGTGCGGGAAAACTATATGAATGCGCAATCATTATGGATGCGGCGTCAGGGATTTTGCCGAAGTATCAACCTTGAGTATAGTCATGTATTTGAAAATTGGTGGGATACATATCATGATACACATCCAGAGTATTTTAATATGCTGCCTGATGGTACACGTCGGCCTGATCCGTATTATCAGGGAGGTAGCGGTGCTTCGGTTTCGATGTGTCTTTCAGATCCAAATTTTCACAAACAGATTGTAAATAGCTGGATTGCAACAGGGCGACCGGAATTTATCAATTGCTGCGAAAACGATACCGCTATTAAGTGTACTTGTCCAAGATGTATGGCTTGGGATGTGCAAGATCCCGATTTGACGGTACCTTGGTCAGAACGTTTAATATATGCCAGAAACGCTTTCAATACAGCTCAATCAGATTGGTATAAATACTTAGGCTCGATGTCTACACGTTATGCGAAATTTATTTTGGCTGTTCAGCAAGAAGCTGAAAGCAGGGGCTATGCAAATGCAAAAATATTTGGATTTGCTTATTGGAATTACTATAAAAAACCTCTTGACGAGTTAAATTTGAACAACAGAATTACAATAGGTGTTGTTCCGGATTATTATTTTCCATGGACTGATGCAAGACAGCAAACATTTCGTGATTCATGGAACGCTTGGGCTGATGGAGGTGCTCAATTGTTCCTTCGTCCAAATTATTTTCTGGCTGGATACAATTTTCCTGTTAATTTTTCACGTCGATTCGGTTCTGACTTTCTATTTGCTTTGCGCCGAGATATGTTCGCGACGATTTTTGATTCTCTGACAGGTCAATGGAGTACTCAGGCTCCGAACCTTTATATGTTGGCTCGTGTACAGACACATGTTGATACCGGTTGGGAAAATTGGGGGGCAGATGTAAATGGTGACGGGAGGATTGATATTGGTGATCTGGCTGTATTTTCCAACTGGTGGTTGAATGATGTAACAAGTTGCGAGCCAGGCAATCGCTGTGGTGATATTAACGGTAATGGTGATGTTAATTTTGATGACTTTGTTCAGTTAGCTGGGAACTGGCACAATAATAATGCTGAAGTAGAATCTATCCTTGATGAATTTTATAACTCATTCGGGCATGCTAAAACAGAAGTTCGTGCATATTTTGACTATTGGGAAGAAATTTCTGATGCAGCAGGAAGCCAGACTCTTCCCGATGAAGCTTTTGCTCCGCAGATTTTTACTCCAAGCGTGATGGCTGTCGGAAGGACTTTAATGACAAATGCTCAAAATGCTGCTGAGGGAGATCCTGTCGCGGTACGCTTAGTGAATTTTCTAGAAAAAGGGCTTACCAATGCGGAAAAGACCCTTGCAGCAATTAAAGCGCGTCAGGATTACATAAATTACGGGAATTCATATTTATCTGCCTGGCAGGCCGCACATGCCGATTTGAATAATTATAGAGCATTGGTCGAAGCAGACTTTATTTGTAATATGGGTTGGCTTGATTATTTTGTAGAACAATATTGGTAATTTTGAAAATATTCTTATTTTTAATCAGGAGGCGTTATGAAAAATGTAAAATGTAAACTTATAACAATGACACTTTTAGTGTTAGTATGTACTGTTACTACTTATGCAATAGAACAGACAATGCAAATTACTATGTTCGAAGGCATTAATGGAAGTGACGGCTTTTCTTCGCAAACAAACCAAGGCGGCGGTTCTTTGGAATCTGGCAATACAGTTTTGCGGATTGGTTACGCAATGAACGCTGTAACCCAAGTCTACTTTAAAATTCCTAGCGCCTTAAGACAACCTGATTTTACGATTAAAAGCGCTACGATTTCAATGGAATTGGCGTATTTTGCTCCAAGCAGCTCAGGTATATATTTTCAAATGGTTCATTTCAATTATGATACTGGCACAGTGAGTTATGACAACGCTAATGCGACAAACGACTTAGCAAAATACACAAAAGTTGGTGATGTTATTCATAAGACCGGAAGTTCGAGCAGCTTTGTATCGTCTTGGGATGTTACATCAGTCTTACAGTCAGACGTTGTTGCAGGAAATACTTATCTACCTCTTGCGGTTCGGATGACTCGTAGCGATGGGACTTTCTATCCAGATAGCGAGGCTGCAAGCGGCTATGAAGCTATTTTCTGGGCGTCAGAAAATAGAACGCCAGTTCCCGTTCTTACAATTGTATATGAATCGAATACTCACTATGGTGTGGATTATCTTTCGATTAATGAGAACACTTCAGGAAGCGATGGTTATTCTTCACAGACTAACGAAGGTAATTGGGATATTAGTTCAACATCAGAAATATTGCGAATAGGGCATCTTTCTAATTCTGTAGCTCAAACTTATTTTAACATCCCAAACGTTCTGAAAGGGTCAGGTGTCGATCTAATTAGTGCTAATCTTACAATGGAACTTGGGGATTTTGCACCAGGCAGCGCGGGTATATACTATCAGTTGGTTCATTTAAACTATGATACAGGTATGGTAAGTTTTGATAACGCAAATGCTACTAATGATCCCACAAAGTATGAAAAGGTGGGGAATGTTGTTCATATGCTTGGAAGCTACCCCAATTTTATTACCACTTGGGATGTTAAATCAGCTTTAACGACAGATATGCAAGCTGAAAATGTATATTTGCCTCTTGGAGTGCGAATGACGCGCAGTGATGGGACTTTCTATCCAGATAATGAGGCTACAGCAGATTACAGGGGTATTTTCTGGTCTTCAGAGCATGGCAGTAGCGGACCTATAATTACGGTTGAATACAAGGTTCCTTACAATCAGATATTTCTAGGGGATTATTTTGGATTGCCTGATGATGTTGATACCAGTGTTTCAGACACGGTTGAGGTTAGTCCTTATCCACCAGTTCCAACGACACCTATGATAAGGTTTGGTTATATGGGCGATCCAGTGTATGGAGGTGATATGACTATTGATATCGTGATAGACCAAGGCTCAATTAAAGATATACAAAAAGTCCTCTTCAGAAATTTGGATGGCGAAGCTACGAGTGCGAATATCAGAGAACTTAGCATGTGGGTAGCACCTGCATCTGGGCCTGGCAGTGAATCTGATCCTGGTTTCAACAGGTTTGACAAAGCGAGCTATTCAATACAAATATTTCCACAAGAAGGTGGCGAAGGTGTACCGCAACCGGAGGTTTCAACACAAGGGATAACACGTGAAGCAAATGTGGCCCAAGTAAGTCGAAGATATATTTTGATGAAGATAAAATCTAACTTTGTTGGAGACATGGGGCAATTTTATCCAGAGCAGGGTTACGATTATAATTGGGAAGTTTATCTCAGTGATATTTCTGTTCTGGGAACAGATTCGATCGATGGTTGTGATGATGTGTTAGATTTAGGGTTGTCATTATCAGCAGATCTCACAAAGGATTGCCATGTCAATATATCGGATTTGAAAATAATGGCAGATGAGTGGATGCAGTGCACTGCTCCGGGAACAATAGGTTGTATCCAGGTACCGGGTGATATGCCGGTGCATGAAATAGCATCTGTTCCGGTTGGCGGAATTACGGTTGATGGCAGCTTGAGCGAATGGCCGATTGATAGTGAATGGATATACCTGTCACACCTTTATTCGGGCAATCAATCTTATGATATTAAGACCGCCAAGATGTCTTTACGATGGGATGGTTCTACTAATAAGGTATATGCTGCAGTAATTGTAGATGACCCTGAACATAACTTCTCTGATACCGCAACATACACAGCAGATCTCATTGAGATTTATAGCCAGGGTAATGCTGCCGGCGGTACTGGTTGGGGTGCCGGAGGCACAAAATATTTTGATGCTGCACAGCAGTACTTTGTTGGTCACAAAATCACTACCGGCAAATGGGCTGCCTGGGCGGATTTGACATCAATAGGCAGCAGTGCTGGTTTCGAATCGGCAGTTACATTAAACGATGATAAAATCATCTATGAGATTGGTATAAAGCAATTCAATAATTATGGCGGTATATCCGGCGGTGCAACTGAAATTACTAATCTCACAGCAGGTACTATAATTGGATTGGATATTGTTGCAGACACAGTGCATACCGATGGTTTTAGTATGCTTTCGGAGAACATGTTTTTAGACAAATATTTAGATGCTGGTCAGTTCCAACAATATGAATTAGTCAATTCGTTGTCTCAGAGAAATTGTGGTGTTTGGGGTTATCTGAAATCTGATATTTCACAAGACTGCCGCGTAAATTTGACGGATTTTGTAATGGTTGCACAAGAATGGCTTAACTGTAATGATCCGACAGAAGATAATTGCCAAAATAACTGGTAAATAATTATTTAAATATGGAAAGGATGTTGCTGGAAAATAGATTGATGTTATTGGTAAAAAAAGTGTAGTGTAAATTGTTAATTTAAAAATTGGAGGAATTAAGATGATTAAATGTACGAAGTATTTATGTTTGATGATGTTGGCAATGTTTGTTGTAACGGCGAACGCGAATACAGTTAATATTACTATCACCGAGGGTGTAGCTGGAATTGACGGCTTCTCTTCACAAGTGGGAATGGGCGGTGGTTCAATCGGCTGGACTGAAAGTGTCTTGAGAATAGGTTATGCTATGAATGCAGTGGCTCAAACCTATTTTGTAATTCCAGAAGAATTGAAAGCTCCCGGAGTTGTTATCAATAGTGCAGCGATAACACTGGAGTTTGGAGACTTCTATCCAGGCAGTAGTGGCATAGACTTTCAAATGGTTCATTTAAATTATGATGCCGGAATGGTAAGTTATGATAATGCAAATGCTACCAACGATCCTACAAAGTACACAAAAGTTGGTGATTTTGCTCACATGCAAGGTAGTTATCCGAGTTTTGCAGTATCGTGGGATGTTGCATCTGTTTTAGCATCAGATATTGCTGCTGGAAATACATACTTACCGCTTTTGGTCAGAATGACAAGAAGTGATGGAACTTTTTATCCAGACAGTGAAGCAACCGACAGCTTGAAAGGTATTTTTTGGGCTACGGAATTTGGTGGCAGTTCTGTCCCCAAAGTTGTAGTGGATTATAGTGTGATACCTGAACCAGCCAGCATGTTGTTAATAGTTCTTGGTTCTTTCGCATTAAGGCGCCGTTGTGCTTAAATGATTAGTATTGCATAGATATAGTTTTTTAGGTTATTAAGCGAACCCATGGTTTCAGCTTGAGACCATGGGTTTTATTATTGCTAGTAATTAAATATATGAACAAATTCAAAGATGATTTTGATAACCCGCCTGTAATATGCAGAGGAAAACCATTTTGGGCATGGAATAATCTATGTGAAGAACATGAACTGCGAAGACAGATTCGTATATTTAAGGAGATGGGATTTGGCGGTTTCTTCATGCACTCCCGTACCGGATTAAAAACAAAATATCTAGGAGAAAAATGGTTTGATGCAATAAAAAATTCTATAGATGAAGCAAATAAAATTGGATTAGAAGCATGGCTTTATGACGAGGATCGCTGGCCATCCGGAACTGCCGGCGGGTTGGTAACAAAAGATACTCAATATCAAATGAAATGCTTGAAATTCAAAAAAATTGATATTAAAGATTTTTCCTGGAAAAAGTACTGCAAAGATACCTTTGTTTTTGCAGTATACTTCAGTGAAGATAAGCTTTCTAAATATATTCCTATTACGAAAGAGGATGATTTAAAAACAATATGCAAGGCAGATTGTTTTCTTGTTTTCAATGTTGGAATAATTGCATCTTCGACACAATACAATGGAAAAACTTACTTAGATACGCTCAATCCTGAAGCTGTACACGAATTTATTAAAATTACCCATGAAGCTTATTTAAACGAAGTTGGGGACCGGTTTGGATCAACGGTGCCGGGAATATTTACCGATGAACCTAATTGTAACGATGGCTGGAACAAACAGCAGGAGATTACCTGGAGCGATATTCTTCCTGATTATTTTCAAAAACACTTCGGATATGACGTTACAAAAAAGCTTCCTGAATTGTTTTTTGATCTAACCACGCAGTTATACAGTAAGACCAGATATGATTATTATGTTTGCAGGGCACGTATGTTTACAGAAGCATACGCTGCACAGATTGGAATCTGGTGCGGTAAACATAGGCTTGCCTTGACAGGCCACGGTATTTGTGAATATCCATTGAGTGAACAAGCTATGTGGACAGGTTCTCTTATGCCTTTTTATTCGCATATGCAGATTCCAGGCATTGATATGCTTACAGATTATACAAATGAATATATGACACCGAAGCAATGTTCTTCTGTAGCAAGACAATTTGGACGAAAATGGGTATTGTCGGAGTTATATGGCTGTACAGGATGGGATACAACCTTTGCAGGCTATAAATATATGGGCGATTGGCAGGCTGTGCTTGGAATAACAATGCGGTGTCTTCATCTATCGTGGTATTCTATGGCAGGTGAAGCTAAACGTGATTATCCTGCTTCAATACACTTTCATTCGCCATGGTGGAAGCAATACAAATATATCGAAGATTATTTTGCACGGATTAATAATGTCTTGAGTGAAGGAACCCCAATATGCGATACAGCATTTATAAATCCTGTAGAATGCTTTTATTTTCTTTTACGACCTGATATTTCATCAGAGCGTAAAGATGAAAATATCAAAAAATATGATGATTTGTATGATCAACTCAATAATTGGATTCTTAGTGCTCATATTGATTTTGATTTCATAGATGAAGAGCTTTTGCAAACACAGGACTATGAAATCTTATGTGAAAATGAAACTTTCCTAAGAATTGGGCAAATGAAATATAAGTTAATTCTTGTTCCCGAAACATTGACTATACGCTCCTCAACATTACAGTTGTTAGAAATGTTTGCAAAACAAGGCGGCAAGGTGCTCTTTATAGGAAACGCCCCGGAGTTTATTGACGGAGAGCCTTCAAAAAATGCAAGAATTTTCGCAAAAAATAAATGTATTAGCATAAACAAAGAAATTCTGACAAAGCAATTAAAGTCTTTTGTTGGTAAAGTTCATATCAAAGATAAAAATGGTAACGAGTTGGATGATATTTTCTGTCAGTTGAGAAAAGTTGACGATTCTTTTGTTTTATTCATAGTCAACACTAATTCTGGTAAGAAATATGATAATACGTTTGTAACAATTTGTGACAGTTCTATAGGGCTATTGCAGGTACAATTATGGGATGCTGCGAATAATAAGAAATTTGCAATTCCAAATATATCCAGCTCAAGTTCTGAGGTAAAGTTTGTTACCGATATTTCTGCCGGAGGATCTTTGCTTTTTGTGATAATGCAACACAAAGAGCAATTGCCGAATTATGTAAAAATTTCACAAAATGATAAATATTTGATTAAGAATGATTCTTGGGATTATACGCTTGATGATGAAAATGTAATTGTGCTCGACCGTGCTGATTGCACTTTGATGCGTGATGAGTGTCAGATTATGCAGCTTTGTGACAATGAAATATTGCAAATAGATGATTTGGTGCGAAAAGAATTGGCTTACCCATTACGAACAGGTACGGCAATACAACCATGGACAAAGGAAAAAAAAGGTGCCGCGAATAATGTAACAATGAAATTGAATTATGAGTTTCTTATAAATGAAATACCTGTTTCTGGAATTAAATTGGCAATGGAACAACCAGAAAATTGGCAAATTAGCTTAAATGGACATACTGTAAATGCAGCATCAAGCATAAATGACTGGTGGGTTGATCCTGCTATAAAAAAATTACAGATTCCAACTAATTTTTTGCAAAAGGGCGGTAATAAATTATCGATACAAGGCCGTTTTTCAGAAGATACGGATTTGGAAATTATTTATTTAATAGGCAACTTTGGTGTTGAAACGGATGGGAAGCGATCCTCAATTATAAAACTGCCTGATAAACTTGCAATCGGTAGCGTAACAAAGCAGGGGTTGCCTTTTTATAGTGGTAATATTTTTTATAAATCAAGTTTTTATTTTGAAACTAAGCCAGGTTTGCGGTATTGGCTTGCTCTCGAAGACATTAATGCAACTGCGGCCGAGATATCGATAAATGGTTCGGATATGATGTTAATGGGGATGCCGGATTATAAGGTAGAGATTACTGACTTGCTCAAAAATGGTCAAAATAACATTTGTATCAACCTTCTAGGTTCGAGACATAACGCTTTTGGGCCGCTTCACATGGCAAACAAAAGACCGGTTTATATAAGTTCAGCTGCGTTTAGAAAACATGAAAATTATTATAAATGGCAGGAAGGGTACAACCTTATTGAATATGGCCTTTATGGTTATCCTGTTATTTATTCATGATTATTTTAAAGTTAAAGGGATTATATGCATTTTACAATATTAGATAACAGTATTATTATTGTGTTATTTGCGCTTCTTGTGATAGTTGCTTGCAGGATGCAAAAATATACAAGAAGTGTCGCTGATTTTCTTGCCGCAAATCGATGTGCCAAGCGATATCTGCTGACGGTGGCAGGAAGTACAGTTGGCATGGGTTTTATTTCGGTTGTCGGTTCCTGGGAACTTTATTACAAAGTGGGATTTAGCGGCATATGGTGGATATTAATGCTCCTGCCGGCTGTGAGTATGCTGCTTTCAATCTCAGGCTTTGTTACATATCGACTAAGATCAACTATGGCTATGACTACTGCGGAATTCTTTGAACTAAGATACAGCCGGAAATTTCGTATATTTGCCGGGATAGTAGCGTGGGCTTCAGGAGTTCTTAATTATGGTCTTTTCCCTGCGATTGCAGGCAGGTGTCTTATTTATCTTCTTGGGCTGCCCCAATACACAACGTCAATAGCCGGTATTGAAATTAATCTTACTTTGGCTTTGGTTATTGGATGCCTGTTGGCAGTTGCAGTTCTTTTTGCGACCATGGGCGGGCAGATTACGATCATAGTTACTGAATTTTGTCAAGGACAGTTTGTTAGTATCGCTACTTTTATGGTTATCATAATTCTTCTTATAAAGGTTGATTGGCATAGTATTATCAGTGTTTTAAGTTCTGCCCCGCAGGGACGATCAATGCTTGATCCATTTGATATAAAAGAAGTGCAAGGGTTTAATCTTTGGTATTTTATTTTTCAAATTGTTTTGACTATTTATGGCTACAATGCATGGCAAGGCAGCCAATCATATAATTATTCCGCGATAAGCCCGCATGAAGCAAGAATGGCAGGCATCTTAACAGGTTGGCGAAATTATATAACTAATGTTTTTTTGTTTTTTGTTCCTGTATGCATCTTTACCGTTTTGCATGGCAGCGGCTACACATTTTCAGCGGAACAGATAAATAGTGATTTAGCCTCTATAGCTGATCCACAGGTTCGAGGGCAATTGACCGTTCCTGTCGGTCTTATGCGTTTGTTGCCAATAGGTGCTGTTGGGTTGTTATGTGCTTCGTTTATAGCAGGTAATATTTCGACCGATACAACCTATCTGCATTCCTGGGGTTCTATTATGGTCCAGGATGTTATCATGCCTTTAAGAGGCAAGCCATTTAGTCCCAAAGCTCATATAAAAGCTCTAAGGCTTTCAATTCTGAGCATTGGGTTGTTTGCGTTCTTTTTCAGTTTATTTTTTAATTTAAAAGATTTCATTTTTATGTATTTCGCTATTACAGGAGCTATTTATCTGGGTGGTGCGGGTGCGGTTATACTCGGCGGTCTTTATTGGAAAAGGGGAACCACTGCCGGCGCATGGGCCGCAATGATAATTGGCTCGGGATGTTCTGTAATTGGTATTGTGCTGCAAAACATATTTTGGCCATATTTTTTGCCAAATCTTAAACTCAAATATCCATCGTTACTAGGTAATGTTCCGGATGTGTTCCCCCTCACTGGAATGGAAATGGCTTTTATTTTTGCAATAGTTGCGCTCGCAGCTTATATTATTGTTTCCTTGCTGACGAAACATGAAGAAAGCCTAGAATTTGATAAATTATTTCATCGTAATAAAAAGGTTGTTGAGGAGAAAAAAAAACCTGCCGGCAAATGGAACCTGTTTTCCAGATTCGGTATCGGCAAAGAATTTACTACATCTGATAAGGTAATTGCCATCGCATCTATTTCGCTTACATTATTTTGGGTTATAGTTTTCATTGTCGGAAATATTATCAATAGCAGAGTTGGAATTTCTAAAGCTATTTGGGGAAAATGGTGGACATTTTATTTTATAATAAATGTAACAGTTTCCGCAGTTGTCGCCGTATGGCTGTTTGTTGGTGGATTGATAAACTTTAGAGACCTGGTGCATTTATTGAAAGAAAAAAGCAGAGATAATCTTGATGATGGATATGTCGTGGGACGTAGTCGTCTCAATGAAATAGAGAAAGAGCAAGTTCATCTGCCTCAAAAGGACAATTCTACTGTTGGTTAGAAAATTATGAATATAAAATATGCATGTATATTGATTTTTTTGTTCGAATCTTTTGGATTAGGAGCTAGTATTATTAAGTCAGATACTTCGATAAAAGACAAATTAATTCCTTATACGATTAAAACAGATTTGCCAGTTGGCGCAATAATAATCTGCCCCGGCGGCAGTTACAGCGGCCATGCACAGCATGAAGCTGAGGTTATTGCCAAATTTTTTAATAATGCAGGCTTGAATGCTTTTGTTTTATATTATACAACCGGCACAAAATGCTATCCTAAACCATTGCAGGAACTTGGTGAAACTGTCAGATATGTCCGATCACAATCTGGAAAATGGAATATAAAATCAGATAAAATAGCAGTGTGTGGTTTTTCAGCGGGTGGACATTTAGCCGCGAGTCTAGGGTGTTTCTTTGAGGACTCTTTATTACAAATGAATGATGTAAATAGTTGTCGTCCTGATGCCCTGATTCTTTGCTATCCAGTTATTAGCTCTGGACAATTTGGCCACAAGTATTCTTTTGATACTCTTTTGGGTCCTGGACATTCGAAAGAATTAGAGGAAAAAATGTCTTTGGAAAATCATGTCCATAATAAATTTCCGCCTGTATTTATCTGGCATACAATGGAAGACGAAACGGTTCCTGTTGAAAATAGCATCCTTTTTGCACTAGCTCTGAAAAAAAACGAAATACCTTTTGAGATGCAGATTTATCCCCATGGTAAACATGGTTTGGGATTGGCAAAAGAAAATGAATTGGTATCTCAATGGACAGAGTCATGTCTTAAATGGCTGGAAATAAATCAGTTTAAAAATTAAATGCTCTTAAAAGGTAACAAATAAATATGAAAGAAACTATGAATTTTGCTGTTATAGGCTGCGGAATGTTGGCTCGCAGTCAGCACATTCCGAATATAGCTAATTCGAAAAAGATGGTATTACATTCCTGTTGCGATCTTTCAGAGGAAGCTTTAACGGAATGTAAGAATAAATTTGGTGCGATAAATATCAGCAAGGATTACAACGCAACTATAAATAATCCTGATGTGGATGCAATTTGCATAGCGACCACAGAAAAGCTTCGTCTGCCGATTATTACTGCTGCAGCCAAAGCTAAAAAGCCGGTATATTGCGAAAAACCATTGGCTCGTACTCTGGATGAAATGTATGAAATTCAAAAAATAGTTCATGAGGCCAATATACCGTTTTGTGTAGGCCATAATCGCCGCAGTTCACCAGCTATGCGAAAAGCACATGCAATTTTTAGGTCGCACATGGAAAATTCAAAACCATGTAAATGGCGTTTTGACCGTGAAGGTTTAAATAGACCCAAACTTCCCGATGATGGTAAGGCTGCCATATCTGTTCGGATTAATGATGACTGGTATAGTTGGAAGGCGTGGGTGTTTGATAAGCAGCAAGCACCTTTCGGTCCAATGCTTTTCGAGATGACGCATTTTACTGATATCTGCAATTGGTTTCTTGCTGCTGAACCTGTTGAAGTTGTAGCAATGGAACAGGGAATGCTCAATCACGCAGTAATAGTTCGATACAAGACAGGTGAATTAGCGTCTATGTTTTTATGCGCTAACGGCACTTTTGGTTATCCCAAAGAACTTTATGAAGCATTTGGCAATGGCGCCGCCGTTATAGTTGACCACATGCTGGAAATTCGTACAGCCGGCATTGAGGGTGCACCAGCAAGGAAAGTATATCCGATGCTTAGCGACCGACATCCTGATGTAGGTAAAGAAGGTGGTTTATTAGGTTGGCTTGAAAAAAAACAGGTTGCCTGTGATGAAGCAGTTCAGGCAAATGACCCAATGCGTATTTTTACAGCCGAACCGGATAAGGGCCACGCACACGCATTGGAATTCTTT